>NZ_JABDWE010000016.1:0-176776 GCF_019685125.1 Rhizobium sp. NZLR10 | reverse complement strand
AAGGTCGACATACGAAAACAGCGACCCCGTCCGATCATCCCCGCCGCGCATCCAAATTCCCTCGAAATCACTTGCAAGATGGAATCATGTGTCCAGCCCAAAAGCCAGTGGGTTTTTCAGCAGCCTGTTAGGTCTTTGTTTTTACGCATGTCGCTATCGCAAAACCGCGGCACACTTTTGCGCGACATTCTTTAATGCTTATTCGTGACACCCGCCTGGGCGAAGGTCGCCATGCCGGAATGGCAGGCGGCAGCGGCCTTGACGATCCCTGCGGCAAGCGCTGCCCCGGTGCCTTCGCCGAGCCGCATGCCGAGCGCCAGAAGCGGCGTCTTGCCGAGCATCTCGATCGAGCGCAGGTGTCCGGGTTCGCCGGAGACATGGCCGATCAGGCAATGATCGAGCGCGGACGGATTGGCAGCTTTCAGGATTGCCGCCGCCGCGGTCGCAACATAACCGTCGATCAGCACAGGAATGCGTTCCATGCGGGCGGCGAGAATGGCCCCGGCCATCGCCGCGATCTCGCGGCCGCCAAGCCGCCGCATGATCTCGAGCGGATCATCGAGGTGATCGCCATGCAACGCCACTGCCTTTTCCACCGCCGCGATCTTGCGCTCCAGCATCTCGCCTGCGGAACCGGTGCCGGGCCCAACCCAGTCTCGCGCCGAACCACCGTAGAGCGCATAGTTGATGGCCGCCGCGATCGTCGTATTGCCGATGCCCATTTCGCCGATGCACAGCAGGTCGGTGCCGCCGGCGATCGCCTCCATGCCGAAGGCCATCGTCGCGGCGCAATCGCGCTCGGAAAGCGCTGCCTCTTCGGTGATGTCGCCGGTGGGATAATCCAGCGCCAGGTCGAAGACTTTCAACCCGAGATCATAGGCGACACAGATCTGATTGATCGCAGCACCCCCGGCCGCAAAGTTCTCGACCATCTGCTGCGTCACTGCCGGCGGAAACGGCGTGATTCCCTGCCTGGTGACGCCGTGATTACCGGCAAAGATCGCCACCAGCGGCCGGTTGACGGCAGGGGTTCGGCCCGTCCAGGCGGCAAGCCAGAAGGCGATTTCCTCGAGCCGTCCGAGCGCGCCCGGCGGCTTGGTCAGTTGCGCGTCACGTTCGCGCGCCGCCACCAGCGCACGGGCATCCGGCCCCGGCAGGTCACGAAGCAGGGTACGGAAATCGTCGAACGGCAGGCCTGAAACGCTCATCTGTGCGGTTTTCCTATGAATCCGGGTATTCTTGTTTTTTTCACGCAAATCAGCTTCTTTGCGGGTCGCAACTCTCTTAAAGCGGGCCGACGAGGCGAACAACTCCAAAAGCGCGCCCGCGACCATACGCCGAAACCTACGGCAGAACGAAGCAGAATGAAGATCAAGGACCTTGCGGTCGATACCGCCCGCGCCGTCGCCTTCCTCAGCCGCATTCCCATGCCGCAATCGCTGTTCAAAGGCTATGACGGCAGGCTCGGCAGACTGGTGCGCGCTTTTCCCTTCGCCGGCATCGTCATCGGCTTCGTCCCCGCGCTTGCCCTCCTCTTGGCTTTGGGGCTGCATGCCGATCCGCTGATGGCGGCCCTGATCGCGCTTTCGATCCAGGTTCTCGCCACCGGCGCGCTGCACGAGGACGGGCTGGCCGATACGGCCGATGGCATTGGCGGCGGCAAGAGCCGCGAGCACAGCCTCGTCATCATGAAGGACAGCCGGATCGGCACCTATGGAGCGATAGCGCTGATCCTCTCCTTCGCGATCCGCGCCGCAGCACTTGCCGCCATCGCCCGCCACGCCTCGCCGCTCACATCGGCCCTTGCCATTCCCGCCGTCGCGGCGCTCAGCCGCGGGGCCATCGCCTGGCACTGGCAGCGGCTGCCGCCGGCAAAGGCCGATGGCGTCGCCGCCTCGACCGGCCAGCCGGACGAGGCGGCGATGCAGTTTGCGCTCGCTTCGGCCGGCCTCGTTGCAGCACTTCTGATCTGGCCTGCCTTCGGCTTGCGGCCGCTGGTCGCAAGCCTGCTTGCCACGGGCATCGCAGGGCTTGCCTTCACCGCATTCATCCGCCGCAAGCTTGCAGGCCACACCGGCGACACGCTGGGCGCGACGCAGCAAATTTGCGAGATCGCCAGCCTTTGCGCCCTTGCCACGGCTCTTTGAAACTCCGATATATCGCTCATGCAAACACCCTGCATTCACCTCTGCTCCCTGGAGCCCGCCACCGGATTTTGCGCCGGATGCGGCCGGACTCTTCAGGAAATCGGCAGCTGGGTGAGCTACTCCGACACCGAGCGAAGAGGGATCATGGCGCTGCTGCCGGCAAGGCTTGCAGGCGCCGCCGCGGTATCGAACCACAGGAAAACGGGCCTTTCCAGCCGGCCGGAGCGGCCTTTATGATCCGTTTGACCGTCTTTCTCGTCGTCATCGGCCTCGGCCTTGCCGTGCTGATCGTCAGCAATGACAGCAGCCGGATCCTCGGCCTGCAGAGCGATGATTTCGGCCGTGTCGTCTATCTGCTGCCGATCGCACTGATGTTGTCGGCCGGCATTTGGGCGAGCCGGCGCAGCATTGGCGAAACAGTGCGCCAGATGATGATCTGGCTGGTCATCATCCTGACGCTCGCGACCGTCTATCTCTATCGCCAGGAAGCACTCGGCGTCGGCAACAGGCTGCTCGCCGGCCTCGTTCCCGGCCGCGCCGTCGTCGTCACCACCAGCGAGGGCGGCCAGGAGATCATTCTGCACAAGCTGCTGAACGGCCATTTCGAAGCCGATGTCGCTGTCAACGGCCAAACGATCCAGATGCTCGTCGATACCGGCGCCAGCATGGTGGCGCTGTCGCGCGAAGATGCCGAGCGGATCGGGATCGATCTCTCCCGCCTCACCTATTCCATGACCATCATGACCGCCAACGGTCGTGGCCGCGCAGCACCCCTCACGCTCGATCAGGTGGCAATCGGCCCGATCGTCCGCGACAATGTCGCAGCCAGCGTCGCCGAGGACGGCCGGCTCGACCAGAGCCTGCTCGGCATGAGCTTTCTGGAAACGCTGGGTTCCCTGCAGATGCAGACCGACGAACTGCGCATGCGCGACTGAGGTCTGGCTTTGACGGGCGCTGCGGCCTCGTGCGACCGATTTTCTTGTGGGTTTAAGCAGAGAAGCGTGGCAATCGCGAAGAATTCAAACACGCTGCTGGTGATCATCCCCTTGCCCCCGCGACCGGTGACAGCAACGCTGGATATTTTTCGTGTTAAAATTGCGGCGCTTCTTAGCCAAACGCTGCTCCATTGCCGGCCGGTCCTCTTTGCTGATATTCTGCGCCTGCGCAATGCCGGAACCTGACATGACTCCACGACAACTGAAGACGTTCCTTGCGGTCATCCACCACGGAAACCTCACCCGCGCCGCCGCCGAGGTCAATCTCGCCCAATCGAGCCTCAGCGATCAGATACAGGCGCTGGAAGAGGAATTGGGCGCCGAGCTCTTTCTCCGATCCCGGCAAGGCGTCATCCCCACGCCGGCAGCAGCAGCCTTGAAGGCCTATGCGGAAGAGATCTTGGCGCTGAATAGCGAGGCGAAGGACGCCGTCCGCTCTGCCGCCGGCAATGCCGAACAATCTGTCATACTGGGCACGCTCGAAACCATCGCCACTGAAAGGCTGGCGCACTGGCTCTCCCTCTTCGGTAGGCAGAACCCCGGCCTTGCTCTCAAACTCAAGGTTGGCGGCAGTAGCGAATTGCATGCGCAATTGCAGCACGGCTCGATCGACGTCGCCTTCACCTTCGATCGCGGCCAGCAGAACGAGCGCTTCGCGACGCGCCGCATCTCCAGCGAGCCGCTGGTGTTGATCGCCGGCCGCAACTCGCAAGCCCAGCCGCCGGCAAGCCTCTTAGCGCTGCGCACCGCCCCGTTCATCGCGACCGCAGCCGGCTGCATCTATCGCCACCTGTTCGATACCGCCTTTGCAGAAGCAGGCTTGAATGCGCCGGCCATTGTCGCGGAAGCCGACAGCGTCGCAACGATCATCCGCCTCGTTGCATCAGGCGCCGGCTACGGCCTAGTCCCGTGTCTCGCGGTCGGGGCGTCCGCTTCGCGCGACGATGTCGTCGAACTGCCTTGGCCGGGCCAACCGCTGGCCGCCTCGCTGGTGATGATGTGGCGGCGCAGGCGGGTTCAGCCGCCGGCGCTCACCCTCCTGCTGCAATCGGCCAGCGAAGAGCTTTCACCGGTCAGACCAGCCGATGCCCGCCTTCGACATGCAGAATAGTGCCTGTGGTGAAACCGTTGCCGATCAGGAAGCGGATCGCATCGGCGATATCTTCCGGCTGGCCGACACGCCCGGCCGGCAGGCGCTGCGCCATCGCCTCTAGCGTTGCCTGCTTGGCGTCACCCGCAACGACGCTCCAGATCGGCGTATCCACCCATCCCGGCGACACGGCATTGATACGGAGCGGTGCCAGTTCGACGGCGAGCGCCCTGACCAGACCTTCGAGTGCCGCATTGACGGCGGCGACCACAGATCCGCGCGCCGCCGGTCGATAGGCCGCGATACCTGACGTAAAGGTGATCGATCCTGACGGCGGCAGATGGGCGGCGCCATATTTCGCCAGCAGCAGCGGCCCGTAGAACTTGCTCTCGACCACCCGTTGCGCTGCGGCAAGCTCGATCGACGGCAGCAACTGATAGGCGCCTTCAATATCGGCGGCCGTGCTGACGATATGGTCGACCGGTCCGCTATCCCGAAACAGCGCCGCGACCTCCTCCTCCCGCGATATATCGACAGCGCACGCCCCGAGTTTCGGATGGTCGCCGAGCTGGCGGCAAGCCGCCGCAAGCCTCTCTTTATTGCGCCCGGCGATCGTCACCGACGCCCCCTCATCGAGCAGGCGCCTAGCAAGCGCCAATCCCATGCCCGAGCTGCCGCCGACGATCAACACCTTCGCACCTTCGATCCTGATTTTAGTCATCTCGCATCTCCATTTGAATGAGAGAGCAGATGCCTCGGGTCGAAGCGGAAGAAAAACGGAAGAAACCGATAGCATCATCGGCTTTCCCGATGATGCTATTCAGGAAGCGATCAATTGCGCAGCCGGTAGCCGGTCTTGAAGATCCAGCCGAGTGTTCCCAGGCAGATCATCAGGAATACCGTGATCATCGCCAGGCTGATCGCCGGGTTGACATCGGCGATCCCGTAAAAACTCCAGCGGAAGCCGCTGACGAGATAGAGCACCGGATTGAGGTGGCTGACCGCCTGCCAGAACGGCGGCAGCATATTGACCGAATAGAAGCTGCCGCCAAGGAAGGTCAGCGGCGGCACGACCAGCATGGGAATGAGGTTCAGCTGTTCAAAATTGCCGGCCCAGATGCCGATCATGAAGCCGAACAGGCTGAAGGTGATTGCCGTCAGCAGGAAGAACAGGATCATCATGAAGGGATGTTCGATCCTGACATCGACGAAGAGATTGGCTGTCAGGAGGATGATGAAGCCGATGAGCATCCCCTTGGTTGCCGCCGCCCCGACATAACCGAGCAGAATCTCCGTCATCGCCACCGGCGCCGACAGCACCTCATAGATCGTGCCGGTGAATTTCGGGAAATAGATCCCGAAGGAGCCGTTGCTGATGCATTGGCCGAGCAGCGTCAGCATGATGAGGCCCGGCGTGATGAAGGCGCCGTAGGATACGCCCTCCACCTCCTGGATGCGCGAGCCGACCGCGGCGCCAAAGACGATGAAATAGAGCGAGGTCGAAATGACGGGCGAGATGACGCTTTGCAGCAGCGTGCGGCGCGTGCGCGCCATCTCGAAGAAATAGATCGATTTGATCGCCTCGACGTTCATTTGTCTGCTCCTACCAGCGCCACGAAGATGTCTTCCAGCGTGCTCTGCCGCGTCGAGAGATCCTTGAAATGGATATTGTTTTCACCCAGCCGGGTCAGCAGCGTCGCGATGCTCTCCTGCTCGTTGTCGGCGTCGAAATCGTAAGTCAGCCGGCTGCCGCCGACTTCCAGTGTCAGTCCGTTGCCGGCAAAACAATCCGGAAGCCGCTCGAGCGGCTCGGTGAGATCGAGAATCAGCTGCTTGCGGCCGAGCTTGGCCATCAGCGCCACCTTGTCTTCGACGAGCAGCAATTGGCCGCCATTGATCACACCGACGCGGTCGGCGATCTCCTCGGCCTCCTCGATATAATGGGTGGTCAGGATGATGGTGACGCCCGAGGCCCGAAGCTCCTGAACGACATTCCACATGTCCTTGCGCAGCGTCACGTCGACGCCGGCGGTCGGCTCGTCGAGGAAAAGGATATCCGGCTCATGCGAGAGCGCCTTGGCGATCAACACTCGCCGCTTCATGCCGCCCGACAGCTGGCGCAGCATATTGTCCTTCTTGTCCCAGAGCGAAAGTGCGCGCAGCACCTTCTCGATATGGGCGGGATTGGCTTTCTTGCCGTGCAGCCCGCGCGAGAAACTGACTGTATTGAACACCGTCTCGAACTGATCGGTGGTCAGCTCCTGCGGCACCAGCCCGATCATTCCGCGGGTGGCGCGGAAATCCTTCACGACATCGTGGCCGGCGACCAGCACCTGGCCGCCGCTCGGATTGGCGATGCCGCAGATGATCGAAATCAACGTCGTCTTGCCCGCACCGTTCGGCCCGAGCAGCGCCAGGATCTCGCCCTTCTCGACGTCGAGGTTGATGCCTTTCAGGGCCTCGAACCCATTGGCGTAGGTCTTGGTGAGATTCTGAACGGAAATGATGGGGGCCATGCGATACTCTTGCGGATTCTCAGATGTTACTTTTGGCCCGCTATATAGGCCCTTCATGACGCTTTGACATCCTTGGAGACGTGAACACAGCATTCGCGCCCTGCTAACACCATGGCCGTTAACGCAGCCGGCCCGCCGACATAGCCGGCATCGGATCTTTGAAACGAGCTGATCCCTTCGGCGAAAAGAAAGACAGCAGCCGGTTTCGGATGTCATCATCCGGTGATCTTGATGTCCGATAAGAAAGCCGAGGCCAGCACGGCATCCGCCCCGCCGCCCACCCTTTTGCGGAGCCATCTCCGGTGTTCTCGTTGCACCCTTTTTCGCTGCCTCGGCATGTAGTGAAAGTTATTGTTCAGTCACGAAGTGCTTGGAACCCGCCAGCATCCCCTGTTCAGCCGCGTTCGTCTTAGCCGGCCTTGCGCCGGCTTTCTTTTTGCGTGCGGGGCGTAGGCCAAAGGCCGGAGCCTCGAAGGACGAGGGCGGGTGGCAGGAAGTGCCCCTCACAACTCGTCATAATTGAACCAGTCGAAATCCGCGACCTTCCCTCGCCCCGACGTATCGAAGGCAAACACACCGGCAAAGGCGCCGGTGAAGGAGCCGTGTTCGCCGCGTCCGCCTTCGTCGGAAATCATGCCGGCGTCGAGGACCGGACCGATCGGCTGCCAGGCGCCCTTGCCTTCGGTCTGCCAGAAGAATTGCAGGTCGTTCTCGCGGATTTCCATGGCGAGCTGCACGCGGCCCTCGGCAGCGATCGCCACACCGCTTTCGGCCGGAAAGCTCAAGCGGCCGTTCGGATAGTCGCCGTTGCAGGAGAGGATTGTCACGCAACGGCCGAGTGTTTCGTGCAGCGTTACCGCGACGGCGTGAAATTTATGGCGGTTATAGTAGTGCGTCAGCCCTGCCACTTGCTGATAGGTGTCGGGCGAGAACTCGACCACGGTTTCGGCGCGGAAGCTGTGATGTTCCTGTCGACGGGCGACCAGCGACTGCTCGAACCAGGAGCCGATGCTTTCGCGCGCAATCAGCCTGAGATGGCCCGGGCGGTCCGTCAGGTTGAAGATGCGCGCGGGCTCGGGCGTGCGCAGCCATTGGAAATCGGCAGGCAGCGCGCCGCCGTCGAAGCTGTATTCGCTGCGCATCGGCCTTTCCGCAGGCACGGCATTAAAAAGGCCCGGCACATCGACATCGGGCACTGAGGTGCCATTTTCGAGATAGAGCCAGTCGTCGTCGCGCCAGACGCATTTCTGTAAGGATGTCTCTCGCCCCAGCGTGCAGCGCCGCTTCGGCGGCAGCGGCCGGCCGCAAAGATGGGTGTGATAGGCCTCACCGTCTGATGTTTCGACATATTGGCCGTGCCCTGCCCGCTGCAGCACCGCGCCCGGATGGTCCTTGGAGGTGATAAGATGCATGTTCGGATGCATCTCATAGGGTCCGTCGATGTTGCGCGAGCGCGCCATGGTGACGGCGTGGTCGTAACCGGTGCCACCCTCGGCGGTGGTCAGATAATACCAGCCGTTCTTCTTGAAGAGATGAGGGCCCTCGACGAGGCCGAGCGGGCTGCCGGCGAAGATATTCTTGATCGGCCCCGTCAGCGCCTTCGTCGCCGGGTCCCATTCCTGCAGCAGGATGCCATCGAAGGCCGGCGATTTTGGCGAGCCGCCATAGCTCTCGGTGCGGTGGTTCCATTGCATGTTGAGGAACCACTTGCGGCCGTCATCGTCGTGGAACAGCGAGGGATCGAAGCCGGAGGAGTTGACATAGACGGGATCCGACCATTCGGCCTCGATCGAGGGCGCCGTCACGATGTAGTTCGGCGCATCCTTGAAACTGCCGTCGAAACGCTTGACATCGGTATAGACCAGCCAGAACTGCCCGTCGGCATAGGAAAGACACGGCGCCCAGATGCCGCAGCTGTCGGGATTGCCGCGCATGTCGAGCTGTGATCGGCGCTCCAGCGGCCGGCGCACCAGCGTCCAGTTCACCAGGTCGCGCGAATGGTGGATCTGCACGCCGGGATACCATTCGAATGTCGAGGTGGCGATGTAGTAATCCGCGCCGACGCGGCAGATCGACGGATCGGGGTTGAACCCCGGCAGGATGGGATTGCGGATCATGGGCGGCTCCTCCGAGGTTATTGTTGTGGTACGTACGTCAGAAGTGGGCCGGGATATGTCACCAATTCGTCCTCCACCCTCATCTCTGTGCTCGTTACAGAGATCCAGCCAGCCCAAGTCCTTGGGCTGAAAGAACTCTCTTCGCCGCGCCGACGCGCGGCGGCTGGATTTCTGTGACATCCCTCGGGCAAAGCCCTGAGGTCACAGGAATGAGGGAGTTGGCGGAAGTGTCCTGCAAACTCCGGCTCGACCTTCCTATTCCCGTTCCGCCGACTTCGCCCAAAGATTGATATCCGCCTCACGGGCATAGACGTCGATCTCGGCAAGCTCCTCGGCCGCGAATTCAAGATTATCCAGCGCCTTGACGCAATCGACGATCTGCGACGAGCGGCTGGCGCCGATCAGCGCTGAGGTCACGCGTCCGCCGCGCAGCACCCAGGCGATCGCCATCTGCGCCAGGGTCTGGCCGCGTCTTTCGGCGATCTCGTTGAGCTTGCGGATATTGTCGATGATCGAAGGACGGATGTAGTCCCTCTTGAGAAAATGGTTCTGCGCCGCACGGCTATCTTCGGGAATGCCGCCGAGATATTTCGTCGTCAGCATGCCCTGGGCAAGCGGCGAGAACACGATCGAGCCCATGCCGACCTCATCGAGCGTATCGAGCAGCCGGTCGTTCTCGACCCAGCGGTTGAGCATCGAATAGCTCGGCTGATGGATCAGACACGGCGTGCCGAGATCCTTGAGGATCGCGGCGGCTTCGCGCGTCCGCTGCGAATTATAGGAGGAGATGCCGACATAGAGCGCCCGGCCGGAACGGACGATATAGTCGAGCGCGCCGCAGGTTTCTTCGAGCGGCGTGTCCGGGTCGAAACGGTGTGAATAGAAAATATCGACATAGTCGAGGCCCATGCGCTTCAGGCTCTGGTCGCAGGAGGCGATCAGGTATTTTCGGCTGCCCCACTCGCCATAGGGTCCCGGCCACATGTCGTAACCGGCCTTGGACGAGATGATCAGCTCGTCGCGAAGCCCGGAAAATTCGGTGCGCAGGATCTCGCCGAAGGCGGTCTCGGCGCTGCCGGGAGGCGGACCGTAATTGTTGGCGAGGTCGAAATGGGTAATGCCGAGATCGAAGGCGGTGCGGCACATGTCGATCTTGCGGTCATGCGACGTGTCGCCGCCGAAATTGTGCCAGAGGCCGAGCGAGACGGCCGGCAGCTTCAGGCCGGAGCGGCCCGTGCGGTTGTATTTCATTTTCGAATAACGGTCTGCGGCTGGTTGCCAGCTCATGAGACTCTCCTTGCTAAAATATCGGTCTTGATGGTCCGCGAGTGCCTGCTTCATACACCACAAGCGATTTTGGCGAACACCCTGTACTTTCGTCACGCTCGGCCTCGTGCCGAACATCTGCCGCGCTGTTTGCAGATCCTCGGCACAAGGCCGAGGATGACGAGTTGGACGGGTGCCGGGCAGACCCCCGGGCATCACCCTATCACTTCAACAGCGCCTGCGCCTCTTCGATGCCAAGCGCGGCCGGCTGGGTGCAGGTCGTGCTCAGGTCGATGAAACGGCCTTCCTCGCCCGATTTCAGGATCGAGGTCATGACGTCGACGCCGTGCAGGGTGCGGTCGAGTGAGCAGCGCGCGTCGCGGCCCTCGATCAGCGCCATCGCCATGTCGGCAAGACCGGCGGTGCGGTAATTGGCGCGCGATCCGTTCGGGCTTTCCTGGTTGATCTTGCCGAACGGATGCTCCCAGGCGTCGAGCGGCTTGATCTCCTTGTCGCGGCCGCTTGCCTCGACAACACCACCGAAGAAGTTCGGATCCGGCACGTAGAGCGAGCCGTCGGTGCCGTAGAGCTCCATGTTGGCATGACGATGCGACCAGACGTCCCAGCTCGCCGTCAGCGTCACGGTGGCGCCGTTGACGAATTCGAGCAGCGCCTGGATCGTCGTCGGCGTCTTGACCGGGATAAGCTCGCCGTTGCGCGGCTGGCTGGTGATCGTCCGGGTCGGCGACGCCATCGAGGTCATGCCGCCGACACGTTTGACCGGGCCGATCAGGTTGATCAGGTTGGCGATGTAATAAGGGCCGAGATCGAGGATCGGGCCGCCCCCCGGCAGGAAGAAGAAATCCGGGTTCGGATGCCACATTTCCATGCCGGGGCTCATCACGTAGCAGGCGCCCGACGTCACCCGGCCGATGCCGCCGTCGTCGATGAACTTGCGGGCGAGCTGATGGGCGCCGCCGAGGAAAGTGTCCGGCGCGCAGCCGACGGCAAGGTTCTTTGCCTTGGCGATGCGGCGAAGCTCCTCGCCCTCTTCGAGCGAAAGCACCAGCGGCTTTTCGGAATAGACGTGTTTTCCGGCCTCGAGGATCGCCTTCGACACGCGGAAATGCGCATCCGGGATCGTCAGGTTGACGACGACGTCGATCTCGTCATTGGCGAGAAGCGCGTCGATCGTCTGCGCTTTGACGCCATATTCCTTGGCGCGCGCCTCGGCCGCCTGGACGTTGATATCGGCGCAGGCCAGCACCTTCAGCCCTCTGAAGAGCGGTGCCAGCGAAAAGTAGGTGGTGGAGATGTTGCCGCATCCGATGATGCCGACGCCAAGTTCCCTGGTCATGATGTGCCTCAATAAGTCTGGAAGGATGCAATCGAGCGGCTGATATTGCGGTCGATATCTTTAGGGTTGTCATGTTCGACGACGAAGTGTTTGGCCTTGGTGGCGCGTAGCGCCGCCATCAGCTTCGCCCACTCGACCTTGCCGTGGCCGACATCGGCCCAGCCGTCCTCATCCGTCGCTTCGCCGGCCGGCGCGATGTCCTTGACGTGCACGGCGGTGATGCGCGGTCCGAGCTTTTCGACCCAGGCGAAGGGATCGCCGCCGCCGCGGATGACCCAAGCGATGTCGGCTTCCCAGGAAATGTCAGGCGCGCCTTCGAAGATGCGCTCGATCGGCCGCGAGCCGTCCTGCAGCTTGAAGAATTCGAATTCATGATTGTGCCAGCCGAATTCGTAGCCGGCATCCTTATAGGGCTTGCTCATCTCCTGCAGGCGCTTGCCGAAGGCGACCCAGCCGGCGGCGTCGGAGGGGCGCTGGTCGGCGGCCAGATGCGGCGCATAGATCGAATCCATGCCGAGAATCTTGGCAATGTTCAGCGACTTCTGCACGTCCTTCTCCAGGAAATCAGGGCTGAAATGACCGGTCGCCATGAGCAGGCCGTTCTTGTCGAGATCGGCGCGAAGGCTGTTCAGGCCGGCATCGTCGAGATCGGCATAGATGCCGCCGAAGCCCTCGACCTCGGCATAACCTGCCTTGCCAAGCTTTTCGAAAATCGCCGAATAGGGCTGGAAGTTGCGGGCGCTATAAAGCTGGTAGCTGAGTTTCGTCATCATGTTCTCCTTGGGCCTCGTGCCCATTCTTGCAAAGATCAATCCGCCGACTGGCAGGAATGCAGGTCATAGAACCGGAACTCCGGAAGCGCGCCGCGATCGAGCGGCCGTGCCGGAGTAAAGGTGATGCAGCGGCTTTCGCCGGCCGCAAGATCGAAGGCGTTGTCGGAATATTTGCCGTCCGTCTCGGTCTCGATCATCACGAACAGCGCAAGCCCCCTCGCGGTGACATTGATATCGATCGCGCCGCTCTCCTCGACATATTCGTGGGTAACGGTCAGGCCCGAAGGCTCCAATTCCAATGCCTTATAGGTGCCGTGGATATAGTGCCCCTCGCCGCCCATGCCGTTCGACGCGGTGAAATTCCAGGCCAACAGCGTGCCCTCGGGAATATCGGCGATGTCGACGCTCGCCGCCGTCACTGCCGCATCCGGCGAGCACATGGCCTGCACGTCCTTGAGATGCCGACGCTCGCCCTTCATCGTCAGGATCGAGATCGAAAGATCGACGTTGACATCGGCAAGCGTGTCGTTGACCAGCGAGAAGCGGATCGTCTTTCCGTCGTCGGAAGGAATGGCGGCGACCGCGACCGGCTGGAAGAAGCGCTTGACGAGATAATGCATCGCCTTCCAGCGGCCGCCATAGTCGAGGCTCGACCACGAGGCGACCGGCCAGGTGTCGTTCAGCTGCCAGTAGATCGTACCCATGCAATGGGGTTTGAGCGACCGCCAGTATTCCACCGCCGTCTTGATCGCCAGCCCCTGCTGGATCTGCGAGAGATAGACGAAGTTCGGAAAATCCTTGGGGAAGCGGAAATAGCGGAACATCGTGCCGGCGATGCGCTCGTTGCCGCCAGCATTCTTCTGGTGCAGCTCCATGACCGGGGAAGCGACGTTCATGTCCTTCTCCTCGGCATAGGTCTTGATGACGGGCAGTGAGGTATAGGACTGGAAGCCGAATTCCGAGCAGAAGCGCGGGCGCACCGAACGATAATTGTCGAACGACTTGTTCTCGTGCCAGACCGACCAGTAATGCATGTCGCCGGAGCCGTCCGCATGCCAAGCATCGCCGAAATCGAGATAACCCGAAGCCGGGCTCGACGGCCACCAGAGCGCCCCGGGCAGCGCCTTTTTCACCGCCTGCTCGATCGTGCGGTTGAGCCGGTCGTAGGAGACGAGATAGCGGTCGCGGTCCTTGCGGGACTCTTCGAACCAGGTGAGTGCCCCGACCAGCTCGTTGTCGCCGCACCAAAGCACGATCGAAGGATGCGAGGAGAGCCGCCGCACCTGGTAACCGACCTCGATCGTCACATTGTCGAGGAAGTCTTCGGTCGAAGGGTAAAGGTTGCAGGCGAACATGAAGTCCTGCCAGACCATCAGGCCCAGCCGGTCGCAGAGATCGTAGAAATGATCCTGCTCGTAGAGGCCACCACCCCAGACGCGGATCATGTTCATGTTGGCGGCCTTGGCCGATTGCAGCAGGTCCTCGGTCTTTCCAGGCGAAGAGAGCGAAAACAGCGCGTCTGCCGGAATCCAGTTGGCGCCGCGGCAGAAGATTTCGCGGCCGTTGACCTTGAAGGCGAAGCGGCTGCCTGATGCATCCGGCGTGGTGATCAGCTCGATGGTGCGAAGACCGATCTGCTTCGTCACCTCATCGGTCGGCAATTCGACGGACAGCCTGTAGAGCGCCTGGTCGCCGCTGCCCGATGGCCACCATAGGCGCGGATTGTCGATATGAAAGAGATGGTTGACATGGGTCTCGCCATGGACCCCGACATCGAGCCGCACCCGCTCGCCGTCGAGATCGAAATAGACCTGGGCAACGCTTGGCCCCTTGGAAAACAGCGTCGCCGTCACCGTCAAATCGACTGAACCATCGAAATTATGGGTTTGGCGGGTGACCACATGCTCGATGCGCGCGGTCTCGAGTTTTTTCAGCGCGATCATGCCGTAGAGGCCGAACGGCGCGATGGCGATATTCCAGTCCCAGCCGAAATGGCATTGCGGCTTGCGCAGCATATTGCCGTCTGGAATCGGTGAATTGCCGGTACTGTAGGGAATGTAGAAGGGCTGCTTCTTCTGCCGCTCGGCCCCGATGGCGATGTTGGAGGCAAAGACGATGCGGATCGAGTTGTCGCCTGATTTCAGCATGCTGGAGACATCGGGCCGGTAGCGGCGGAAGCTGTTGTCGGCTTCCAGCGCCAGAAAGCCATTGACGTAGACGCTGGCGACCGTGTCGAGATAATCGATATCGAGATACCAGTCGCCGTCGACCTCCGGAAGCGTGAAGCTGCGCACGACCGCCCATTCGCGCTCGGCAACCCACTGCACCTTTTCCTCGTTGCGGCCGAAATAGGGGTCGGGGATCAGGCTTGCGCGGTGGAGCGCTGTGTGCACGTCGCCCGGCAGCATGATTGCGGTGCGAATTTCGCCGTCGACGGAGGCGAGCTGCCACGAACCGGAAAGATCGATGTTGGAGGTGGTCGATTGTTGCGTCACGATATCGTTTCCGAATTACGTTTTTGAAATGGACCGCGCATGGTCGCCGTCCGGTAATTGTCGTTCGTCATGACCCTTCCATCCGCCCCGCGCTCCGTCATTCTCGGGCTTGACCCGAGCATCCACACGGCATCCATCGGCAGTTGCGGCATGGATCCTCGGGTCAAGCCCGAGAATGACGAAGAGCGGAGCAAGCATCTTGCCAGGCTTGCCCCCGCCTGAGGAAGGGTTGAGCATCGGTCGAATTCATACAAACAGCCTTGCAGCAAGCAGGCGACACCATCCGGCCCCGCCCGCAAAAATCTCTAAAGTCGCAACTCGTTCTCGGCATCGAAGACCGAGGCGACCGTCATGTCGAAGTTCAGTTTCACCTTGGCTCCGACGTTGAAGCGGCGCGCGCCGTTGACCCGTACCGACATCGTGTGACCGGCATGTTTCAGCCACAGAAGGTTGTCCGCGCCCATCGGCTCCTCGATATCGACAGTGGCGTCATGTTCTTCGCCGCCGGCATTCTCGTTGACCTTGATGTGCTCGGGGCGAACGCCGAGCACCACCTTGCGGCCGGGTTGCAGCGTCTCGCTGGCGTCGTAGGCAGCGAGCGAGAAAATGACGCCGTTGGCAGAAAAGGCAATGCCGTCGCCTGTGCTGACCAACTCGCCGTGCAGGAAGTTCATCGACGGCGAGCCGATGAAGCCGGCGACGAAGAGATTGCGTGGTTTGTTGTAGATCGTCGTCGGATCGTCGAGTTGCTGGATGATACCGCTCTTCATGATGGCGATACGATCGGCGAGCGTCAGCGCCTCGATCTGGTCGTGCGTCACGTAGATCATCGTGTTCTTCAGCGACTGGTGCAGGCGCTTGATTTCGACGCGCAATTCCGAGCGCAGCTTGGCGTCGAGGTTGGACAGCGGCTCGTCGAACAGGAAGACGTCGACATCGCGAACCAGCGCCCGGCCGATCGCCACGCGCTGGCGCTGGCCGCCGGAAAGCTCGGCCGGCTTGCGCTTCAAGAGCGGCTGAATCTGCAGGATCTCGGAGGCACGCGCCACGCGCTTGTCGATCTCGGCCTGCGGCACCTTGGCGACGCGAAGGCCGAAGGAGAGGTTCTTTTCAACCGTCATCTGCGGATAAAGCGCATAGGACTGGAAGACCATGCCGATGCCGCGGTCCTTCGGCTCTTCCCAGGTGACGTTTTTGCCTTTGATGAAGATCTGCCCTTCCGAGGCGTCGAGCAGGCCGGCAATGCAGTTCAGCAAGGTCGACTTGCCGCAGCCGGACGAACCGAGCAGCACCAGGAATTCGCCGTCGTTGATGTCGAGGTTCAGGTCCTTGAGGACGCTGACCGAGCCGAAATTCAGCGACAGATCCCTGATGGAGACACTTGAGTTGGAGACACTTGAATTCATGTTCATGGGATCAACCCTTCACTGCGCCGGCGGCGATGCCACGGACGAAAAGCCGTCCCGACACGAAATAGACGATCAACGGCACGAGACCCGTCAGGATCGTCGCGGCCATGTTGACGTTGTATTCCTTCACGCCCTGGACGGAATTGACGATGTTGTTGAGCTGCACGGTCATCGGATAGGTATCCGGCCGGGTGAAGACCACACCGAACAGGAAGTCGTTCCAGATACCGGTCACCTGCAAGATCATAGCGACGACGAAGATCGGCAGCGACATCGGCACCATGATCTTCAGGAAGATCTGCCAGAAACCCGCGCCGTCGACGCGTGCCGCCTTGAACAGCTCTTCCGGCAAGGACACGAAATAATTGCGAAACAGCAGCGTCAGGATCGGCATGCCGAAGATCGAATGCACGATGACGAGGCCGCTCAGCGTGCCGTAAAGGCCGATTTCGCGAAGGATGATGACGATCGGATAGATCATCACCTGATAGGGAATGAACGCCCCGACGATGAGGATCGAGAAGAACAGCTCGGACCCCTTGAAGCGCCAGTTTGCCAATGCATAGCCGTTCACCGAGGCGATGGCGATCGAGATGATGACCGACGGCACCGTGATGCGCACCGAATTCCAGAACCCGCGCGACAGTCCATCGCAATTGAGCCCGGTGCAGGCCTCCGCCCAGGCCTTCACCCAAGGTTCGAAGGTGATCTCCATCGGCGGCGAGAAAATGTTGCCGAGGCGGATTTCCGGCATGCCCTTCAGCGAAGTCACGACCATCACGTAGAGCGGCAGCAGATAATAGAGTGCCGCAACAGTCAGCGTGCCGTAGAGCATGATGTTGCGCGACGACAGCGCCCGGCGCGGCTTAGCGCCGCTCGGACCTTCGCCGAGTCTCGGTGCAACGGCGTCGATGCCAGCGGCAACGGTATTGAGAGTTCCTGTATCAGCCACGCTTGCGCCCTCCTCCGAATTCCAAATAGGCCCACGGGACGATAATGATCGCGACCGTCACCAGCATCATCGTCGAGGCGGCGAAGCCCTGCCCCAGGTTCTGTGCCTGGAACATGTAGTCGTAGACATATTTCGCTGGCACTTCCGAGGAGATGCCGGGACCGCCAGATGTCTGGGCGACGACAAGATCGTAGACCTTGACGATACCGGAAGCGATGATGACGATCGTCGTGATGAAGACCGGCCGCATCATCGGAATGACGATGAAGAGATAGGTCTTCCACATCGGAATGCCGTCGACGCGCGCCGCTTTCCAGATGTCCTCGTCGATGCCGCGCAAGCCGGCAAGCATCAGGCACATGACCAGACCCGTTCCCTGCCATAGCGCCGCGATCAGGATGCCGTAGATGACAATTTCGGGCGTATAGAGCGGATTGAAGGTGAAGCTCGTCCAGCCGAGCGAACGCACAACCGACTGAATGCCGAAATCGGGGTTCAGAATCCACTGCCAGACGAGGCCCGTCACGATGAAGGACAGCGCGAAGGGGTAGAGGAAGATGGTGCGGAACGTATTTTCGAAACGGATCTTCTGATCCATCAGCGCAGCAAGCAGGAAACCGATGACCAGGCTGAAGATCAGCGAAAGAACGCCGTAGAGAGCCAGATTCTCGATCGCCGTTACCCAGCGCGGTGCGGCCCAAAGCCGCTCATACTGATCAATGCCGACGAAGCTCAATCGCGGAAGGAGCTTCGAATTCGTGAAGGAATAAAAGACAGTCCAGAGCGTGCCGCCGACAAAAATCACCAGCGCTGTCAGGATCATCGGAATGGACGCAATCTTGGCATTCAGATTGCGCAGTAACTTGATTGGCCGGCCTGCTTGCGCTTGACCTGTCATGAACACTTCTCCTCAAATCGCAACTGCGACCGGTGACAGAACAAGCCTGGCCCGTCTGCCCATCCCTGCCCCCGGGATTTGCCGGGGATGCCGGAAAGACGCCGCCAGCCGAACATCAGTCCGGGGACACGATCCGGCTCTTGAGAAGCCGGATCGCAAAGGCGGCGAATCTAGCGATCAATCAGCCGAAGCGATGATCCCAGCAAAACGCTTCTGAGCGTCCTCAGGCGTCATCGACGGATTGGCGAAGAATTCGGAGAAGAGGTCTTCCTTCTGCTTCTGGCTGTCTGCCGAAAGCAACTGGTCGGTGCCCTCGATCACGTTGCCCTTGGCCAGGATTTCGAGACCCTTCTTCATGCAATCGTTGGCGGCGGCGAGATCGACGTCGCCGCGAACCGGCAGCGAACCCTTCTTCAGGTTGAAGGCAACCTGGGTCTTGGGATCGAGCAAGGTCTTGGCAAGCACGGCCTGCGCCTTGGACTTTTCGGCGTCCTTCAGCAGCGGGAAATAGAAGGCGTCGCCGCCGGTCGAGATGATCTCGTTGACGCCGAGGCCCGGCAGGCAGGTATAATCGGTACCGGCCTTCTGACCGGCGAGCGCGAATTCACCCTGCGCCCAGTCGCCCATGATCTGACCGCCGGCCTTGCCTGTGATGACGAGGTTGGTGGCCTGGTTCCAGTCCTGGACGTTGCTGCCTTTGGCCATGCGCCGCGCATCGTCGGCCGCCTTGAAGACCTTGGCGATTTCAGGACCGGCAGCAACCTTCGCGTCCTTGTCCTTGAAGACCTTGTTGAAGGTATCCTTGCCGGCAACCGCAACCATCAGCACGTCGAACGCGCCTGTCGCCTGCCACGGCTGACCGCCGACGGCGAGCGGAATGATGCCGGCCTTTTCGAGAGCCGGAGCGGAAGCGACGAACTCGTCCCAGTTCTTCGGAACCTCGACGCCGGCCTTCTTGAAGGCGGCATTCGAAAGCCACAGCCACTGCCAGGAGTGGATGTTGACGGGCGCGCAATAGATCTTGCCGTCGATGGTGCAGGAATCGAGCAGGCTCGCCGGACGGATGATGTCCTTCCAGTGCTCTGCGGTCGCCACGTCGGTCAGGTCGCGCATCAGGCCGGCCTGGACGAGTTCCTCAGCCTGGCGGCCATGGTTGAACTGCGTGGCGCCCATCGGGTCGCCGCCGGTGATGCGGCTGATCATGATCGGACGGGCAGTGCCGCCGGAACCGGCGATTGCGCCGTCGACCCAGTGGTTGCCGGTGGCGTCGAATGCCTTAGCCAGCTCGGCGACGGCGGCCGATTCGCCACCTGATGTCCACCAATGCGTGACTTCGAGATCGGTGGCGTTGGCGGCTCCGAACGGAAGCGCGACCGAAGCGGCAAGCATTGCTGCCATAATACGGATTTTCATGAGTTTTCCTCCCTCACTGAAACGTTGCCGGAAAAACTTAGATCAATCGATTTCAGCACGCAACCGTCCGCCTGCAAATTTTTCCACGACAGGCGGAATTGCTACTTGTGCCTGTTTCTGGTCGGACGGTCATTCGCTTAAAGCCGGCATCTTGTCATGCGCTCTCGGAATCGAGCAGTCAGATTATCACAATGAAAACACAGAGAAAATTTTGCCAATCGGTTTTTCTTTCGCCTTATTCCTTTCGCAAGCGCAAAAAAACAAAGCTTGAGCGACGGATTCAACCTATGCGTACAATGCTGCAAAGCACACAAGAAAAAGCCCTCGACATTTCTACTGTATCGTTACAGATTGCATTCCTTAGCGAGGCGCGATTTTGGCAGGCGGCGGGCTTACGGCGCTTGAAAAAGCCTCTATAAGCGACACCAATTCGCGCGAGGCAGGCCTACAGGGATGGAAAACAAGGGAAATTTCGGGCAAGCGGTATCGACGCCGACGGCGCGCGAGCGCCCGACGTTGAAGACGATCGCCTTCATGACCGGTCTCGGCGTGACGACGGTATCGCGCGCCCTGAAGGATGCGCCTGACATCGGAGCGGAGACCAAGGAGCGGGTGCGCATGGTCGCCCGCCAACTCGGCTACCAGCCGAACAGGGCCGGTGTGCGCCTGCGCACTGGCAAGACCAACGTCATCGCCCTCGTCCTCAGCATTGATGAAGAGATCATGGGCTTTTCGAGCCAGATGGTCTTCGGCATTTCCGAGGTCCTGTCCGGCACACCCTATCATATCGTTGTCACGCCGCATTCCCACAGCAAGGATCCGATGCTGCCGGTGCGCTACATCCTCGATACCGGTTCGGCCGACGGCGTCATCATCTCGCGCATCGAGCCGGACGATCCGCGCGTGCGTCTGCTGACCGAGCGCGGCATGCCCTTCGCCACGCATGGGCGCACCGATGCGGGTCTCACCCACCCCTTCCACGATTTCAACAACGAAGCCTTCGCCCACCAGGCGGTGGAACGGCTCGTCAAGCGCGGCCGACGCCGCATCGCCCTGTTGCAGCCGCCAAGCAAGCTCACCTATTACGCCCACATCCGCATCGGCTTCCAGACCGGCCTGCACGATTACGGCGCCGAGGAAGTGCCGCTGCGTATCAACAGCGATGCGCCGCTTGCCGATATCCGCGACGTCGTCGAAGTGATGATGCGCTCGGAAAACGCCCCTGACGGCATCGTCTGTTCGGCCGGCAGCGCGGCGATTGCCGTCAATGCCGGCATCGAGGCTGCCGGCAAGGCGCTCGGCCGCGATCTCGACATGGTGTCGAAGCAATCGGTGCCGATCCTGAACTGGATCCGCCCCGAGATCATCACTGTACAGGAAGACGTGCGCCAGGCTGGCCGCGAAATGGCCAAAGCCGTCATCGCCCGCATCGACGGCGTCGAACCGGAACTGCTGCAGAGCATCAGCCAGCCGATCTGGCCGGAAAGCGGGAAATAGCACGGATTGAGAAGCGCGACCCGTCGGACTTCCCGGCTGACGCCGGAAAACTCATCTTCGGCGGTCCAAATCGGTTCCAGCCGCGCAATGATCTCAGCTCTCCCACGGACTTCACCGCGCTGATCGCAAGCGCGGCATCGCCTCGAAAAAAGCCAAGATTGCCCGCCATCTCACCAGCGTGTCAGGGAGATCGACAGAATGCAGCCGAGCGGCGTGCCCTATTTCAGCCAATGGGAAACACCTGGCATGACGCTGCCGGTGCTTGCTGAGGGATCGCAGGCCCTGTTGCGTGATCCGCTCTGGCGCCGTTCGGGCGCCGGCACGATCGAGGAATATGCGCGCTGGGCGGTCAATGTCTGCGGCATGGCCTGCCTGAAGATGATGCTTGCCGCCCGCGGCGAGATCCATCCGACCCTCGAGCTTGCCCGCGCCTGCACGGCCTATGGCGGTTATGTCGTCAACGAGATCGATGCCTCGATCAAGGGGCTGATCTACGCACCCTTCGTCCGCTTCGCCGCTGACCGATTCGCGCTGAGTGCGGAGACGATGACAGGCGTCGAGACACCGGCCATTCCGGAGCTTCTATCGAAACGGCGCTTCTTCATCGCCTCGGTGCATTCGGGCATCCGCTGGCCGGAGCGTCAGCCACCATCGAAGGGCGGCCATCTGGTGCTGGTGACGTCAGCAAGCGACGAGACGATCCGCTTCCACAACCCGTCCGGCCATGACGAGGCGAGCCAGGCCGATGTGACGCTGCCGCTCGCCCTCTTCGACTGCTTCTTCGCCAATCGCGGCATATCTGTCGACGCCTGACCTTTTCAACACCAGATCGCTTCGGAGGCTTGCATGACCCCTTCCCCAAACAGGCTGCGCATCGCCGTGCTCTTCGGCGGCCGCTCGGCCGAGCATGAGGTTTCCATCCTTTCGGCAACCAACGTCATGGGCGCGCTCAAGCCCGAAAAATATGACGCCATCCCCGTTTTCATCACCCGGGAGGGACAATGGCTGATGAGCAATTTCGAGGGCGGCATACTAGCGACACCGTCATCAGGCGTCGAAATCTGCCTCGTTCCGGGCGGAAAGGGCCGGATGCTGGCAATCCCGGCCCATGGGGCGCCGCATGAATTGCCGGGGATCGACATCCTGTTTCCCGTGCTGCACGGCCTGCATGGCGAAGACGGATCGGTGCAGGGTCTGGCGGAGGTGGCGCGCGTTCCACTCGCCGGCTGCGGCATCCTCGGCTCGGCCGCAGCGCTAGACAAGGACATCGCCAAGCGTCTGCTGAAGGCGGCGGGTCTGCCGGTGGCGCGCGCGGTGGCGATCCGGGAGGACGCGGCTCCATCGCTTGCCGCGCTCGAAGGCGAATTGGGCCTGCCGCTGTTCATCAAGCCGGCGCGGCAGGGATCGTCGGTCGGCGTCGCCAAGGTTCATGCCAGCCAAGAATTCGCGGGCGCTCTTGCCGAGGCCTTCCGCCACGATCGGATACTGCTCGCCGAGGAGTTCGTTGCCGGCCGCGAGATCGAATTCAGCGTGCTGGAGGATGCGGCAGGCGAACTCTTCGTCTCCCGGCCGGGCGAGATCGTGCCGGCCGAAAGCCACGGCTTCTACAGCTACGAAGCCAAATATATCGACGAGAAGGGCGCGGCGCTGAAAGTCCCGGCCGAACTGCCTGAGGATGTCGAGGCTGCCATGCGCGACATGGCCGCAAGGGCCTTCCGGGCGGTCGGCTGCGACGGCATGGCCCGCGTCGACTTTTTCCTGACGGACGACATGCAGTTCCTCGTCAATGAGATCAACACCATCCCCGGCTTTACCAATATCAGCATGTATTCCAAGGCGATGGCGGCAAGCGGCGTCGGCTACGCCGAGATCATCGAGAGGCTCATCGATCACGGCCTGGCGCGCGCCGGTCGGGCTGCCTGACACAGCGCCGGACGCCAGCTATAGGCCAGTCAGAGCTCAGCGCCTGCGAAAGACGCACCACTGGAACGACTGCCAGCGGCCGCCGGGTGTCGTGTGCTCCTCGCGCCAGTCGCGCTGAGGCGCGAAGGCAGACGAGAATTCACCCGCAAGCGCGGCCGCGTCGTAACGTTGGACCGGCAAACCACTGCACCGTTCCGGCCCGTCCGGTGCGAAGGTGGCGATGATCACGGCGCTGCCCGACGCCGTGCCGATTTCGAGCGCGTGGCGATAAGCCAGCCGCTGCTCGGGCTCGGTGAGGAAGTGAAAGACGGCGCGGTCGTGCCACACGTCGTACTGGCGCTCCGGTCTCCATGCGGTGACATCATCAATCACCCAGGCGACGCGGGCGGTCTCGTCCCCCAGCCGTGCCTTGGCGAGGTCGAGCGCCGGCGCGGCGATATCGAGAACGGTGAGATCGGACCATCCGCGCTCGACAAGCCGGTCGACAAGGCTCGATGCACCGCCGCCCACATCGATCAGCGAGGCCGAAACCGGCAACCGCAACTCGTCAAGCGCCCGCAAGGAAGGCTCGGGCGTCGGCTGATACCAGCTGACGCTGTCGGCAGCTTTGGTGCGGTAGACCTCGTCCCAGTGCTCCCGCTTCGTCTCCGTCATCAGGCATCCCCATTGTCTTGCGGCACCGCTTGCTAACCGATCAACATGTAAGAACGGAGACGTCTGCCGGCAAGCGCCGTTCCTATGACCATTTTCTCAGGACGCGAGATGACGATAAACGAGGTCCGCGGGATCAGTCCGGGGTGCCGTCAGATCGAGACGCCCGCCCAGCCGCTCCGTAACGGCAATCGAAGCGGCATTGCCGGGAGCGATATAGCTGACGAGCGACGGCAGACCCAGGCTTGCAAAGGCCCAGTCCCGTAACGCCAGGCCGCTTCGGTCGCATAGCCTCTGCCCTCATAGCCCTCATAGACGAACCATCCCAGTTCCCTTTCCGGAAAGAGCGGCCCATGATTGATCCCGACCTGCCCGACGCATTCGCCGGGCTCGGCAACGTCGATCATCAGCGCCCCGTGCCCGAAAAGCTGCCAGAGCGCCACGTCGTGACAGAACATTCCCCAGGCCGCGCGCAGATCAAACGGCCCGCCCATTCCAACCGATCGCGGCGAGGCCATCAGCCGCGCACAGGCGGCGAAATCGTCCCTGTCGGGCATGCGGAGCCTAAGACGCTCGGTCTGGATGATCATCACGCCCGTTTAGACATGTTGTCGCCGTCTGCTGGAAGTTGGAGCGGAGCCGCTAGCCTTCAAACGCCGCAGAAAATTGAAGCGTCCCGCACGGCGCCGGCCCGCGAAGGACAATCCACTGCACCAGCCGCCTATCGACATCGAGATAGCGTAGTTGCCCGTCGCTGCTGAATCCGGCGCGGCTATAGATGTCGGGATTGCCGATCAGCGCGCACCCGCTGGCGGCCATCTCCTCCAGCAATTCCAGTCCTCTGGCGATCAGCGCCTTGCCGATGCCCTGCCGCTGTCTCTCCGGCTTGACCGATATCAGGCCCAGTCCGAACCATCCCGCATGCCCACCGTCGATTGTCACCGGCGAAAACGCGACATGCCCCAGAATCTCGCCTTCTTCTTCAGCAACCAGCGATATCGTCAGATCGCCTGCCGCGCGAAGCCTCCGAACAATCTCCGCCTCCGTGCCGTCGCTGTAAGGCGTCGACTTAAAGGCAATCGATGTCAGATCGTGGATCGCACCGATATCCGCCAGCGTTTCATATCGGATAAGCATCTCGGTCAATTCCTCATCCTGATCGCTCGCAGATTCTATGCAAGGAAAGTCGAAGGCCAGCAAGCCGGGTTCGTCCAGCGGCAGTTGCGCCAAGACCTGCCCTTCCGGGTTCAGCACCGCCGTCGGCCTCTTTCGGACGGCTCGCCGCCGGAGCGGCTCAAACCACGAAAAAGCCCGGCGCGACGGCCGGGCTCTTCGTTGATGTCGTCTCAGCAAACCTTAGAAAGTCGAGGCACCGCTGCCCCAGGGGCCGTGGTGGAAATCCTTGCCATCCAGGCGGTCGAAGCCGTGGGCGCCGAAGAAATCGCGCTGGGCCTGGATGAGGTTGGCGGTTCCCCTGCCCTGGCGATAGGCGTCGAAATAGGTGAGTGCCGAGGACAGCGCCGGCACCGGCAGGCCTGCCGAAATGGCAGCTGTGACGACACGGCGCAGCGCCGGGATCGATTCCTTGACCATGTCGGAGAAGGCCGGCGTGACGATCAGGTTTGCTGCGTCGGGCGCCTTGGTGAAGGCCGAGGTGATCTCATCGAGGAACTGCGAGCGGATGATGCAGCCGGCGCGCCAGATCCTGGCAATCGTCGGCATCGGCAGCGACCAGTTGAACTCGCGCGACGCTTCCGCCATTACCGCGAAGCCCTGCGCATAGGCGCCGATCTTGGCGGCAAACAGCGCCAGCTCCAGATCCTTGTTGAGCTCGGGGCCGTAAGCGATCGGGAAGGATACCGCCTGCTTGCCGAAGATCTTTTCGGCGGCTTCGCGCTGCGACTTCATCGAGGAGAGGCTGCGGGCAGCGACTGCGGCTTCGATCGCCGTCGCCGGAATGCCCATGTTCTGCGCCTCGATCGCCGACCACTTGCCGGTGCCCTTCTGACCAGCCTTGTCGAGGATCATGTCGACCATCGGCCCGCCGGAAACCGGATCGGTGGCGGCAAGCACCTTCTCGGAAATCTCGATCAGGTAGGAGTTCAGGCGGCCCTTGTTCCACTCGCCGAAGATGCCGGAGATGTCGGAGGCAGTCTTGCCGAGGCCGTCGCGCAGGATGCCGTAGATTTCGGCGATCATCTGCATATCGGCGTATTCGATACCGTTATGGATGGTCTTGACGAAATGGCCGGCGCCGTCATTGCCGAGCCAGGCGACACAGGGCTCGTCATTGTAGCGGGCGGCGATCGAGGTCAGCACCTTCTCGACGCGCGTCCAGGATTCCTCCGTGCCGCCGACCATGATCGACGGGCCGTGGCGCGCACCTTCCTCGCCGCCGGAAACACCCATGCCGATGAAGGTCAGATCGGTATTCTTCAAGCGGTCGAAGCGGGCGACGGTGTCGCGGAAATTGGCGTTGCCGGCATCGATCATGATGTCGCCCTTGGACAGATGCGGGCGCAGCAACTCCATCTGTTGGTCGACGGGATCGCCCGCCTTGATCATGATGATGATCGGGCGCGGCGGCCTGATCGCATCGACGAACTCTTCGATGGTCTTGCACGGAATGATCTGTTTTTTCAGATCGCCGGCGCTTTCGTAGAATTCGTCGGTTTTCTCAGGCGTACGGTTGAAGACCGCAATTTTATTGCCTTTCTCGGCGATGTTGAGCGCCAGGTTGGAGCCCATGACCGCAAGACCGATCAGTCCAATTTCTGCCTTTTCCACGACAAACCTCCGATGTGTCATTTGGACCGGTGTTGTGGCACTGTCTCGGTCAAACGGCAAGTCTCGCAAGGGTCTAATCGGTTCGCAAAAGCCAATGAAATGAAGCTTGCAATATCCCGGCTTGTCCGACAACCGCTTGCGCCGGCTCATCGGCAACCAAGTTTTCTCGCGCCCTGCCCTTGATGCCCTATCTGATGGTATCATCCACATTTCGGGAGATATCGCGTTGGTCTCGGAAAAACGAAAAGATACGGCTCTGCTCGCGGCCCGCGCCGGCCGCTACCGCGAATGTGCGCCACCGCCGCCGCTGCGGCGCCATTTCAGCCGGCTCTGGTCGCATGCGTTCCATGACGGACCACCGGCAATGGTGGCGATCGTGCCGGACGGTTATTGCGATCTCCTTTGGATCGATGGCCGGCTGGTTGTCGCCGGTCCCGACAGGACAGCGGCCTTTCCCGTCCTCCGGCCTGGCGCGACGGTCATCGGCGCACGTTTTGCGCCGGGCGCCGCGGCACCGTGGTTGAAGACGCCGCTTTCGGCGCTTGTCGGCTGCTCGGTGCCTCTTGCTGACATCGGCCGGAAGGACGCGGCCGAATTCGAGGCGCGGCTTGGCGAATGTCGCGATCCTTCGGTCGCCATGGCGCTGTTTGGCCGCTTGCTGGAAGAGGCCATCCGCGATGAGGACGAACCTGCCCGGGATGCCGCCATTATCTTCACCGCCGCCGACAGCGGTCGCCCGGCATCCGGTCTGTTTGGCCGGCTTGGCATGAGCGAAAGGCAGTTACGCCGCCGCTGCCACCATCATTTCGGCTATGGCGCGAAGACGCTGGAACGGATCCGCCGATTCCAGCGTTTCCTCGACTTCTGCCGCAGCTCGGACACGATGCCGCTTGCCAGCCTCGCACTCGAAGCGGGCTTTGCCGATCAGGCCCACATGACGCGCGAGGTCGGCGAGTTCTCTAGCCTGACACCCGCCGTCGTTCTCGGCCAGCTCAGCATCTCGAAAAGGCCAAGCTGACCGTTTTGTTCAAGACGCCGCGGATCGGCCTGTTATTACAGCCAGACCAAATGCCAAGGACCTGCAAGCCATGTCGACGATGCCTGCGAAAATCATCCACCAATCGATCGAGCGCGACTGGCGCGACGTCTATGATTTCGCCGGCAAGCCGGAGAACATGCCGCTCTGGGCCTCCGGACTTGCGAGCGGCCTCGTGCCAAACGGCGCCGACTGGATTGCCCATGGCGCGCTGGGCACCGTCAAGGTGAGCTTCGTGCCCACCAATGAATTCGGCGTGATCGACCACACGGTGACGATCGAATCTGGCCTCAGGGTCTATAATGCGCTGCGCATCGTGCCGAACGGCGATGGCTGCGAGGTCATGTTTACGCTGTTGCGCCTGCCCGGCATGACCGATGCGCAGTTTTCAGCCGATGCCGCCCATGTCGAGAAGGATCTCGCCATGCTTAAAGCCCTGATGGAGAGATAGATGGCCGAGAAGTCAGAAAACCACGATCGCCGCATCGATTATGTCGAATTCAACGTCGCCGACATCGCCGCCGCCAAAGCCTTCTACGGCTCGGCCTTCGGCTGGCGTTTCACCGACTACGGCCCGAACTACTGCGAATTCGACGATGGCCGGCTGAAAGGCGGCTTCACCGATTACGGACCCGTGCGGCCGGGCGGCCCGCTTGTTGTCGTCTATGCCAGGGATCTCGAAGACGTGCTGACGTCGGTCGAGAGGGCCGGCGGCACGATCGTCCGGCCGATCACCGATTTTCCCGGCGGCCGCCGCTTCCACTTCCTCGACCGCGACGGGTATGAACTCGCCGTCTGGGCGACGGCCTGAAGGCGGCTGGCTGGTCGTGGGCAGCCGATGGATCAGCCAGCTGGCCGCTGCCGATCGATATCCTCCATGACGAGCAGCGCGCCGATCACCGTACCACCCGCATCGCGCAACGGCGACATGCGACAGCGCACCTGCCCCGATCCGGCACCGCCGCCCGGGCACTCATAGGCATAGTCGACCTGCTCACCGGCAAAGCAGGCGTCGAGCTTGTATTTGGCGCACGCGGCAAACAGCTCCTCTCCGATGAATTCGGAAAGGTGCCGTCCGATGAGTTCCATCGGCTTCTTGTCGAGATCGGCGCAGTTGGCTGGATTGGAATAAAGGTAGCGGTAATCCCGTGTCAGCACCGCGACGCGGTCCGGCAGGGTTTCGAGGATCGCGGCATTGAGAAACTGACCGTTGTCGGTATCCGGCACATAGGCTGCCGGCGGCTGGATACGCACGTCCTGCGGCGAAGGCACGCGCCAGTCTGGGCCATGTGTGCCGAAATAGCGGTCGAGCAGATAGGAAAGCACCGTCGTGTGCTCGGTGACGCTGGCGCTGTCGTCGGCGTCCTGGCTAATCAAGTGGCTCACGAACTGTAGTTGCATGTAGACTTCGAGCAGATTGACCGCCCGATGGGCGAGGATGGCCTCGACCAGCGGTTCGACATGCCGGTCGAGCGCCGTGACGCGCTGATCGTCGCCCACCCGTATGGCATCCTCGATCTGCGTGCAACGCAAGGAAAAAGCTCGAAAAAGCTCCAGCAAAACGCCTCCCATCCCACTGTCCCAAGAGACGAGTCCGAAACCTCACGGCGCATCATCTCCACTGCATAATTCTATCCTTAAATCGGAATCGATTTAAAAATAAAGTATACAGCAATTCAAAGTACTACAGCGTCCTTTGCGCGTCCAAAAGTCGCGCGGCACTGTAGAATGCGCCCTACGGTAAATATTATTCGCGTCTTGGTGGTGACGGGTAACATGAAGTGCCCTCAGTTTCAATCCGAGAGCACCTGCCGCTTTTCACCGCTCATAAATGGGGGTGGACGTTTCTGCAGCATGATGCCGAAAGTCTAGGAGCTGAGCGTCTGCTTGATCTGCCAGCGGTCGTGATACCAAAGCCACTGCTCCGGGTATTCCCGCACCCAGCCTTCCACCTTGTCGTTGAGCAGCTGGGCGGCCGCCGGCAGGTCGAGAGTGCCTCTGGCGTCGCGCGGCATGTCCAGCCGCGGCTCGATTTCCAGCCGATAGCGATTACCGGGCAGACGGATGCAACGCGCCGGATAGACCTCGCAGTCGAACTGGCGCACCAGCTTCGGCAGCAGCGGATTGGTCTTCACCTCGCGCCCGAAGAAGATTCCCTTCAGCCCCTTGCGGAATTTCTGATCGACGAGCACGCCCACGCCTTGGCCTGCTTCCAGCTGACGGGCGAGCGCGAAGGAGGAGCCGGCATGCGAAGGCACCAGCTTGCCCATGCGCGCGCTCCTGAAATCGAAGACCTTCTTGGCGATATAGGGATTGTTCGGCGGCCGGAAGAGCACGGTCACATGAAGTCCGAAGGCGGCGCCCGCCACCGGCAGCAGCTCAAAATTGGCGGTATGGCCGGTAAAGACGATGAAGGGGCGCGGATTGTCACGCAGATCGAGGAAGATCGGGATGCCCGACACCTCCACTCTGCCCGGCTCCGGTTTTTCGGGGTCATAGTCGAACAGCTGGTCGAGAAAGACGTATTCGGCCGCAAGCCGGCCCATATTGCCCCAGCTTGCCAGCGCGATCTCTTCGATCTCGGCCTCGCTCTTCTCAGGAAAGGCGTTGCGCAGATTGGTCAGCATCAGTCTGTGGCGGCTGGTCAGTCGGCCGAGGCGGCGCATCGTCCTGTCGGCGAAGCGGATCGCGCCATCGGCCGGAAACAGCTTCAGGAAATTCAGGAAGCCGAACATCACCTGCGCCACCAGCCACTGCTGGAAGTGCCTGAGCGCCAGGACGATCCGGGTGATGAACAGCTTCACTTGGGGCTCAATCCATCTTCAGGATGATCTTGCCGAAGATCTGGCGCGATTCCATCCGCTCGAGCGCCCGGTCGATATCGCTGAAGCTGACCTCGGTGTCGATGACGGGATGCACGAGCCCGCGGCCCATCTTCTGCATCGCATTCGCCATGTTCTCCATGCGGCAGCCGAACGAGCCGAAGAGCTTCAATTGCTGCTGGAACAGCATCATCAGGTTCATCTCTGTGGAAACACCCGAGGTCGAGCCGCAAGTGACGAGGCGCCCACCGCGCTTCATGCAGAGCATCGAGCCTGCCCAGGTGTCCTTGCCGACATGTTCGAAGACGACGTCGACGCCCTTCTTCTTGGTGAGCTTGCGCACCACGCCTTCGAAACGGTCGGTGCGATAGTTGATGACGTGATCGGCGCCGAGCGCCCTGGCCTTTTCGATCTTGTCGTCCGAGCCGACCGTGGTGATGACGGTGCAGCCGATCTTCTTGGCAAGCTGGATCGCCGCCGTGCCGATGCCGGAGCCGCCGGCATGGACGAGAATGGTTTCGCCGGGTTCGAGCTTGGCATTGTCGAACAGCATGTGCTCGACCGTCCCGAAGGTGACGGGAGCAAGCGCTGCACCGATCGCATCGACGCCGGGAGGAGCCGGCACCAGCAGGCGCGCGGGAAGGTTGACCTTCTCCTGCGCAAAGCCGTCGAGATGGAAGCCGTGCACGCCGGAGACATGTTCGCAGAGATTGTCGCGGCCTTCGCGGCATGGGCTGCAGAGGCCGCAGGTGCGCGCGCCGTAGATCGAGACGAGCTGGCCGGGCAGCACGTTGGCGACACCCGGGCCGATCGATTCCACGACACCGGAAGCCTCCGCACCGATGACCAGCGGCATCTTGCGCTTGGCGAAGGCCATGCCGCGCCAGCCCCAGAGATCGATATGGTTGAGTGCCACCGCCTTGACGCGCAGCGTCACCTCCCCGGCTGCAGGCGCGTCCGGTTCCGGCAGGTCGGTGATCTCAAGCTTGCGGTCATCGATCAGTTGCAAAGCGCGCATGGCAAAATCCCTCGCCTAGACGGCGTCATCTCGTCTCAAAAATGTGTCGGGAACCGCTTAAGCCGGTTCGAGCGCCATGACAAGGCTGGCATTCTGCCCGCCGAAGCCGAAGGAGTTGGAAAGCACGGCTGAAACTTGTGCTTGCCGCTTCTTGTTCGGCACGACATCGAGAACGATCGACGGATCGGGATTGGTATAGTTGATCGTCGGCGGCAACGTGCCGGTCAGCATCGTCTGCAGCGAGAACACCGCCTCGACAGCACCCGCCGCCGTCAGCGTATGACCGATCATCGACTTGTTCGACGAAACCGGGATGCCGACGATCCGTTCGCCGAAGACGGCCGACATCGCCCCATATTCCATCTTGTCATTCTCGGGCGTCGAAGTGCCATGGGCATTGATATAGCCGATGCCGCTCTCGTCGATGCCGGCATCGGCAAGCGCCGCGCGGATCGTCGCGATTGCCGGGCCGCCATCCGGCGACGACCGGGTGCGGTGAAAGCTGTCGGCCTTGTCGCCGGCGCCCTTCATGATGCCGAGCACCTTGGCGCCACGGGCGACCGCCGCTTCCAGCGATTCCAGCACCAGCGTCGCTGCACCTTCGGCGATGACGAAACCGTCGCGATCCTTGCTGAACGGCTTGGAGGCCTTGGTCGGCGGGTCGTTCTGGGTCGAAAGAGCCGACAGTAGCGAGAAGCGGATCAGCGCTTCGGCGCTCAGCGATCCGTCGGTTGCAACCGTCAGCGCTCGGGTCGTCCGGCCCTGGCGGATTGCCTCGATGCCGAGTTGGATCGCCGTGACGCCGGAGGCGCAGGCGGTCGACAGCGTGACGGGAAGACCGCGCGTGCCGAACCGGTCGGCAAGGCGCTCGGAAATCGCGCCGAACAGGGCTGCCTCATGGAAGGCCGGGTCCGGGCGCTGACGCAGCGCCGTCAGGAAACGCTCATAGGCATCACCGGGATGCTCGGAGGCCGGCGAACGGTCGGCAAGCTCGAAACGCGCGCTCCATTCCGGTTCGATCGGCGGGGCGGCAAGGAACAGCGGGCCGTTGAAATCGCCGGAAAGGCCGGCATTGGCCAGCGCCTCGATCGTCGTTTCGCGGGCGAAAGCGTAGGAGCGCTCGACGGCATTTGGTACCGGGATGCCGATAAAATCGACGGTGCCGGCGATCCGCGTCGACAATCCCTCGGTCGGAAAACGGTTGATCTCGTGAATGCCCGACGTGCCTGACGAAAGCGCTGCCCAGTTGTCGCTGAGGCCCTGACCGAGCGAGGTGATGATACCCATGCCGGTCACGGCCACGATCGGACGGCCAAGGTGATCCTTGTAAGCGGAAGCTGTCATATCTTTCACTCCTCACGCATTTGCGGAAAGAACGGCGACGCCCTCGCCGCGCTGGTGCCCGACCGCGGTCACGACGGCGGCGGTGGCGCCTGCCCGCATCGGCGCCTCATGGGCGGCGTCGAAGGGCGGAACCTTGGCCTTGCCGTCGACGGCAAGCGCCGCAAGCGCCAGACCCAGCGTGAACTGCGTCTCGATCGTATGGCCGGTGACGCCACTAAAGCCGCGGATCGCAACGTCGGGCAATTGATGTTCGAGCACCGCCCGCTCGCGGGCGGCAAGATCGTGCATGCCGGTCGAGCCGGAAAAGATCGCCGTGCTTTCGGTCGCAAGCCCCGTGGCCGGTGCCAGGAGCCGCTCCAGCCGGGCTTCGAGATTGCGGGCATTGCGGTTGCCGCGGTCGCCCTCGACCGCGTCGATCACGGCATAGATATGCGCGCCGCGAGCTTCCGCATGCTGGCGCGATTCGAGCACCAGGAAGGCGCCTGCCGAGCCGGTGATCATGCCGCCGCCGTCGCTGGGTCTGCGCGACCAGAGCGGCACCCAGTCGCCGCGCGCATGGGCGCCGATCGCTTCGGTGAGCAGGATCATGTCCGGCCGCTCCGCCGCGAAGGCGCCGCCGACCAACGCATGCGAGGATTCGCCTGATTTGATGCGATAGAAGGCAGTCTCGACGGCTGAGATTCCGGCCGCTTCCTCGCCCATGAAGGTGCGCGACGAGCCTGTGACCTTGTGCACAATCGAGATGTTGCCGGCGAGCAGGTTGGAAAGCTGGGCGAGGAACAGCGTCGGCCTCAACTCCGTCGTCAGCTTCTCGTTCAGCAGCAATTCGCGGTCGTTGCGCTTCAGGGCCTCGTCGACGATCAGTGTATCGACATTGATATCGCGCTCGCCGCCGCCGGCCGCCACGATCATATCCATCGCGCCGCAGGCCTCGAGATCGTCCTTGAAACCGGCATCGTCTAGTGCCAAGCCCGCGGCGAAGACACCGATGCGCTGCCAGTTTTCCATCTGGCGCTGATCGCCGCGCTTAGCGATCTGCTGCGACCAGTCGATCTCGGGCAGCGGATGCACCGGATAGGGCTTGAACTTCTCGGTCTCGACGATCGTCTTGGGCGCGCTTGCCGCCGAAAGCAGCGAGATATGCGCATCCTTGCCGACGCCCTGACAGGTGACGATGCCTATACCAGAGATGACGACGTCGTTTGCAGCCTTGCTCATCCAATCACTCCCTGCGCCGCGATCGCTTCGAGAAGCCCAATCTCACCGGCACGTTTCTTCACGATATCGCCGAGCGGCACCTCGGAAAACGGCATGGTGCGAAGCTTCAGCTGCGCATCGCAGACCTTCTTGCCGGCGCTGGTGATTTTAGCCTTGGTAACGGCGAAACCCGAACCGTCGTGCTCGAGCACCGCCTCGATGTCGAGCACGGCTTCCGGTTCGACGAAAGTGCGCATCTTGGCCCCGTCGACCGTCATCAGGAAGGGCATGGCGGCGAAATTGGTCACGGCAAGCACCAGCATGCCGGAGGCCTGCGCCATGGTTTCGATCAGGAGCACGCCAGGAACCAGCGGCATACCAGGAAAGTGGCCCTCAAAGACGGGGCTCTTGGCCGGGACGACGGATCGCGCCTTCAGCGTGCCCTTCTTCAGGTCCACCGCTTCGACGCGGTCAATCATCTGGAAATATTCCAGCAGCATTCGGATCCTCCGGCCCGACAGGCCAGATCCGCCCGCCGGTGACGCCTACTTAGGAACGAAACCGCCCGGCCGCCATATTCAAGGCGGCAGGGCGGTCAAAAAAGATTGATATGTCGCTCAGGCCTTGGCGGCTTTGAGCTCGTCGATCTTGGCGCAGAGGTTCTTCAGCACGAAATATTCTTCGGTGGAAACCTTGCCCTCATTGACTTCCTGCGTCCACTTTTCGAGCGGGATCTTGATGCCGAATTCCTTGTCGATCGCAAAGACGATGTCGAGGAAATCGAGGCTGTCGATACCGAGGTCGTCGATCGTATGGCTCTCCGGCGTGATCGTCGCACGATCGATCTCGCTGGTTTCTGCAATAATGTCGGCAACTTTATCGAATGTAGCGGTCACGCGCTGTACCTCATGAAATGACGATTTAAACCCCTCATAGGCAAATCCATTTCAAAAGCCAATGCTTTCATCCGGGCGTGGCGGCAATTTGCCCGCTGGGTGTTGCCTAAACAGCAATGGAAGCGGCCTTTGCCGTCACCCGAGGCGGGAGGCGATGCCGCTGCAGAAAACCCCGTCGGCTCGAGCAGAGTAAAGAAGCCGTCCGAATCAGGCCTGCGGACCGGCGCGCCTCGGCGCGGGTACTTCCAACGAGAGCCAGGCTACCGAAACTTTGATCTGGATCAAATCGCGATCCCGGCGAAATCGATAATCATCAAGTCGCGCTGGAAGAAATCGGGATAGCCGAACCAGTAATCGCGGCGTAATCGTCTCGGTTATACCGCGCGGGCAAACGCGGATTTCGAAGGGATCAGGAGATGGACGTCGCACGCAGTGAGATTCCCGAGGCCGGCACGCCCGTCGCTTGCCGCTCCTGCCAGGCGCGGCACGGCGTCGTCTGCGGCGCCCTGTCCAGCCGCCAGCTCCGGGAGCTCGGCCGCCACTCGCTGCGCCGCAAGGTCGATGCCGGCACAGAGATCATCGCTCAAGGGTCGGAAAGCTCGTTCTACTCGAACATCATGCGCGGAGTGGTAAAGCTCTGCAAGGTGATGCCGGACGGACGCCGGCAAATCGTTGGCCTGCAATTCGCCTCCGATTTCGTCGGCAGACCCTTCGTGCGTGAAAGCACGCTGTCGGCCGAGGCCGCGACCGACACGGAGATCTGTGTCTTCCCCCGTAACCTGCTCGACCGTATGATATCGGAGGCGCCGGAGCTGCAGCGCAGCCTGCACGATCAGGCGCTGAAAGAGCTGGATGTCGCGCGCGAATGGATGCTGACGCTCGGCCGGCGCACCGCCGAGGAAAAGGTCGCAAGCCTGCTTCACCTCATCGCCACGCACGTCGAACCGCAAACGGCGACGAGCACCGCCTTCGACCTGCCGCTATCACGCGCCGAGATCGCCGATTTCCTCGGATTGACGATCGAGACCGTCAGCCGCCAGATGACTAGGCTGCGCAAGAGCGGCGTCATCCATATCGAGAACTTCCGACATATCGTCGTCCCCGATATGGATGAGCTGGAAAAGAAAATCAGCGGGTAATCACCACGCGGGTATTGGCAAGGCCGGCTTGGCGCGCCAGCGAGAAGAACTCGGCCGCATTGTCGGGATGCAGGCGGACGCAGCCATGCGAGGCCGGTCGGCCCAGGCGTTTCAGGTCGAAGGTGGCATGAACGGCGTAACCGCCGTTGAAGAACACCGCGTAGGGCATCGGTGCATTGTCGTATTTCCGGGAACGGTGATCGCGCGACAGCCACTTGGCGCTCCACGAACCGGTCGGCGTGACATAGCCGTTGCGCGCGGTCGAAACCTTCCAACGATACTTGACGAAGCCGTTCTCGGTGACGGTCATCGTCTGCTTGCCAATGCTGACATTGGCGACCAGCGTTGCTGCCTGAGCGGCAATGGGAGAAAATTGCAGCAATAAACTTGCGGCGGCGGCCGCCAAAATCGTCTTCATGATAACCCCTCTTCGAACCCGCGCAGTTTAATTGCGCCCACGCGAAAGAGAGACTACGGCAATACTTATTATATAGCTTTAACCCGAATGGTAATCACAATTTTAACATGTTTAAGCCGGAAACGCCGCCGCAGGACAGCGGCCCGCTTCACTGGAGCTTGCGTGGACCCGGGGGCGGGTTCAGCCGCTGGTAGGCCTTGTTCATCTTCTCGCGGATAGAGGCCATGGTGCCGAGGTTATGACCGCAAGCGGCACAGGTGATGATATCCGTCTCCCGGATCTCCGGACGCTCGAACTTCATCTTGGTGCTCTTGCACTTCGGGCACGGTAATTCAACCTGAACTGTCATTGCTCTGCTTCCGGTCTGATGGAGGTATGAGGCGTTTCGCATAAACGTTTGAGCCGGAGCTGTCCACCGCGGTGTGTCCGCGGTGCGTAGCACCCTACAGAAAACACAGAAACAACCCGAATGTCAGACCGGCGAGCACCATGCAGCTGGCATAAAACACCGATACGCCGTCTTCGACGTCGCCGGCGGTAGCTATGTCCCGGCCAGCGTTGTTGATCATCGGCTCCGTCACGATGACACCGCCGTAGATGCGCGGGCCGGCGAGCTGGACGTTGAGAGCGCCGGCCATTGCCGCCTCCGGCCGGCCGGAATTCGGCGAACGGTGCAGGCCGCCGTCGCGCATCGCCACGCGAACCGCCTGGCGGCAGGCGCTGGTACCGCGCCGGACCCAGGCGCCGGCGGCGATCAGCAGGATGGAGAAACGCGCGGCCGGCCAGTTGGCGATATCGTCGAGCCGGGCCGATGCCCAGCCGAAATCGATATATTTTTCCGACTTGTGGCCAATCATCGAATCCGCCGTGTTCAGCATTTTGTAGGCGAGCAAGCCCGGCAGGCCGAAGACGGCATACCAGAGCGCCGGCGCGACGACGCCGTCGGAAAAGTTTTCGGCCAGGCTTTCGATCGCCGCGCGGCACACCGCCGGCTCGTCCAGCGTTTCAGGATCGCGCCCGACGATCTGAGAAACGGCGGCCTGTCCACCGGCAAGCCCCACGTCGCGCAGGGCGACGGCGACCGCCGCGACGTGATCGGCAAGGCTCTTTTGCGCCAGGAAGATCGCCACCAATCCGGTCTCGAGCAGGATGCCGGCGAGACCGAACAGCGCGAAGAACCGGTTGAACACGAAGCCCGCGGCCACCGCCAGCAGCAGCAGCGCCAGGATGGCGGCGACGCCGTTCATTCGGCGTCGGGAGCCGGTGAGACTTGCGGAGTTGAGTTGCCGGTCGGCATAGGAAATCGCCGCGCCGAAGATGACGACGGGGTGCGGTACCCGCGACCACAGCCATTGCGGATCGCCGGCGATCCGGTCGAGCAGCAGCGCCAGAAGCAGCACGAGAAGGTTTTCGTCGATCGTCATCGCTCAAATCTCTGAAGGGCTTCGCAAAGTCGTCGGTCCGCCGCCGGATCCGGCGTCAACCCGAAACGCAGCTGATCCGGCGCATAGTCGAACTTGCGGACGAGAATATGATGGCGGCAGAGATGGGTGTAAATGTCGCTCGCCCTGCCGTCGGCGACAAGAGTGAACAGCGCCGTTCCTCCCGATATCCGCAATCCGGCCGCAGTCAGCACCGCATGCAGGCCGGCGCAGCGTTCATCGATGCGGGCGCGGATTGCAGACACGTCCGAACGCAACAGCGAACCTGCAATCGAAAGAGCCGGGCCCGAGACTGCCCAAGGGCCGAGCCAGTTCTCGAAACGCTCGAGAATATCTTGGCGCGCAATCGCAAAACCGAGCCGGAGACCGGCAAGCCCGAAGAACTTACCGAAGGAGCGGAAGATGATCAGGTTGGAAAGTGATTGCGCTTGGGCTGCTAGGCTCAGCGCCGGATCGGTATCACCGAAGGCCTCATCGACGACGAGAAGCCCGTCTGCCGCCTTCATCCTGTCGTGCAGGGCAATCAGCGTTTCGGCCGGCCAGACCCTGCCGTCCGGATTGTTCGGATTGACCACGACGGCCAGCCGATGCTCGGCCCCGATCGCCGCGACATCGCGGACCGCATCGACGGCACAACCGGCCGAAGCAAAGGCGCGCACGTATTCGCCATAGGTCGGCGACACCACTGCGACTTTGTCGTCCGTCACGGCGACTTTGTCGTCCGTCACGGCAACTCTGTCTATCAAAGAGACTTGCCTGTCCTGCCGGAGCAGACGCGGCAGAAGCTGGATCACCGATTGCGTTCCGGGCACCGGCAGCGGCAGGATCGCCCCGCTGCCGTAATGCTCGCACGCGGCATGCCTTGCCTCATCGGCGAGATGGCCGTCCGGCAGGCGGTGCCATGCCCTTGCCGGAACGTCAGGCAGGGCGACGGGGCACGGATTGATGCCTGTGGAAAGGTCGAGCCAGTCTTCCGGCCTGCCGCCGAAGGCGGCGGCAGCAGCGGTGATGCCGCCGCCGTGGGCGATGGGCGCGCTCATGCGGCAGCTCTCGCAAGATCGATCAGGTGCATATAGGACCCCGCCACCTGGCCGCGCCGCAACCCGACAGCACCGAGATCGGTTCCGAGCGCATCTTGCGCTGCAAACAGCCGCTTTCCCTCGCCCTCGGACACAACAGTGGAATAGTGGAATTCATGCGCGGTCATCGTCCGCGCGAAGAAGGCGCCGTCGAGCGGTGTCACACGGCGGTAGCCGAGATGGCGTCGGCGTTCGGCATAGCTGGTGACGACGGGCAGCAGGCCGAGCATTTCGTGGCGCTTTCCGCCCGCATCGATCAACCCATCGCCGAGCACCATGTAGCCGCCGCACTCCCCGTAAATCCTGATGCCGCGTGCCGCCGCGTCGAGCATGCCGGCGCGAAAATTCTGCGCCGCCGAAAGCCGCCCGGCATGCAGCTCGGGATAGCCGCCGGGCAGATAGATCGCATCGGCGTCACCGGTCGGCGCCTCGTCGGCGAGCGGCGAGAAGAACGAAATATCAGCCCCGCGGCGACGCCAGCCGAGCAGCATATGCTCGTAGGAAAAGGCAAAGGCGACATCGCGCGCCACGGCGATGCGGGCGCCGATCGGCATCAGCCGGTCGATATTGGCGGCAGACGGCCGGTTGAGCCCCTGCCTTGCAATGCGCAGCAGGAATTCGAAATTGCATTCCTCGGAAACGGCATCCGCCGAATGGTCGATGAAATTATCGAGCCTGGTGTGTTCACTGGCCTGGACGAGACCGAGATGGCGCTCCGGCAAGGCGAGCGCCTTGTCGCTGCCGATTACGGCGATAACAGGCATGCGGATCGCTTCGAGCGCCTGGCGCAGCATCGCCTCGTGCCGGTCGCTGCCAACCTTGTTAAGGATGACGCCGGCAACGCGGACATCGGCGCGGAAGCCGGCAAAGCCTGATACCAGCGGCGCCACTGACTGCGACATGCGCGAGGCATCGACGACCAGCACCACGGACAGGCCGAGCTGAGCGGCAAGATCGGCCGCAGTTCCCCTTCCGTCGGCCGCTCCGTCGAAAAGTCCCATCATCGCCTCGATGACGAGGATGCGGTCGCCGGAACGGTGAAGGGCTGAATTGGCCGAGATCAGCTCCGGGCGCATCGCCCAGGGATCGAAATTCAGGCAGGGCGTGCCACTTGCGGCCGCATGAAAGGCGGGATCGATATAATCGGGACCGGCCTTGCCGGGCGCGACCGCGATGCCGCGCCGGCGCAACGCCCTGAGCAATCCGAGCGTCACCGTCGTCTTGCCGGCGCCGGAGGACGGCGCTGCGATCAGGAGGCCGCTCATGTCAGCACCTTGCCGGACCGGCGGAACGGATCGGGTTGCAGCCGCCGTCCGGCGAGCGCGCCGAGCCAATCGAGCGAGGCTCTGAGCCGCACCACCTCGCCGACGACGACCACGGCTGGCGGTTCGAGCCCGGCAGTGGCGATGGCCGCGGGCGCCTCGGCCAGCGTCGTTTCCAGCACCTGCTGCCGGCCGGTGGCAGCGTTGCAGACGAAGGCGACAGGTTCGGTAGGCTCCCGGCCGGCGGCGATCAACCGGGCGCTGATCTCGGCGATGTGTTTCATCGCCATATACATGACGATCACGGGAGAGCCCCGGCCGATCGCCTCCCAGTTGATCCTGTCGGGCACGATGCCGGAGGAATCATGGCCGGTGAGGAAGGTCACGGCGTGGTTGATGTCGCGATGCGTCACCGGGATGCCGGCATAGGCAAGCCCGCCGATGCCGGCGGTGATGCCGGGCACGATGCGGAAGGGGATATTGTGCTCGACCAGCGTCAGCGCTTCTTCGCCGCCGCGGCCGAAGACGAAGGGATCGCCGCCTTTCAACCGCAGCACCCGCTTGCCGGCGCATGCCAGTTCCACCAGCCGCAGCGAGATGTCACGTTGTTTGGCCGAAGGCTTGCCGCCGCGTTTTCCGGCATATTCCACCACCGCTTCCGGCCGCGCCAACGCCAGGCATTCCTCGTTGACCAGCGCGTCGTGCACGATGACGTCGGCCTCGGAAAGCCCTCTTGCGGCGAGCAGCGTCAAAAGCCCGGGATCGCCGGGACCGGCACCGACCAGCCAGACGGTGCCCGGCTCCAGCGCCGGAAGATGGGAGAATGCGGCATCGATCATCTTGCTGATCTAGAGCATGATGCCGAAAAGTGTAAGCGGTTTTCGGACGACATTATGCGCACCTGTTTGTTTTAGATCCGCCGGGCGCCCTGTCTCACCGGAAGTTGCCGAGATGACCATGACTCACTTTGCTAGGAAGCGGAATCAAACTCTCGGAAAACCCGAATAACAATATGAATATATTATCATATAGTCGCGACGACCGGCCGCGAAGCGGCCGGTCTTCCAATCGGTCAGGCCCTGAGCAGCGTGTCGCGGATGAGATCGATAACCTTTTTCGATTCGATGCCGGTGCAGACGATCTGTCTCGGCAGGCCATCCCAGTCACCCGGCGGAAAACGGCGACCGTCCGGCTTTACGATGGTCTGGCCGTCGGCGATGCCGCCACAGACGACACGCACCGCACCCGATATCGACGAGAACAGTTCGGGCGCCACGACATAGACTGAGGCGCAGCTGTCATGCACCATCATGCCGTCCTCAACCGCATGCTTGTAAAAATCGATGTAGGACTGCGAGAGTTCATTGAGCTGTTTGACCGCCTTGTCGCCCTTGGCCGCCATCTCGCCAAGATAGCTGCGGCTCATCGTGGTGACCGCGGTGACGTCGAGGCCGATGACGGTCACCTTCCAGGGCGCGGTCATGACGATATCCGCAGCTTCGGGATCACCATGGATGTTGGCCTCGGCGACCGGCGAGACATTGCCCGGCACATAGAAATTGCCGCCCATGATGACGACGTCCTTGACCAGCGTTGCGATCTCGGGGGCTTCCTTCAGCGCCAGCGCCAGATTGGTCATCCGCCCGACAGCGACGAGGCGCACTTCGCCCGGATGGGTGCGCACGGTATCGATGATGAAGCGATGCGCCGGGCGCAGATCGAGCGGCAGGTCGATCGTCTCCGGCACGTCGATATCGCCGAGGCCATTGTCACCATGCACCATGGCCGGCCAGGGCCGCTCGGCGCGCGAGGGGTCGATGGTGACGCTGGCGCCCTTGGCAACGGGTGCCGGAATATTCCAATCGCGCTTGAGGAAGAGCGCATTGCGTGTCGTCGTCTCGACCGAGGCGTTACCGAAAACGGTGGTGATGCCGATCAGATCGATTTCGGGGTGGCGGTGCAGGAAAAGAAGCGCCATGGCGTCATCGACGCCCGGATCCGTGTCATAAATGACCTTGTGCATTGATATCCTCTAAATGTAGATCGCGAAGCTGCCGGACGGCGTCGCAACGTGTGGCCACCATAACGCCCGTCAGGCTTTCCGCAACCCGATGCCGGCAATCGCCGCTGTCGCATGCGCGGATTTGATCTTGCCGAGCAGCAGCTCCGCATCCGCTCCAATGGCCGCAAGTGCCGCGGATTCCGCCACGCCATGGCAGCCGACACGGGCAAAGACGATGGCAGAGGGATTTTTAAGCCGCGGCGTTTCCTCTTCCAGCCGCGGCGCATCGAAGAAGACGGCGGGCACGGCAAAATGCCTGGCAACGGCAAGGATCGCCGCTTCTTCGGAACGGCTGTCGATCGAGGCAATGGCAGCAAGCTCCGCCCCGATGATACCGGCCGCTTCAACCGCTTCGATGGCCAGTGCCAGCACTTCAGCGGGCGGCGTTTTGCGCTCGCAGCCGAGCCCGAGCACGTGATGTCTGCTCCTGTCGAAGGTAATGTCGCTCATGTTGCTGCCGAATGCGCCTTGCCATGTCCTTTGCAGCCATTGCAGCCCGAGGCGGGAAATGCAAGAAGGCGGCCTGAAAGCCCCTCCGGAACTCCGTCTTGCCCGATATCACCTTCCATCTGCTTCTACTGCTCTGCGCGGCGGCCTTTTTTGCTGGTTTCGTCGATTCGATTGCCGGTGGCGGCGGCCTCATCACCGTTCCCGCCATGCTGATTGCCGGCATTCCGCCGCTGCAGACGCTCGGCACCAATAAGGTGCAGTCGATCTTTGGTGCCGCCTCGGCAACGCTCGCTTATGCCCGCAAGGGCCACGTGCAGCTTCGCGAACAATTGCCGATGGCGCTGATGGCGGTCATGGGCGGGGCGCTCGGCGCTGCCCTTGCCACGATCGTACCCGGACAGGTGCTGCAGGCGATCATGCCGGTGTTGCTGCTGTCGATCGCGATCTTCTTTGCCGTCAAGCCGAACCTCAACGACGTCGATACCCATCGCCGCATCACGCCCTTCGCCTTCGGCCTGACGCTGGTCCCGGCCATCGGCGTTTATGACGGGGTCTTCGGCCCGGGCACCGGCTCCTTCTTCATGCTCGCCTTCGTCACACTCGCCGGCTTCGGCGTGCTGAAGGCAACCGCCCACACCAAGCTTCTCAATCTCGGCTCGAATTTCGGCGCGCTGATTGTCTTCGCAAGCTTTGGCGCGATACTCTGGAAGATCGGCCTGTTGATGGGCATCTGCCAGTTCCTCGGCGCGCAGCTCGGTTCGCGCCTTGCCATGCGCATCGGTTCGAAGCTGATCAAGCCGCTGCTGGTGATCGTGTGCGTCGCCCTGGCGGTCAAGCTCCTCGCCGACCCGGCAAATCCGCTGCGCTTGTGGCTCGGCATCTGACGGAGACGCTTGGCCGTCTTCCATTACCTCTGGCGTAATTGATAGGGTGCACCACCTTCCCGCATGATCGCCCTGCCTGAATGACGGGCGATCAAAAGGAGATGACCCGATGAACGATGCAAACAGCAATGCCGAGCGCTACCTCGCCATCTGGAACGAGACGGATGCGGCTCGCCGCCGCGCTCTCATCGCCGAGAGCTGGGCGGAAGCCGCAACCTACATCGATCCGCTGATGCGCGGCGAAGGCCACGAGCAGATCAATTCGCTGGTGGAGGCCGTGCAGAACCGTTTCCCCGGTTTCCGTTTCGAACTGATCGGCACGGCTGACGGCTATGGCGACAATCTGCGTTTCTCCTGGGGCCTCGGACCTGCCAATGGCGAAGCACTGATCAAGGGCACGGATTTTGCCGAACTCGAAGACGGCAAACTGAAATCCGTCCGCGGCTTCATCGACCAATTGCCGGAAGCTGCCTGATGAAGCCGACCGCCCGCCCTCTTGGAGATCATCTGCGCGGATGGCGCCAGCGCCGCCGGATGAGCCAGCTCGACCTGGCGCTGGAGGCAGATATCTCGCAGCGGCATCTGAGCTTCATCGAGAGCGGGCGCTCGACGCCGAGCCGCGACATGCTGCTGCATCTTGCCGAACGCCTCGGCGTGCCGCTCCGCGACCGGAACCCGCTGCTGCTGGCGGCGGGTTTCGCTCCCGTCTTTACCGAGCGTGCACTCGACGATCCCGCCTTGGAACCGGCGCGCCGCGCCATCGACATGGTGTTGAAAACTCATCAGCCTTTCCCGGCGCTCGCGATCGACCGCCACTGGACGCTCATTGCCTCCAACGCGGCGCTGGCGCCGCTCATCTCAGGCATTGCCGATCCCTCCCTGCTGGAACCGCCAGTCAATGTGCTGCGCCTCAGCCTGCACCCGCAAGGACTGGCGCCCCGCATTGCAAACCTCCCGGAATGGCGCGCCCACCTTATCGACCGGCTGCGTCAGCAAATATCGGCTTCGGGCGATCCGGTATTGGAGAGGCTGCTGAACGAACTGCTGTCCTATCCGGCGCCCGAAGCGGCGAACGATGCGCATACCGACCACGCCGGCATCGCCATTCCGCTGAAGCTTTCGACCAAGGCCGGTCTGCTATCCCTGATCTCGACGACCACGGTCTTCGGCACGCCCGTCGACATCACTCTGTCGGAACTGGCCGTGGAATCCTTCTTCCCGGCGGATGAGGAAACGGCCGCGATCCTGCGCGGCCTCTCTCTCAACTGATGCCTAGAATTCCACGCCCGGCTGGCCCTTGATGCCGGAGCGGAACGGATGCTTGATCAGTTCCATCTCGGTCACCAGGTCGGCGATCTCGATCAGTTCCTCCCTGGCGTTGCGCCCCGTCAGCACGACATGCGTCATGGGCGGCTTCTCGTTCTTCAGGAATTCCACGACCTCGTTGATATCGAGATAGTCGTAGCGTAGCGCGATGTTGATCTCGTCGAGCAGCACCATGGAATAGCGATCGTCGCGGATCAGCTCCTTGGCCTTTTCCCAGGCAGCCGAGGCGGCGGCAACGTCGCGGGCGCGGTCCTGCGTTTCCCAGGTGAACCCCTCGCCCATGGTGTGGAACTGGCAGAGATCGGAGAAATGCTTCTCGATCAGATCGCGCTCGCCGGTCCACATCGCACCCTTGATGAACTGCACGACGGCAGAGGGCTTGCCATGGGCGATGTGGCGGAAGATCATGCCGAAGGCGGCCGATGACTTGCCCTTGCCCTTGCCGGTGTGGACGATGATCAGCCCCTTGCCATCGGTCTTGGTCGCCATGATCTTGTCGCGGGCGGCCTTCTTCTTCGCCATCTTCTCGGCATGGCGCGCATCGTCCTTTCCAGCTTCGCCTTCTGGGATCGCGCTCTCCGGTGTCTCGTCGCTCATCGGTTCACCTTGTTCTATTGTTGGCGGCCAGGTCGAACCGGGCCGAATTGCTGCGCGGCGTCCAGAGGCTGCGGTCGATCGCCTCGCACAGCCGCTCCTTCATCTCGTCGAATGCTGCCGGGTTCTTCTCCATCATGAAGGTACTCACAATGGGATCGGCGACGAAGGCCTGGTATACCGCCTCGAAATGATGGGCGCCGACTGCACCCGTCGTCGCCGAAAAGGCGAAGAGATAGTCGACGGTGGCGGCAATCTCGGCCGCACCCTTGTAACCGTGGCGCATGACGCCCGATATCCATTTCGGATTGACGACGCGCCCGCGCACGACGCGGCCGATCTCCTCTTCCAGCGAACGGATCACCGGCCGTTCCGGCCGGGAATGATCGTTGTGATAGATCGAGGGGCGGGCGCCGGCGAGCTGTTCCGCCGCCGCCGCCATGCCGCCTTCGAACTGGTAATAATCGTCGCTGTCGAGCAGATCGTGTTCGCGATTATCCTGATTCTGAACGACGGCCTGCACCGAGCGCAGCCGCTCCTCGAACAGGCCGCGTTCGGCCTTGCCCTCCTCGCCGGCGCCATAGGCATAGCTGCCCCAGACGAGATAGGCCTCGGCGAGATCGGCGCGCCGCTCCCAGCCTTTTTCGTCAATCAGCGCCTGCAGCCCCGCGCCATAAGCGCCGGGCTTCGAGCCGAACACCCGGTAGCCCGCTCGCCTTCTGGCCGAGACCTCGTCGAGGCCGGCTGCGGCAAGCCTTGCCGCCTCGCCGCGCATGCGCGCTGCGATCGGATTGTCGGCCTCGTCCTCTTCAAGCGCGCCGACGGCGCGGACCGCCTTGTCGAACAGGGCGATCTGCTCGGGAAAAGCGTCGCGGAAGAAGCCGGATATCCTGAGCGTCACGTCGACGCGCGGCCGCCCGAGCATTGCCGGCGGTATGATCTCGTAGCCGGTGACGCGGCGCGAGCTCATGTCCCAGAGCGGCTTGACGCCAATCAGCGCCAGCGCCTGGGCGATGTCATCGCCGCCGGTGCGCATGTTCGACGTGCCCCAGGCCGTCAGCCCTAGGGAAGCCGGCCATTCGCCGTGATCCTGCGCATAGCGGCGAACCAGCAGTTCCGCGGATTTCTTGCCGAGTTCGTAGGCGGCCGGCGTCGGCACGGCGCGGCTATCGACCGAATAGAAATTGCGGCCCGTCGGCAGCACATCGGGCCGCCCGCGCGTCGGCGCCCCGGAGGGGCCGGGCGCAACGAAGCGGCCGTCGAGGCCGTTAAGCAGGCCTGCGATTTCGGCTGGCCCGCAGGCCAGGATCGAAGGCTTGAGGCGGGTCTCGATCTCGGAAAGCACCGCCCGCGTCGCCGGCCAGTTCTCAGGGCAGACGATCTGGCCGGAAACGAACTTCGCCGCCAGGAGCTCGATGCGCTCGACGGTGTCGCCGTTGGTGCGCCAGGGGGCGTCGAGGAGATCTGCTAGGATGGCATGACGTGGGGCTGTCCAGGGGGCGGCCATGTCGCAGTCGAGAGGATCGAACGTGGAGTTACCCCCCTCTGTCCTGCCGGACATCTCCCCCACAAGGGGGGAGATCGGGGATGAGAGGTCCCGCTCCAACTGCTCGGCCGAAGGTGCGGCAACTTCAAACGTTTCTTTTGTGGGAAGCCCAAGCCTCTTGCCGATCTCCCCCCTTGTGGGGGAGATGTCCGGCAGGACAGAGGGGGGTGCCACAGGCACACCGCCCACCCCCACATCACCCGCAATCGCCCGCTGCAAACTCGCATCCCCGCCCTCACCCAGCCCCCGCGGCACCCGCGCCAGCGCCACCGTCAGGTCGGTCAGCAGCCGCCCTTCGGGCGAAACGCCGAAGATATGCAGCCCGTCGCGGATCTGCATTTCCTTGAGGTCGCAGAGATAGGCGTCGAGCTTCTTCAGCGCCTCGCCCTCGCTTTCGCCGCTGATTATGCCGGCATCCCGGTCGAGGCCGATATCGGTGACCAGATCGAGGATCTGCCGGCTGAGCAAGCGGATGCGGCGGGGATCGCCGCCGGAGGCCTCGTAATATTCGTCGACCAGCGCTTCCAGATCCTTGAGTGGTCCATAACTCTCAGCCCGCGTCAAAGGCGGCGTCAGGTGATCGATGATGACAGCGGCAGTCCGGCGCTTGGCCTGCGTGCCCTCGCCCGGATCGTTGACGATGAAGGGATAAAGATGCGGCAGCGGCCCGAGGATCACCTCGGGATAACAGCCTTCCGACAGCGCCAGCGCCTTGCCCGGCAGCCATTCGAGATTGCCGTGTTTGCCCATGTGGATGACCGCATGTGCACCGAATTCCTGGCACAGGAAGACATAGAAGGCAAAATAACCGTGCGGCGGCACGAGATCCGGCGAATGATAGCTTTCCTTCGGATCGATATTATAGCCGCGCGGCGGCTGGATGCCGACGAGCACGCCGCCGAAGCGCGCGAAAGGCAGGGCGAAGCCGCCCTCGCGAAAATACGCATCGTCCTTAGGATTGCCCCAGCGAGCCCTCACCTCATCTTGAATCTTATTGGGAAGAGATTGAAAGAAGCTGTTGTAGCGAGCGAGGGAAAGCGTTTCGCGAATGACCCTGCCGTCGTGGCCGGAATTGGTCGGCCCTTCCATCAGATGCCGGATCAGCGCGTCCCCATCTGCCGGAATGTCGGCGACCGGGTAACCCGCGGCTCCCATGGCGCGAAGCACCGCGATGGTGCCGGCCGGCGTATCGAGGCCGACGCCGTTGCCGAGCCGGCCGTCGCGGTTCGGATAATTCGCCATGACAAGCGCGATGCGGCGATCACCGGCCGATCTCTTCCGCAGGCGCGCCCAGTTGGCGGCAAGTTCAGCCGTATAACTCACCCGGCCGGTATCGGGTTCGCTGCAGACGATGTTGGTCTCGACAGCCGCGTCATAACGCGCTGCCGTCTTGAAAGAGATCGCCCGCGCCAGCACCCGGCCGTCGACTTCAGGAAGCGCCACGTTCATGCCGAGATCTCGTGCCGACAAGCCTTGCGCGGAAGCGGCCCAAGCCTCCCGCGACGAGGCCGACAGGATCGCCTGCAGCACCACCGCCCCATTCGCTTCCAGCACCGTCGGCTGCCGGTCAGCACCTGGTGCCGAGACGGCAAAGCCGGTCGTGTTGATGACGACATCGGGTTTCAGTGCCGCAAACACGCTTTCGAGAATACCTGTCGAGACGGGGTCCTTGAGGCTATAGGCAAAAACCGGCAGTGGCCGCAGGCCGAGCGCCGCCAGCGCTTCGACCAGTGCCTCGATCGGGGCGGTCTCGCCGCTCTGGACGAGGGCGCGGTAGAAGCTGATGGCGACGATTGGCCCAAACGCCACCTCCTCCGTCGAATGTGGGATACCCCCCTGCTCGACGGACGAAGGCGGCGCGACATGCGAACCGGCAACCTGCCGCCACTCCTGCACCCCGATCAGCCCCCGCCCCGGCCACCAGATGCCCGCCTTCATCAAAGGCACTGCCGGCGCCGGCTTCTCGGCACCTGACAACATCGCCGAGGCATAATCGAGAAAGCCGCGCGCATTGGCGTCGCCGCCTTCGATCAGATAGGCCCAGAGCGCATTCATATCGTCGAGATCAACGTTGGAAAAAGGAACGAGCCCCGCATCCGGCCGGGCATCGCCCGGCAAGACCGCAATCAGCGCACCGGCGCGGGACGCTGCCGCGTGCAGCGCCTCCAGCGTATAGTGGAAATAGCTGGCACCGCCGAGCGCACGCACGATGATGAGCCTGGCATGCCGCGCCGTGCGTTCGACATAGGTATCGACCGACATCGGATGCTTGAGGCTCATCAGGCTGGCAAGTCTCAGCGAAGGCGCCGCCCCATGCTCGCGATGGGCGGCTGCGATGGCGGCAAGCTCGCTGTCGGCGGCCGACAGGAACACGATATCGCCCGGCGTCTGCCCGAGGTCGATCGCCTCCTCGCAGTCGCTGATCGTTCCCTGTTGGGCCAGAAGCAGATGCATGGGATTACGCCAGCGCCTCGATCGCCGCCCTAACAGCGTCCTGGTCCATCTCGTGCAGACCGATGACCACGAGGCGCGTGGCGCGCGTTTCGCTCGGGGCCCAGGCACGGTCGAAATAATGGTCGATGCGGCTGCCGACGGCCTGGATCTGCAGGCGCATCGGCTTGCCGGCGACATCGACGAAACCCTTGAGACGCAGTACGTCATGGTCGGCGATAATCGTCTTCAGGCCAGCAATGAAGCCGGCGGGATCGGCGACCGGGCCGAGTTCGACGACGAAGCTGTCGAATTCGTCATGGTCGTGCGGCGCGCCGTCCTCATGCTCCAGCTCGTGATGCGATTTGCGGTTGGCGACATCGTCCTCCGTGCCGATGCCGAGGCCGAGCAGAATTCCGGCCGACACCTCGCCATTTTTCGCCTCGATCATCACCGGCTTGCGCACCGTGCGGGAGGCGACCTCGTCGCGAACCCTGATAAGGCCGGCAGCGTCGATCAGGTCGGTCTTGTTGAGTACGATCAGATCGGCGCAAGTCAGCTGATCCTCGAACAACTCCTCGATCGGGCTTTCGTGATCGAGCGATTCATCTGCGCCGCGCGCCGCCTCGACGGCATCGTGGTCGTCGGCGAAACGGCCGGCGGCGACAGCCGCGCTGTCGACCACGGTAATGACGCCATCGACCGTCACCTGGGTGCGAATGTCAGGCCAATTGAAGGCCGCGACCAGCGGCTGCGGCAGGGCAAGGCCCGAGGTTTCGATGACGATATGGTCGGGCCGCTGTTCACGCTCGAGCAACTTCGTCATCGTCGGGATGAAATCGTCGGCGACGGTGCAGCAGATGCAGCCATTGGTCAGCTCGATGATATCGTCCTCGGTGCAATTGTCAGCGCCGCAGCCCTTCAGCACCTCGCCATCGACGCCGAGATCGCCGAACTCGTTGATGATGAGCGCGATCTTTTTGCCGCCGGCATTGGTGAGCAGGTTGCGGATCATCGTCGTCTTGCCGGCGCCGAGAAAGCCGGTAATGACGGTTGCGGGAATTTTCTGCTGGTTCATGAACTTAACCCTTCATTTTCAACGGCAGGCCTGCCGCGATGAAATAGACTTCGGCGGCCTTGGCCGCAATTGATTGGTGCAGCCGGCCGGCATGATCGCGGAATTCCCGCGCCATGCGATTATCCGGCACGATGCCGAGGCCGACCTCATTGGAAACGAAAACGAGCTGCGCCTTCGCCTGCGGCAGAAAATCGGTGAGCGCGGCAAATTCCGCCGCCATATCGCGCTCATCCATCATCAGATTGGTGACCCAGAGTGTCAGGCAATCGATGAGCACGACGCCGCCCTCGCGGTCGATAGCGTCAAGCTTGCCGACGAGATCGAGCGGCTCTTCATGCGTCGTCCAGGACGGGCCGCGATCGGCTCTATGTTGGGCAATGCGCGCCTGCATTTCCTCATCCCAGGCGCGGCCGGTCGCGAGATAATGGCGGTCGAGGCCGATCGAAATGACAAGGGACTCGGCGAAGCGGGATTTCCCCGAACGGGCGCCGCCGAGGATGAAGACGGTGTTGGAGGGAGCGGTCGTCATGCGCAGACGCCCCTTTGGTGGGATGCCGCACCCCACCCACTCGATCGCGCCGCACAAGGCCGCGCCGAATTCAATCGTTCAGCCAAAACAACCTCCGTGCTGGCAGCGGGCCTCTTGCCCAGGGTTGGGCTTCTCGCCCGGCACGGGATGGCAGGTCTCCTGGCTCGCGGTTATCGGCCGCGATCGGGGCAGACCGGAAACCGGTCGCCCTGATCGTGCCAGCGGATCTGCCTCGCCTTCCCGGCTGCATCGATGAAAAGGTGGACGATTCGTAGACTTAAGAGGCGTCCGACCCCGGTTGATCATCATGCATGTCCAGTGGCTTTTCCGGCATGTCGCCCGTCCCGCCCGCTTGCATTATTGCAAGCCGCCGGCCGGAAGGGCTCGATGCCGGATGGAAGACCCTGACCGCTCTACAGTCGCGGGGTCGGCTGTGATGAAGGCGCCCGGCTTGGGTCCGCCCCGTCACATTCCCTTTTCATCCGGAAGGCGTAACACCGATCCGGAACCATCCGTTATATCCGAGGATGGTCAGGTGACCATCCGTTGAGGGATGGTTAGGCAAGCTCAGGGGTGAAGTCAACCGCCCTCGACGGCCGGCAGTGGCTAGACAGGCGAGGCAACGCCAGCAACACGACTTACCCTACCTAAAACATCGTCATTTATCAGATACTTACGTCACAAATATTTATCCAGGGCGCCGGCTTTTCGCCACAATTGCACTGCAAGCGGACTGCGCCATCGCCCTTGACCGGGCCTCTTCCTGCCTAGTTGTCTTGCCATGCTTATGCAATTGGATCGGCGCCGGTTCCGAGCGCTGCGTGTTTTCTTCGACCCGGGGCGGCTGCGGGCGCTGACCCGCCGCAGTGAGGTCGGCCTGTCGCTGGCGGGTGCCGTCGTCGGCATCACCTCGGGTCTCGCCGTCACCGGCATGAGCTACGTCTCCAATCAACTGCATCAGATGGTCTTCGGCATCGACGACAGCGAGCGGCTGAGCTCGTCGGTGATCGACGACAAGCTGCTGCTTCTCACTGCCCCCGTCATCGGTGGCGTCCTGCTCGGCCTGTTGCTGTTCGTACTGGCGAAACGGCGCAAGAAACCGATGGTTGACCCGATCGAGGCCAATGCGCTGCATGGCGGCCGCCTGTCCTTGACCGACAGCATCATCGTTGCCGTGCAGAACCTGATTTCCAACGGGTTCGGCGCCTCCGTCGGCCTCGAGGCCGGCTATACCCAGCTTGCCGCCGGCCTCGCCTCGAAATTCGGCCTGAAGCTGCAGCTTCGCCGCTCCGATCTGCGCACCCTCGTCGGCTGCGGCGCGGCGGGCGCTATCGCCGCTGCCTTCAACGCGCCGCTGACCGGCGCCTTCTACGCCTTCGAGCTGATCATCGGCACCTATACGATCGTCTCGCTGACCCCTGTGGTCGTCTCGGCCCTGGTTTCCACCCTCATCGCAAGGCTGCTCACCCACGGCGATTTCACCATCGACATCGGCAGCTTCGGCGCAGTCGTGCCGGCCGATTATATCCCGGCTATGCTGCTCGGTGGCTTCTGCGCTGGCGTCGGCATCCTGATCATGCAGGGCGTCTCCTTCGTCGAGGAGCTGGCGCGCAAGAGCTCGATCGCCCCGCCCTTCCGCCCGGCGCTCGGCGGCATCGTCGTCGGACTTCTGGCGATGATTTCGCCACAGGTGCTCTCGGCCGGCCACGGCGCGCTGCATCTCAATCTCTCCCGCGAGGTGGCGATCCCGGCGCTGATCGGCCTCTTCCTGTTGAAATCCCTGGCCTCGGCGATCTCGATCGGCTCCGGCTTCAGGGGCGGCCTGTTCTTCGCCTCACTGTTCATGGGCGCCCTGCTCGGCAAGCTCTTTGCCTATTGCGGCCCCTATTTCGCCGATGCGACGCTGACGCCCGTCATCTATGCCGTCGTCGGCATGAGCTCGCTCGCCGTCGCCGTCATCGGCGGGCCGCTGACGATGACGTTCCTGGCGCTCGAAATCACCGGCGATTTTCCGATCACCGCTCTAGTGCTCGCCGCCGTCATCACCTCCTCACTCGTCGTCCGCTCAACCTTCGGCTATTCCTTCGCCACCTGGCGCTTCCACCTGCGCGGCGAAAGCATCCGCAGCGCCCACGACGTCGGCTGGATCCGTAACCTGACAGTGGACAAGCTGATGCGCGCCGACGTCAAGACGGCAAGGGCGGGTATTTCGCTGGAGGAATTCAAGCAGGCCTTCCCGATCGGCTCGACCCAGCGCGTCATCCTCGTCGAGGAGAGCGACAAATATGCAGGCCTCGTGCTGGTGCCGGAGATCTACGCCAACCCGACCGACGTGCAGGACGAGGGCAAGACGCTTGCCGATTTCATCCACTACCGCAACGATTTCCTACAGCCACAGATGAATGCCAGGCAGGCGGCGGCGATCTTCGACAAGAGCGAAAGCGAAGCACTCGCCGTCGTCAACAACCTGATCGAACGCAAGGTGATCGGCCAGCTCAGCGAAAGCTATACGCTGCGCCGCTACAGTGAAGAACTTGACCGTCGCCGTCGTGAGGTCTCAGGCGAGATCTGAACTTGGTCGCGCCCTTGATCGGCGCTTCATGACACAGAGTTGGCGAGCTTGAAGACGTCGGCCCGCTTTGAAACTCCACGCAATTCGAACGACCCGAGATACTCGCAAGCCACCGTACAGTTGGCCGCGAAACTCTCCGACAGCAGAAGGTGCTGCTCAAGCGTACCGCAGAGTTTCTCCAGCCGCGAAGCCTCGTTGACCGCCCTGCCGATCACCGTGAAGTCGAGCCTGCCGTGAGCGCCGACATTTCCGTAGAAAAGCTCGCCGAGATGCAGCACGACATCGATGCCGATATCGGGGCCTCCATTGCGCGTCCGCTCGCGATTGAGCTCTTCGTTTGCCTTCAGCAGATTCTGTGCCGAAGCCAACGCAGCCTTACACGCCCTTTGCGGATCCTCGGCGTCCGTCGGAAAGATCGCCAGCACGCTGTCGCCCATGAACTTGAGGATCTCGCCGGAATTTTCCTCGACATGCCGGTCGATCAGCTCGAAATGCTCGTTGAGAAACCCGACGATGTCGCCTGGCTGGTAGGCCTCGGTCAGCGCCGTGAAATTGCGGAGGTCGGCAAGCAGGATGGCGGCATCGATGGAGCCACCCATTCCCCTGCGGGTTTCGCCCGCAAGGATGCGCGCACTGGTCCTGGCGCCGGTATAGACGGCGAGGATATCGGTCGCGGTCTTCGAAACCGCCACGCGGTAAGCCGCCAGCCCCAGCGCCGGGAACAGCTCTTCCATGATCGCCAGCTGTTGATCGGAAAATCCGCCCGGCGCGTCGCTCGTCAGCGAGAATCCGAGCCCGCGCAGCGCGACTTCCTTCGGGAATTCGAACAGGCTGATCACGTGATCCGTGCCACCGGCGAGCGCGAATTCGTTGAGTTCGCTGTAATCGAGCCCCTCGCCGCTCGCCAGGTTCCATCGCCCCTTTGTTTCGCCGCGGCTCAAAAGGTGAAAGATCGGCGTCTTCTCGAAGTCACGTTCCGTCTCACTGCCGTGCTCCGCATTTTCAAGGACAGTCGCACCGCCCCGCATGAAATTAGCCGAAACGCCGCGATACATGGGATGGAGGGACGGCATTCTGATACTCGCCCGCCAGATCGGAAATCCGTCCGCGATCAGCCGGTCGCACAGACCGGCGACGAGGTCGCCAATATGCTCGCTGGTGATCCCCTGCTCTATAAGCCATTGAATATGATTTTTAATTTTTCAATCTCCGCATGAGGACCGAGAACCGGCAATGGCCATTTCGCCCTCGAGCCCGATGAGCAGAACGGCACAACGGGCGCTCAACGAGCGGTCTTACACCTGCCGTTCATTAACCTGCTTCGCGTCGTTATACTACACCCGGGCGAATGGGAGTGATGCGGAATTCTGGCCTTTTCTCGTCGAACGTTTTGCCTCGCTTCGATGTGCAAAGGGCTGCTCGGTCAGCGGAATCTGTTCCAGTCTCCATCCCGCGAGGCGACGAACGGGATCTCGCTTCTCGACGCCGCAATGTCCTTCAGCATGTGGTCCGACAGCGCGCCAAGCCGATTTTCCACCGACTGCCGTCGTTGCCACAGGATGAAGTTACGAGCCGGAGAAAACAGCAGCAGCACCGCTTTGCGCAGTCGCAATTCGAACGCGCCTAGAGCTTCTCGTTCATGATCGTCCCCTAGAGTCGTGCGCCGATCCCAAGATCGCTGCGCCTGCGAGCCGGCCGGCGCCTCGTCCGCCGGCCAGCTCCCGCGCCCCGGCGCATCACCTCGAAATCGGTTTGCGGAAAGCGTTGTGCGCGGATGGAAAGTGGGCTTGCCGCGCGCGCCATCGAACGCGGTGTTTAACGCGCGGCCGAATGAGGGCCGATGAGGCTCGTGATCTCCGTCACGCGGTCCGCAGGAAAGCCACCCTTTTCCGCGTGCCGATAGACCGCTTCCGCACTCTCGGCCTCATGAACGCAGTACATCTTGTCGCCAGTCACATAGCTGGTGATCCAGCTATAGGGTTCGCCGAGGGAGGCCACGACGGCGTTGGATTTCGCCGAGATCTCGCGCAGGGTTTCCTTGCTCATATCTCCGAGACCTGGAATATTTCGTTCGACAACGAATTGCGGCATTGTTTTGTCCTTTCATGATGCCTTGAGTGACGCAGCGCTTCATCAACCGTGCGCATGCCGGCAGCTGACGTCGGGGTTCATGTCGGCGAACGATCCCTTCGGATTGTCCTTCCATGCCCAGACATGCAACTCGTAGAAAGCCGGAAGGCCGTAGCGGTTCGGTGCATTCGTGAAACTGAACAGCTGACCGCCGAGATTGGCGGGACCTTTCGTCGTGATGTATTCGACGGCGACCAGTTTCATCTTGCCGTGTTCGTCAGGCTCGTACATCACGGCTTCCGGCTTGGAGAGATCAACGGCCTCATCTTTGATGAGGTCGGCATTGACATAGTGGATGCCCATAGCACCCCCATCGATGCCGCTGGTGCACGGGATCGGCGAATAGCCTTCCCTGACGGCCTGGTTGACGTCCTGGAAGCGCGCATTGGCCTCCCGGACCTGGTTCGGCAGGCCGGCGCCGCCGCCGAGCGCTGCAGCCGGTAAAACTGCGATAAAGAGAAGCGCCGCGATCGGCGCTTTGGTCGCTTTCATGAAGATTGCCCTCCAATTTCTGGTTGTCCAAGCCGAGTGGAATCCGGCCGGCAGTGGCGTTGTAAGAAATCCACGCGATGAAACATCTCCCGCGTGGGGGATGAAATCTTCCGCAAATCCCGGAAATGAAGGCGTCCTGGCCGGCGGCAATTGACCGCGCAGGCCGGGCTGATGCAGGATTGCGATCATGGAACAACAGCTGTCGGAAATCATTGGCGCTATTTATGATTGTGTGGCCCGGGAGGATGCCTGGCCAAACGCTCTTCGTCTGATCAATGGCCAGGTGAATGGGTTTTTGACCACGCTTGCCGTCTTCGACACCACCACCCGTTCCGCACGGCTGGCTCAGATCGCCTGCGACGACGGAGAAGCCATCAGCACCCTCGTCGCGCATGCGAAGGACGTCCCGTTCTTCCACCTTCTCCACCGAATGGAGATCGATCAGCCGGATACGCTGGAGCGAATGTTCTCCCTCTATGGACCCGATGGCGAAGCCGTCTGGAAGAGCGGTGCGCTCTACCAGAACTTTCATGCCAAGTATGGGGTATTGAACTCGATTGACATGGCGGTGCTGAAGCGCCCGACCCGGGTCGGGACAATCAACATTTCGGTGCAATACGAACCGAGCGAGCGACGCGTCTTCGACATTGTCGGGCTACTCGGCCCGCATATCCGCCGTGCCGTGACGATCCACGACATGTTCGAGATGGAGCGCGCCGAAGCAGCCGTCCTCAGGGAGGTCATCGACGCTCTCGACCATGCGGTCTTCATCGTTGCTGAAGACATGACAATCCTTTTCGCCAACCATGCCGCAGAAGCACGATTGCGCGAGCAGCACGTCGTTCACTCGCTTTCAGGCCGGCTGGCCGCGCGCTACGCTTATGCAGGCGCTGCCCTTTCCAACGCCGTGGCGCTTGGCGCGCGGGACGAAATCAGTCTCGCAGCGGCTGGGATCGATGTCCCGCTTGCCTCGGCCGAGCGCCCCGCCGTCGCGCACGTTCTGCCGCTGCAGCGGCGCACCGAAAGGGGACGTTTCGAAAGCCGCGCGGCTGCGGCGATCTTCCTCGCCGCCGCGGGAACGGTGACACAGTCGGCCGTCGAAGCCGTTGCCGCCCTTTTTGCTCTCACTCCAGCCGAACGGCGCGTGGTCGGCTACGTCTCCGAAGGCATGACGCGATCCGAGATCGCCAACGCACAAGGCGTTGCCGACGGCACCGTGAAATCGCAACTGGCCGCCATCTACGACAAAACGGGAGCGGAGGACCAGCGCAGCCTGCAGCAGCTCGTCCGCGAACTCAGTCCACCTGTCAGGCGCGCGTGACGTCTCGACCTTGAACTTCGGAGCGATTGGCGGAAGACGTGAAAACGGGGCCGGTGTCCCTCGGTACCGAACCGAGCGCCATCACATCCATAGAGAACCGCCAGACCGATATTTCCAACGCTCACATCCTGACCGTCATGCCGCCATCGACCGTCAGGACGTGGCCATTGACGAAGGAGGCGGCGGCGCTTGCAAGAAACAGCGCCGCGCCGGCGATCTCGTCGGGCCGCCCCCAGCGCTGGACCGGAATGCGCTGGCGCACGAAGGGCATCAATTCCTCGTTCGCGGCCATCGCCGCATTGGTTTCGGTGGCAAACCAGCCCGGCGCAATCGCGTTGCTGGTGATGCCGTGCGGACCGAATTCGACCGCCATACCGCGCATCAGGCCGGTCAGGCCCTGCTTGGCTGCCGGATAGACGCAGTCACCGGGCATGACGACATGGCCGCTGATGGAGGTCACCGAGATCAGGCGGCCGTGATTGCGCCGCTTCATCAGCACGGCGGCGTCCCGCGAAAGCGTCATCGCGGCGGCCAGATCGGTGCGCAGCAGTTCGATGATGGCATCATCATCGAATTCGGCCAGCGGTCGCCTGTCACGGGCGCCGACATTATTGATCAGGATGTCGAGGCGACCGTGAGCCCTTTCGATATCGGCCATCAACGCACGCTGGGCCTCGCGATCGGTGATATCGAAGGCGGCGGCCTCCGCTGTGCCACTCGCCGCACGGATGATCCTTACGGCGTCTTCCAGCGTCGCCGCCGTGCGTCCGGTAACGATGACATGGGCGCCGGCCTCTGCAAGGGCACGTGCCATCTCGAAGCCCAGGCCACGGCCGCCGCCGGTCACCAGCGCCACCTGACCCGTCAGTGAAAATCTATCCATCACGCTCATGGTCTTACCGCTCTCGATCAGCTCCGCCGGGGCAATTAATGGACTCAGTCAACTAATTTGGCAAGAGCAGAACGAAGGATGCATCCGGCCTAACCGAGCAGTCCGGCCAGCCAGCGCGGATCGAGGTGACGTTCCAATTCCCCGGCGATCTCGTCGAGCGCCTGCTCGACGCTCTCGCGGTAATTCCTTCGCCCGCCTGATAACCCGAAGCTCTGCAGCAGCCGGGCGCGGTAGGCGTCGCTGCCGAAGAGCCCGTGCAGGTAGGTGCCCATGATTCGGCCGTCGGCCGAAAGCGCGCCATCGGGTGCCCCGTCGATGATCGCCGAAGGCCGGGTGCCATCCGGGCCGCGGGTGATGCCGAGATGGATCTGGTAGCCGGCAAGCGGCACGTCGTATTCGGTCGAACGGGCATGACTGTTGCGCACGGTTTTTTCAGGCGCCATCTCGGTCTCGACGTCGAGAAGCGCAAGCCCCGGCGCCTCGAGCATTCCGCCCTCGATGCCGAGTGGATCGTGCACCGTCCGACCAAGCATCTGGTAGCCGCCGCAAATGCCGATCACCCGGCCGCCGCGCCTGACATGCGCCTGGAGGTCGCGGTCCCAGCCCTCAGCCCTCAAGTCGGCGAGATCAGATATCGTCGATTTTGAGCCGGGAAGGACGATGAGGCTTGCAACAGGCAGCCGCTCGCCTGGTCGCACGAAGACCAGCTCGACATCCGGCTCGCTCCTCAGCGGATCGAGATCGTCGAAATTGGCGATACGGGGCAGCACCGGCACGGCGATCTTCAGCCGGCCCGCCCCGCCCTTCGCCAGCCGTTCGAGCACGACCGAATCTTCGGCCGGCAGGCGTGCCGCACCCGGCAGCCACGGCACGACGCCGAAACACGGCCAGCCGGTAAAGCCTTCGATGGCGCGGATGCCGTCGTCAAACAGCGAAACGTCGCCGCGAAACTTGTTGATGATATAACCCGCAACCATCGCTCGGTCGCCCTCATCAAGGATCGCCTGCGTGCCGACCAGCGAGGCGATGACGCCACCGCGATCGATATCGCCGACGAGCACGACAGGCACGCCGGCACGCGTCGCAAAGCCCATATTGGCGATATCGGCGACCCTGAGATTGATCTCGGCCGGCGATCCGGCACCCTCGACGATAACGAGGTCGGCATCTGCTGCCACTTTTTCGAAACTCTCGAGCACCGCGCCGAGCAGTTGCGGCTTCAGCCGCTGATAGTCGCGCGCCTTCGCCTGGCCGAACACCCTGCCCTGCACGATAATCTGGCTGCCGTTTTCCGATTGCGGCTTGAGCAGCACCGGGTTCATGTGCACCGAAGACGGCGTGCGTGCGGCCAGTGCCTGCAGCCACTGCGCTCGGCCGATCTCGCCGCCGTCATCGGCAACCGCTGCATTGTTCGACATGTTCTGCGGCTTGAACGGCCGGACGGCAAGCCCGCGATTGGCCGCCAGCCGGCAAAGGCCAGCGACCAGCACCGTCTTTCCGACATCCGAGCCGGTTCCCTGCAGCATGATCGCTCTTGCCATGGTGGCCGCCTTTCGCTGAGGCGAGGCCTACAATGGCCGGCGACACCGGGTCAAGACTTGGCACAGGGTAAGACTTGGCCCGGGTCAAGCTTCCCGCAGAAACGCGAAAACCGCGCATGGCCTTGGCTCTGCGCGGTTTGCCGAAAACTCAGGCGTCTTCACCCCTACACGGCGAAGCTCGCTTTCTCCGGTACGCACTACCTGAACCGGAGAAGCGGCGGTCATTCCCGCCACGACCCAACTGATAACGGCACATTCTTACCGGAGAGTTATTGAAGCCTTACGCAAATGTTAATTTTGATCTTTTTTGACATTCTGGTCGAAATTTCTGCAGAAGACCCGACGGTGATCGCCAAGAGCGTGCACTGCGCTCAAAGGCGCCATTTTCCGGATATTGAGATAAATTCTTCGAATTCAATAATTTAGTCCGGCGACCGTCAGCAGAAGATGGTTGATTTCTGCGACCGAACGCGTAGGCTTCCCAAAAACCGCCATTTTCGAGCATGACCTGCAATGAGCTGCCGGAGCCGCAAGGACGGAAGGCACCCATGAACCGGAAATGTATGTCGCGGCATCGCCCGTCAGTCATTTCCTTTTGGGCGCGAGAAGGATTTGTCGCTGATTTCCGACCCTGGCTGCGCGTCCGTAGATTCAAGGTATCACAGCGTCATTAGCGCGTCTGAAAAGGCCGGCGCTGTAAAGAAGAATTCGGGGAAATGACGATGAAGACGTTTCTGATTCCCGCCGTCTTTGCCGCGGCTCTTTCTATCGTCGCGCCGGCCGAAGCCGCCGAATGCGGCAATGTTTCGATCGCTGAGATGAAATGGGCCTCGGCCGGTATTGCGGCGAGCTTCGACAAGATCATCCTGGAAAAGGGCTACGGTTGCGCCGTCACCATCGTCGACGGCGACACCCTGCCGACCTTCGCCTCGATGAATGAGAAAGGCACTCCCGACATCGCCTCGGAGTACTGGATCAATTCCGTCAGGGCCTTGCTCGATCAGGCCGTCAACTCCGGCCGGCTGGTGCAGGGAGCCGAGATCCTGGCCGACGGAGCCGTCGAGGGCTGGTGGATCCCGAAATTCATCGCCGACGCCAATCCCGACATCCGTTCGGTCGAAGATGCGCTGAGACATCCCGAGCTCTTCCCCGCCGAGGACGATGCCTCGAAGGGCGCTATTTACAATTGCCCAGCCGACTGGAGTTGTCAGATATCAACCACCAACCTGTTCAAGGCGCTTGCCGCGGACAAAAAGGGCTTCGAACTCGTCGAAACCGGCAGCGCCGAACGGCTCGACGCCTCGATCGCCCGCGCCTTCGACAATAAGATCGGCTGGCTCGGTTATTATTGGGCGCCGACCGCAATCCTCGGCAAATACGAGATGACGCGCCTGAGCTTCGGCGTCGGTCATAACAAGACCGAGTGGGACCGCTGTACGGCGGTTTCCGGCTGCCTCAGGCCCCAGCTTAATTCCTATCCGGTCTCGCGCGCCTTCACATTGATGACCAGGTCTTTCGCCAGTCGCGCGGGACCTGTCACCACCTATCTCAAAACCCGCAAATGGGACAATCAGACGATCAACCAGGTGCTTGCCTGGCAAGACGAAAACCACGAAAGCAACGAGGATGCCGCGATCCATTTCCTTCGCAATTACGAGGGCCTCTGGATGAAATGGGTGCCCGCCGATGTAGCCGAGAAGGTCAAGGCGAGTTTATAACGCCAAAAATACGATCAAGCATGGACGATTCGATGACAGGCAACTCAACGTTCCCTTTCCCGACCGCGATACCGTTGCGGAAAAGCTTGCCGCGCTGTCGGAGACGGACAAATCATATCTGACGCTGCTCATGGAAAATGTCGCTCAGGACGACAACCTGCTCGACGGCCTGCGCCGCCATCTCGACATCGCAGCAGGGTCGCGGTTCCTGAACTCGCTAAAACTCGAAAATCTCGGAATATGGCTCGGAGCACATGCGCCGGATCGGCTTCAGATCCGGATGATGGAAACCGCCCGCTCCAGCCAGCATCCTGCCTACCAGGCCTTCCGGACCGGTCTTGACCGATCCGGCGGGCTGGAAAAGGCTTATCCCCCGGTCAATACTTGATCCGGCCCAGTCGATAATTGATTCTGTCCAGGAAAGCTTTATCCGGCATCCCCGGAGGAATGTGAACGGTCTTTACTTCTTTGCAGCACGGTCAACCGAGCGGCCCGCATCCTGCGTTGCATTTACGGTGTTGGCCGTATCTTTTCCTATGCCGCGGATCGTGTTGCCGCAGGAGGAAAGCGCAAGAAGTACCATCAAGGCTGCGGCGATTTTGGCCGTTGTCGTCATTTCGAATATCCTTGTTTGAAATCAACCCCGAACGGGACTTATGCCGTTCGCGCCGATAACGCACAAGGGGACAAAAGGTTCAACGCCTGAAAGAGATCATCAGGCGGCGACCGCCTTCGCTCTCTCGGCAAAGGCGCCGCGAATGCTGTCGGCCACTGTCTCGATCGGCCCGGACACCTGCGAGGCGGTCAGCAGGCGGATATCGAAGGCGCCGAGTTCCGGCAGGCCTTCCTGCGGGCCGAGGATCGCCATGTCCTCATTGACATAGGACAGCGGCAGCGGCGCAATGGCGAGATCGGAGAGCACGGCGGCGCGCTGCGCCATGGTGTGGCCGCTGAGATAGGCGACGCGATAGTGCCGCTTGTTGCGTTCGAGCTGGGAGAGAGCCTCCTGGCGCCAGATGCAGCCATCCTCCCAGATCGAGATCGGCAGGGGATCGCGCCGATGCGCCGAACCGCACTTGGCGCCGGCCCAGACCAGCCGCTCGCGAAACACCACCTCGCCGCCTGTCGGGAACGGCCGCGTCGCACAGTTGATCAAGGCCAGGTCGAGCCGCTGTTCCTCCATGCGCTTCTTCAACCCCATGCTCATGTCGATCGTTACGTCGACCATGATGCCGGGATAGCTCTCCGCGAAACTCTTCAGGATGCTCGGCAGCAGCCGCTCGCCGATATCCTCCGGTGCGCCGAGCCTGACGACGCCGCTGAGCTCCGGCATGATGAAGCGCGACACTGCCTCGTTCGACAGCGCCAGGATGTTGCGGGCGTAGGACAACAGCATCTCGCCGTGGCGCGTCAGCGACACCGAGCGGGCATCGCGCAAAAACAGCGTCGCGCCCAGTTGTTCCTCGAGCTTCTTGATCTGCATCGACACCGCTGACGGCGTGCGAAAGACCGCCTCCGCGGCGGTCGAAAAATTGCCAGTCTCGGCAATGGCAACGAAGGTACGCAACACGTCGTTGTCAAGCAGCGGAATGGGACGGCGAAAGGGAATGCTCATCGTCGCATCTTTCAATTTTTCTGATTTATAACCCAATATCATTTCGTTTGATTGAATGTCAATCGCTCGCCATATTTCGAGGGTCCGCAGCCGATACAGCAAAAGGAGGCCCCGACATGTCGCGAACGAGCATCTGGAATATCGTACAAGCCCTTTCCGCGTTCAAGTCCCAGAGGCGCAGGGATGCGAACCATGAGCAGGCGCTGCGGCAGTTAAGACGTTTCCCGTCGCATCTGCTGGCCGATTGTCAGCCCAAGATAGAGTTGACGGTCGCCGCCTCTGCTAGCCGAACCGCTGCTGAAGATTGTAAGCTCGGCGTGCCTCACCATGTGCGCCCATCAGGAAACATCCGTCCATCAAAAAGCTTGCGCGCCGTTGTGATCGTCCGCGCCCCCTGACCGACCCGTTTACCGCCGGATCCAGCACATTTCCATCTCGCCGGTCGAACGGCCATCACATCCCGCCCAACAGCTTGAACGCGATGATCCACATGGTGAATGCGACGAGCGTTTCCAGCATGCGCCAGGATGAGGGCTTCGAGAAGATCGGTCGCAGCCACGTGGCGCCGTATCCGAGCGAAAAGAAAAACAGAAAGGAACCCGTCACCGCCCCCGCAGCAAACGAAGCCTGCTGTCCCGGGTAGCGTGTCGATATCGTGCCGAGCAGCACGACCGTATCGAGATAGACATGCGGGTTGAGCCAGGTCAGTGCAAGGCAGGTCATGAGCGTCTGGCGAAAGCTCGATGGTCTCGCTTCTGCTTCCGCGAGGCTGGCGGACGAGCGAAAGGCGGAATAGAGGCTCTTCGCTCCATACCAGGCCAGAAACGCGGCTCCTCCATAGCGCATGACCGGATCGAGCCAGGGCATAAACCTTGCGATTTGCTGCAGGCTGGTCACGCCAAGCACGATCAACGCTGCATCCGAAAACGCGCATGCGAAACAGACGGAAAAGACATGTTCGTTGCGCAGGCCTTGGCGCAGAATAAAAGCGTTCTGCGCGCCGATTGCGACAATGAGGCTGAGGCCCATCATCAGGCCGGTGACATAGATCGAAAAATTCATCGCTTCGGCGAACGCCCCTGCTTCGGTAAGGGTTGCCGTATCGCCGTGAAGAGAATTAGGCTAATTAATCTGGCTTATCTCAATTAAGCGAAACTTAATCATGCTCGATTACCCCGCCCTGCGCGCCGTCGCAACTGTTGTCCAGACAGGCAGCTTCGATAGGGCTGCGACCGTGCTGAACGTCACTCCCTCGGCCGTTTCGCAGCGCGTAAAGCAGATCGAGGAGCGTCTCGGTACCGTCCTCATCGTCAGAGGCACGCCGTGCACGGCAACCGAAAAGGGAGAATGGCTCTGCCGCCATATGGAGAATGTCGGCATGCTCGAAGCCGAACTCTTCGGGCAACTGCCGGCTCTCGTCGATCCCGACGAACCACGCCAAAGGGTGACGCTCCAGATCGCGACCAATGCCGACAGCCTTGGGACATGGTTCGTGGAGGCCATGTCGAACTTCGCCAAGAGTTCTTCCTACCTCTTGAATATCGCCGTCGACGACCAGGACCACACCGCCGAATGGTTGCAGCGCGGACGGGTGATCGCAGCCGTCACCAGCCTTGAGAAGCCGGTCCGCGGATGCCGGCGATTTGCACTCGGCATTCTGCGCTACCACGCTACGGCAACCCCCGACTTCGTGGCACGCCACTTTCCGGGCGGCGTAACCGCCGAGGCAATCCGCAATGCCCCGGCGCTCACCTTCAATCAGAAGGACAGGTTGCAGAGCAGCTGGGTAAGCAGCAAGTTCGGACGCGATCTCGATTATCCCACCCATTGGCTGCCGTCGACGCAGAGTTTCGTCGAGGCGAGCCTTTCGGGCATGGGATGGGGAATGAACCCGACCCAGCTCACCCGCGAACATCTCGCATCGGGACGGCTGGTCGAATTGGTTCCCGACACCCCACTCGATGTCCCACTATACTGGCAGATAAACCGCCTCGCCGCCGATCGCCTGGCGAAGCTGACGCGCGAGGTCATCACGGTGGCCAAGCGCAATCTCTGAACGCGTTGCTCAGAACAGCAGCGGCTCAAAACAGGCGCTGTCACACGTACGCCGTGCGGCTGCCGAATTCGCTGGTGTCGTCAAAATTCTTCGTGCCGATACGCTCGCTCTCGCCGGAGAGATCCTGCGGAGCCTCGGTAGCGGGCTTCGATGCGGCGGACGCCTCGGTCTTGCTGCTCTCGGACGCTTCGAGCTTGGCAATCTTTGCTTCCAGCGTCTCGATGGATTTTTCGATTGTGGCCTTCTCTTTCTCGTCCTGCGTTTGCGACAGGGCTGCCTGCTTTTCGGCAAGCTGCGCCTCGAGAGAGGCAAGCTGGTCCGACGAACTGGACGACGAGGTTGAAGCGGTTGAACTCAAAAGGGTGGATGCGGAACTGGAAATTGCGCTGACCATGCGGATGACCTTCGATATTCGATGTCATCTTTCTAGGCCGCGAATGATAAATAAAGTACTATGAAGTACCATTTTTCATAACAATTATTGCGCATCGTCAAACTCGGCGCCGCTTTGAGTATCCCGCCCTACGCGATAGCGATGATCTGCAGCTCATGGCTACCTGTCTCCACCACATCGCCGACAGCCTTGCCCATCAGCAACCGCGCCACCGGCGACACATAAGAAATCGATCCGGCCTTGGGATCGGCTTCGTCCTCGCCGACGATCCGATAGGTCTGCACGCGCCCGTCGTCGCGGCTGAAAGTCACCGTGCTGCCGAAGGCAACAGTGTCGGTTGACGCAGGGTCAGGCATGAGCTGGGCGTTGCGGAGCCTCGCCGCGAGATAGCGCAGGTCGCGCAACGGTCCCGCCGCCTGCCGCCGTCGTTCGTTCACGTCTTCGATGACACTCGCGGCATCATAGGCCAGGCGAGCCTGCTGGAACAGTAGTTCCAGAGCCTTCAACCCTGCCTCCGTCACCAGGTTCAGATGCGGCGAAACCGGACGATCGGGCAGCAGGGTTTCCGAAGCGGTTTCGAAACTCTCTTCCTTGGTGAATGCGACGGCCAATTCTATACTCCGTTTTGGGCGCGGTGCGCTTATAGCTGACGGGGAGGTTCTCCCCATCCAAAACATACATACACCCGCCGCAGACGAACCGCCAATCTTGGCTCATCGGCAACGCGGAACGTCCCGCGCCGCATGGCGTTTAGACCCGTGACGCATCATGGCCGAGGAGGATCAATGCCCGGCGAACAGCGGAAAGCCCGCGATATAACCCGGAGCGAAACATGCCTTCGTTCCTGACCGACGCCATGCCGCTGACACCGAGCTGGTGGGACATCGCCGCGCGCATCGCGCTGACGGTGATCGCCGGCGGCCTCATCGGCCTCGACCGCGAGCGCGGCGGCCATGCCGCGGGCTTCCGGACGACGATCCTGGTGGCGCTTGCCGCCTGCGTTGCGATGGTCCAGGCGAACCTGCTTCTATCGACCTACGGGAAAACACTGAGTTTTTTCACCCAGATGGACGTGCTGCGCTTTCCCCTCGGCGTCCTGACCGGCGTCGGCTTCATCGGCGGCGGAGCGATCCTCAGGCGCGGCGACATGATGACTGGCGTCACCACGGCGGCGACCCTGTGGTTCATGACCGTGGTCGGCCTCTGCTTCGGCGGCGGCCAGATCGTCACCGGGACCGTCGCAACCGTCATCGCCGTCATCGTGCTGTCGCCGCTGAAACGCCTGGACACCTGGCTGCGCTGCGAACGCAAGGCGACGCTCGTCGTCTATGGCTCGAGTTCTGATATTCCCGACCTTTCGGATGTGCTGGGACCTCTTGAATGCAGCGCATCGTTTGTCTCGTTGGGACAGGCCGAAGATGGCCGCACCGGGGTGACGTTCGAATTGCGCTGGCTGGCGAAAGATCCGGACGCATCCGCACCCGCAATCCTCTTCGCCGTCTCCGAGGCGCACGAGGTCGCGAATTTCTCGATGCCCACGACATAAGCCGGACGCCCCGCCATCGCGGCGCCCTGCCTATTTGGGGGCGTGCTCCGGTTTGCCCTTTCTTTTGGTGGATGCAAATTCCTCGAGCTGTTTTTCGCTCATGGACTCGACCATCTGCTTGGAGGCGCCCTTGAGCTCTTTCTTGGGCGTCTCGCCACGTTTGGCCGACAGTGCGGCGCCCGCCGCCTTCTGCTGGGCCTTGGACTTGGCTGGCATATCGATCTCCTTATGCTTGTGATGAGGCGCCGAGTTGGCCTCAAAGCTTCCTGAGTTCATCGGGCTTGTGTGCGGCCCGCTTTCCCGATTTGTCGCTTTCCACGATATACTGGGGTTCCGCCGCCGACGCCTTCACCTTGTGGCCCTTGATCTTCGTCTGGCTGATCTGCTTTTTGACCACCCTGCCCTCGGTCTTTCCCTGGCTGGTGTCCCAGCTCACGTCGTCGCCCTTCCTCAATTGCTTGGACATGCGAGGCTCCTTACGGCGAGGAGGCTGCGGCAAAAGCCGCAGCCGACCGCTCGTCAGTTAATAGTGGCCCACTGGGTGCGAACATCCCTGGCGTTCTTTGACAGATGAACATGCGCATCGACGTGATCGACCCAGTCGATCGGGATCAGGTGGTGCTTGCCGTCCTCCGAGTCGGTCTTCGCCAGCTTGATGCGCGTGGGTCCGTCGAGATGATCGACTGTCCCCATATGGGTGCCATCGGCAGCCCGCACTTCCATATGTTCACGGATCTGATCTGCGGAAATCATGGTTTCCTCCTTTGCATCATTGTCAGGTACGAAGCGGCAACGACGTGGAGCGGACTTGGTTCCGAGTCATCTCGCCGTGCCCCGATTTGGCATTTTGCAACCCCGCAGCGGTCAGCTCTTCCGATCGGCGGGCGCACGGCGATCGTTCAATATCTCTGATGTTATCCATAAACTCTATTCGTTTGAATGATGAGTTCCGGGAGCCCATATTGTGATTACGGACATGGACGAAACCTCCCATCGAGACCATGCCCCTGACCCAAGAAAGGATCTGGACATGACCACGCTCATCTATCGGGGTGCTGGCAAGACCCTCACCTCCGGCGAAGGCCGCTTCGATCTGGCACATTATGCCCGCAGGCTTGTGCTCGCTTGGACGCGCTGGCAGACGGCTCGCGAAATCGAAGCCATGCCCTTCGACATCCGCAAGGACATCGGCTGGCCGAGCACGGACGACAACAAACACCGGACCGTGTAATGAATGCGACATTTCTCCCAAGATGAGGCGGCGTCTGCCTACTGCAACGCCGCCTTTCTCATGGGCTGACCGTCCATTCCCAGGCCGTTTTCGATCTTGAATTTCAGATGCCTATCAGCCTGTTCGTTGCCCTTCCCACGCCCCTTCCGGGGGTTTGACCGGCTAGATCTCAGGCGATGTCGCATATTTGCTCTTCCCGGCCGCATTTTTCCATGCCAGTGTCGCTTTCAGGACATCGGCGCGACGCAATCCGCGCAACGAATGTGTCATCGCCCCTCGAGCATGGATTTCGCTATGAACAGGATGCAGATCAAGAAGCGTTCGCTGGTCTTCTTTATGGTACCGCAATTCACCATGCTGCCCTTTTCGGCGGCCGTGGACACCTTACGCATCGCCAATCGCATGCTCGGCTATCAGGCCTATACCTGGCGGCTCGCCTCCCTCGACGGGGAGAAGGTCTATTCCTCCTGCGGCATCGGCGTCGAGGCGAATTCCTCGCTGGCCGAGGAGCGCCGCCATCTCGGCGGCGAAAACCGGCCGGGCATGGTGCTCGTCTGTTCCGGCATCGATGTCGAGCAGTTCAACAACAAGTCGGTCAATGCATGGCTGCGCGAATGCTATAATCGCGGCGTTGCCGTCGGCAGCCTCTGTACGGGCGCGCATGTGCTGGCCCAGGCCGGCCTGCTGAACGGCAAGCGCTGTGCCATCCACTGGGAAAATCTGCCGGGCTTTTCGGAAGCCTTCCCGCAGGCCGAGGTCTATGCCGATCTCTACGAGATCGACGGCAATCTCTATACCTGCGCCGGCGGCACCGCCTCGCTCGACATGATGCTCAACCTCGTCGGTGAGGATTTCGGCGAGAGCCTCGTCAACCGCATCTGCGAGCAGCACCTGACCGATCGCGTGCGCAATCCGCATGACCGCCAGCGCCTGCCGCTGCGCGCCCGTCTCGGCGTGCAGAACGCCAAGGTGCTGTCGATCATCGAACTGATGGAAGGCAATCTGGCCGAGCCGCTATCGCTGATCGAGATCGCCGATGGCGCCGGCCTCTCACGCCGCCAGATCGAGCGGCTGTTCCGCCAGGAGATGGGCCGCTCTCCGGCCCGCTACTATCTGGAAATCCGCCTCGACCGCGCCCGCCACCTGCTGGTGCAATCCTCGATGCCTGTGGTCGAGGTTGCCGTCGCCTGCGGCTTCGTCTCGGCTTCGCATTTCTCCAAGTGTTATCGCGAACTCTACCATCGCTCACCGCAACAGGAGCGTGCCGAGCGCAAGATGACCATGGCGACCGCGCGCCAGCAGCCGGTCGCGGCCTGAGAGTTTGAAAAAACAGAGACTGCCGCCTGAAATGAAACGGCGGCGGCTCGCCCAGGATGGCTCTAGTGCGCCGCCTCTTCCGTCATCTTGGCGTCCGAATAGACCTGGTTGCGGCCCCGGTGTTTGGCCATGTAGAGGAATTGGTCGGCGGCGTTGAGATAATTCTCGAAGGTCTCGTAGCCGCCGATCTCGGCGATGCCGATCGAAATCGTGACACCGAGTTCCTCGTCGTCTGCCGTGACCTTCAACCGAGAAATATCCGAGCGGATCTCGTCGCAGAGCTTGGTCGCCGCAAGGGAATCCATCTGTGGGAAGAGGATGGCGAATTCTTCCCCGCCAAGCCGCGAGAGAAGATTGTCGCTGCCTTCGAAGATCGTGAACAACCTGTTTGCGACAGCCTTCAGCACCTTGTCGCCGATCTCGTGGCCATAGGTGTCGTTCAGTCGTTTGAAATGGTCGATATCGAGAATCGCCACCGAACTCGGCACTTTCAGCCGCAGGCACTCGTTCACCAGCTTCGGGCCATTGTCGTAGAAATAGCGGCGGTTATAGAGGCCGGTCAGGTAATCGCAGGCCGCCGCCGCCCTGAGTTGCCGCATCTGCGCCAGCGTTTCGGCATTGTTGGCGATGCGGCATTGCAGTTCTTCGGCGACGAAGGGCCGGTAGACGAAATCGCTGGCGCCGGCTTTGAGGAAACTCGCCGAAAGCATGCGGTCGTTGGAGGAGGAAACGCCGATGACGCGCAGCCTGTCCGAACCGAAGCGATGGCGGATACGCCGCGTCAACTCGTAGCCGCTCATATCGGGCATGTGGTGGTCGGTGACGACCAGTTCGATATCGCTGTAGGCCTCAAGTGCGGCCAGCGCCTCGAGCCCCGAATTTGCCTCGACGACGAGATATTGCTGCGCCTTCAGGAGGTCAACCAACACCTGGCGCACCGAGACGACATCATCGACGACGAGCACCCGCGTCTTGCGGTTGGAGATCGCCCGTCGGACGGTGGCAACGAGATTGTCGAGCGCGAATTCATTGTCCTTCAGCACGTAATCGATGACATTGCGCTCCATGATCCTGTTGCGCGTATTGACATCGAATGTCGCGGTGAAGACGATCGCCGGGATATCGTGCTCGATCGTACAGTCGAGCGCTTCGCCATAGGGCGAATCCGGCAGGTTGAGGTCGACCACGGCCATGGTGTAGCCGTGACCGTCCTCGGCAAGTTCTTTGCGAAGAGCCTTCAGCGACGGGCAGGATTTGACCGCAAGGCCAAGCTCGGTCTGGAACCGATGGCAAAGCACGGCGGAAAACATCCGGGAATCTTCAACCAGAAGTATTTTGAGCCCGCCGGAGCGCAGCCCGATGCCATCTCGCTGAAAATCCGCTTGAAAAGCCACAGCCGCTACTCCCCCATGCGTCCGATGGCCTCGACTCGGCCCTCTCCCCGGCGGGGCGGACGATAACCGAGAGGGCTGGGCGCGTGAAGGGGGCAAATCGCGGCGTTACTTGTAATTGCAGAAATTCGACGACGGCCTGTTTCCGTCATCTCCGCCCCTATGGCGATGATACTGGAAGGGCCTTCAGGCAACCGCCCGCTCCCTGCGCATCGACTGGATTTGCAGCAGCGTATCGAGGTTCTGGTTGACGCGGCAGTAGAACTCCTCGTCGATGAAGGGACGCAGCATGAAATCATTGCCGCCGGCCTTCAGGAAACGCGCCGAAAGCAGCCGGTTCGACGAGGAGGAAACGCCGATGATGCGCAGCTCGTGCGAGCCGATACTGGAGCGGATACGCCGCGTCAGCTCGAAGCCGTCAATGTCGGGCATATTGTAGTCGGTGATCATCAGGCCGATATCGCGGTTGGCCTTCAGGATCTCCAGCGCCTTGCCGCCGTTCTCGGCGACGCTGACACGGAAATTATACCGCTTCAACCGGCTCGACAGCAGCGCGCGGGCCGTCGCGCTATCGTCGACGATCAGCACGTGGTGACGATGATTGGTCAGGAACCGGCAGATCGATTCCGCCAGAAGGTCGACGGCGAAGATATTGTCCTTGAGGATATAGTCGACGATATCCTTGGCCATCAGCTTGTCGCGCATGCTTTCATGGAAGGTGCCGGTAAACACGATGGTCGGGATGGAAAGATCGACCAGATATTCGAGCGCTTCGCCGTTTTCGGCGCCGGGCAGGTTGATGTTCGAGATTGCCAGCGTGATCGGATCTGAAGACTTGTCATAGGAAACCTGCAACTCCTCGAAGCTGCGGCAGATCTCGACGTCGATGTCGAACAGCTCCTTGAGGCGTTTGCTGATCATCGAGGTGAATACGTTGGAATCTTCCGCGACAATAATACGCGCGCCAGCAAACATTTCCCCGGAATATTGCATCCCCGAAATACCTAGAAACGCCATAGCAAACCTTTGATGTAAATTCTGTCCCCGGATCAAATTGGTACATCAATTGATTTGAATAATTCTTAATCAGCACGGCTGGATATAAAACGAAGAAGCAGCCCGATGGGGCCGCCTCCGTTTTCTTGCAAGTATGATTAAGAAAGTAGTCGCGAAGCGCCGCATTCTCGGTATCGAACGGGCTCCCGTCGCCACAGTCGCTCGGCACGCCGATCAACTCTCCAGCCATACGGCACACCGAACAGCCCTCATCCCGAGGTGCCCTGTGGGGGCCTCGAAGGACGGCTGACTGGTCGCAGAGGTGAGACGCCCACTCCCGCGCGCCCATTGGCTGGCAGCGCCCGGCCGAAGCGATTATAAACGGGCCATCAAACCCGACCCGCCGAGAGGTTCGCCCATGACCCAATCCGACCCGGTGATCGAATGGCTTCTCGATTCCGACCCGTCGATCCGATGGCAGGTGATGCGCGATCTGCTCGACGCCCCGGATCGGAAGTGGATGGCCGAGCGGGCCAGGGTGGAGACGGAGGGCTGGGGTGCCAGACTGCTTGCCTGCCGAGACGAGGATGGGCAATGGGCGGGCGGCGCCTTCCTGCCCGCCGGTTTCGACCCTCGCGAGTGGCATGAGCACGGCCAGCCATGGATGGCAACGACCTTCTCGCTGTCGCAACTCAGGGAATTCGGTCTCGATCCCGCCTGCGCGCAGGCCAGGCACACCGTCGCATTGATCGGCGCCAATGCCCGTTGGGAAGAAGGCGGCCAGCCCTATTGGGAAGGCGAAGTCGAAGAATGCATCAACGGCCGCACCGTGGCCGACGGCGCCTATTTCGGGATCGACATCTCACCGATCGTCGACAGGCTGGCCGGCGAGCGCCTCGCCGACGGCGGCTGGAACTGCGAGCGAACCCGTGGCTCGGTTCGGTCGTCTTTCGCTACCACCATCAACGTCCTGGAAGGGCTGCTGGAATTCGAGAAATCGACCGGCGGCACGCCCCGATCCCGCGAAGCGCGCGGAACGGGCGAGGAATTCCTGCTCGAGCGCAGCCTCTTCCGTCGCCTCGGAACCGGCGAGCCCGCCGACAAAAATTTCCTGCAGTTCCTGCACCCGAACCGCTGGCGCTACGACATCCTGCGTGCGCTCGACTATTTCCGCGCCAGCGCTATCCTCACCGACACCGCTCCCGACCCGCGCCTCAGCGAGGCGATCAACCACCTTCGTACCCGACGCCTTGAAGATGGCCGCTGGCCGCTCGACCGGAGCCCGCCGGGGCGTGTGTGGTTCGAATTCGACGACGGACAAGGTAGGCCCTCACGATGGGTGACGCTCCGGGCGCTGCGGGTGCTTAGATGGTGGGGTACCCAAGCATCAATCGCTTGACGCGGCGAGCCGCTGCCTTGCCGAGCACAATGGTGAAGTGTGAAGCTCTCTAGGCGCAGCAGCGGCTCCGTACCGTGTTGGGGCCGCAGCAGGCGACGTCCGTTTTGCTTTCCTCCTCCAGCCAACGATCGCGCGGCTTGCAGCTTGCCGGCCGCGGTAAAAGCATGACGTGGACGGCACCAGCACTGAGAACCGGCCTCGCTGCGCGATAGAGCTGCATCGGCCGCACGCCGTCGCTGACTTCGAAGGTGAGCTTGGCAGAACCGTCGAGCTGCACATGCTCCGTCACCTTGCGGACGATGGAACAGAACTTGCCGGCCGGCATGTGCTTTCGGTCGCCTTCATCGATGTCCCACAGCTGGATGAAGATTTCGGTCCAGGCCTCGGGATTGGCGCCGCAATCGAGGCCCGCGAATTGGCCCGCCTTGACCTCGGTGACATGATAGCCTGATTTCACCGCCCGACCGTCATAATAGAAAACCAGCGGCGCGTCCTTTTCGTCGGCGAGCATATCCAGCAGGAGGCCGAGACTGATATCATTCTCTCGGATTTTTCCGTTGTCGATCGTGTCCATATCAGTTAATCCTCATTTCAACGATTCAAGGATTATTGAAATATGGATCAACGTCAAGCCCTCGCCGCTTTCAGTGCGCTTTCGCAGGAAACGCGCCTGCACATCATCCGCATGCTGGTTGTATCCGGTCCGGACGGCATGGCGGCGGGCGCCATCGCGGAAAAGGCGGAGGTCTCGCCGTCCAACGTCTCCTTCCATCTGAAGGAGCTGGAACGTGCCGGCCTCATTGCCCAGCAGCGCGAATCCCGCTCAATCATCTACACCCCCAATTACGAGGCGCTTGGCGGCTTGATCCGTTTCCTGATGGAAGATTGCTGCGGCGGAAACCCTGAGATCTGTGCGCCGGCTGCTGCCGTCGCCGCGTGTTGTGCACCTGCGATGAAGGAGGACCTGCAATGACCACAGGCACGACCGCAAAACCGGTGACGGCCGATTGATGGCGCCGTTCGATCTGCCGCGCCGGCTGGTCGCAGAGGCCATCGGCACCGCCATGCTGGTCGCGACCGTCGTCGGCTCCGGCATCATGGCGACGTCGCTGACGCAGGATACAGGGCTTGCCCTGCTCGGCAATACGCTCGCGACCGGCGCCATTCTGGTGGTGCTGATCACCACACTCGGGCCGATCTCCGGCGCCCACTTCAATCCCGCCGTCTCGCTGGTCTTTGCAATGTCACGTTCGCTGCCGAAACGCGACCTGACCGGATATGTGCTGGCACAGATTGCCGGCGGCGTGGCCGGGACGATCGCGGCTCACCTGATGTTCGAACTCCCGCTCGTGGAACTCTCCAGCAAGATCCGCACCGGCGGCGCGCAATGGTTCTCCGAAGGTGTGGCGACCTTCGGCCTGGTCGCGGTCATTCTTGCCGGCACCCGGTTCGAGCAGAAAGCGGTGCCATGGCTGGTCGGCCTCTACATCACCGCCGCCTACTGGTTCACCGCCTCCACCTCATTTGCCAATCCGGCCATTGCGCTCGCCCGTTCCCTGACCGACACCTTCTCCGGCATCCGCCCGATCGATCTTCCCGGCTTCTGGCTCGCCGAAATCGCCGGCGCGCTCCTTGCGCTCATTCTTTTCACCTGGCTGCTGCAGCCGGCCGAAACATCGTCAACCCTATCCTCTGAGGCGAAGCTATGAACGTCACCATCTACCACAACCCGGCATGCGGCACCTCGCGCAATACGCTGGCGATGATCCGCAATGCCGGCATCGAACCGACCGTCGTCGAATACGTCAAGACTCCGCCCTTGCGGGAGGAACTGTCTCGGATGATCGCCGATTCCGGCCTCACCGTACGCCAGGCCGTTCGCCAGAAGGATACGCCCTATGCCGAACTCGGCCTCGATAATCCTGACCTCAGCGATGACCAGCTTCTCGACGCCATGCTCGCGCATCCGATCCTGATCAACCGGCCGTTCGTCGTGACACCGCTCGGCACGCGCCTGTCACGGCCCTCCGAGTTGGTTCTGGAAATCCTGCCGGAAACCCACAAGGGCGCCCTCGCCAAGGAAGACGGCGAGAAGGTGCTCGACGCCGGGGGCAAGCGGATCGTCTGATCCGCCCACCTACTTGACGACGGCCGAGCCCTTGACGATGTCGATCGTCTCGCCGCCGTCGAGCCCGATACGGTCTCCGTCGGGCGTAGTCATGAAGCAGCCGGAAGCGCAGAGGTTTTCCGAAGCGCCGGCATCGACCACGACTTCGACGCGCTGGCCGCTCTCGGTGATGACGAGCACCACGGCTGCCGGATCGGTGTTGGTGATGGATGCTGCTTCAGCCGCGGGCGCGGCGAGCAGCGGGACAAGCAAAACGGCGGCAAACCTTGCCATCATGTGCGGCGGCGCGGACGCGCCCTCCCCTCGAACGATCGGTGCTGCCCGCGGCAGCAATCCCGATGGTGGAGATCATGCACATAGACCTGTGAATGATGGCTGAATGAGCCGTTCAGCTCTTCAGGCTGCCATCCGCCGTCCGCCCGCGCAACTGCCGCACCGGCCGCTCCTCGTCCTCGATGGGCTTGTTCTTTGGATCGTCCTGGCCGTCCGTCTGCTCCTTGACGGCATTGGCAAGGACCGGCGCGGCATCGCGATGGATGGTGAGATCGCTCTGCGGCAGCGGGATCTCGATGCCCTCGGCCTTGAAGCGCCGGAGGATCTCCATCCTGAGATTGTTGCGCACCGTCATGCCGTCGCCCATGTCGGCGAGGAAGAAGCGCAGCTCGAAATCCAGGGAATAAGGGCCGAAGCGCAGGAATTCGACATGCGGCTCGGGATTGCGCATGACGAGCGGTATCTTGGCCGTCAGCTCGAGCAGGATATCCATCACCTGCTGCGGATCGGCGTTGTAGCTGACGGAAACCGGAATTTCCGATCGGCCGATCCTGTTGCGATGCGTCCAGTTGCCGACCAGGCCGTTGATCAGCTCCGAATTCGGTACGATGATCGACTGCTTGCGAAAAGTCTCGATCTCGGTGGCGCGCACCGAAATACGTTTGACGATGCCCTCGGCGGTGCCGGAAACGACATGATCGCCGACCTTGAACGGCCGCTCGACGAGCAGGATCAGGCCGGAGACGAAGTTGGAAACGATGTTCTGCAGGCCGAAACCGATGCCGACCGAAAGTGCCGACGCGACAAGCGCAAAGCTCGAGAGATCGATGCCGGCGGCGGAAACGCCGATGATCGCCGCGATGCCGACGCCCAGATAGCCGATGCCCGTTTTGACCGAATTGCGCACGCCGAGATCGACATGGCTTCGCGCCATCACATTGCCGTCGAGCCAGCGCTGCAGCCAGCGCGTCAGCAGGTAGACGCCGGCAAACAGCAGGATGCCGGTGCAGATGCCGAGCAGCGAGATGCTGATGCCGCCGAGCCTGACCTCGGTGAACAGCCTATAGGCAAGGATCTGCAGGTCCTGCACATGGAAACCCCAGAGCAGCAGGATCAGCGGGATGCCAACGAGAAGCGCCACGGCATAGATCGCAAGGCCGACGAGCAGACCGGCCTGGTCGATTGCCACCGGCCCCAGCTTGAAGCGGCGCGTCAGGAAGCGCGCGAAGAAGGTGTCGCCAAAGCTTTCCTGCCTGGATATCGCTTTGCCTGAGAGCAGGCCGATATACATGGTGACGACGACCGCGCCGGTGACGATGAGCTGCGTGGCGACGAAGCGCGCCAGCCCCACATAACCGCTCAGCGCGGTGAGGATGAGGCCCCCGCCGACGACGCGCAGGATGATCGCCATGCCGCGCGGCCAATGCCGGCCCGGCGCATCCGGATCGCCATTCTTCGCCAGCATCGGCTTGCCGAACGAGACCGAGATCAGGATCAGGCCGATGATCAACGCGGCAATCAGGCTCCTGACCACGGTCAGCACCAGCGGCGAGCCCATCGTCTCGCCGACGGTCCCGAACAGATAATCGAGCGCATTGACGACGGCCATCGCCAGCAGGCAATAGCCGATCGAGCGCGCGCCGAGATTGGAAAGATGAACGAGCCGCCAGCGCGGTTCGTTCGGCGCGAAGATGGCGTTGACGAAGCGACCAACGAAATAAACGAGCCCGATCGCTCCGAACAAGGCCCCGATGACAGGTGCGATGTCGGGCCGCAGAACGTTGAAACTGTTGAGAAAGAAGAACGAGGTGACGAGCAGCACCGAAAGCGCCAGGGTCCGGATCAGCGTCGACCAGAAAGCGATCGACAGCCGACCGATATAGGACGGGTTTTCGACAGCTTCGTCGCGGCGCAGATACGAGCCAAACAGCCGGTAGCTGCCGGAGAGCAGGATCAGGGCTGAGGCGAGCGACAGGAAGATCGCGGCAAAAAGTGGAAAACGCTTGAATTTCCAGACGAAGGTGGCCCAGCTCGACAGGGCTTGCATGAACTCGCTGGCCTCATGCACGAAGGCGCTGACGGCATCGTCGAGCACCGAGACCGAAATTTCCGTACGCCTGAGCAGCGTATCGGCAAACAACCGTCGGCGCATCTCGGTGATCTCGTTGACGAGCTTCGTCACCGTGATCGACAGGTTTTCCGCGTCGCCCGTCACCGCGTTGATCTGCGCGCGCTCACCGGCGAGCGCGTTACGCTCCTGGGTGACGATCCCGGCCTCCGGCGGCTGCCCGTCCTTCGGCGGATCGCCGATCTCGGTAAGCCGGTTCTTGATCTGGTCGAAACGCGGCCTGAGATTGACCGATATGGTGATGACGGCGCGGCTAAGTTCGTCGGCCTTGGTCGCAAGGCCGACCAGGGCATCGTCATCCTCGGCATTCTGCTTGACGCCGTCCTGGAGTGCCGTCAGTTGGACCTTGGCATTGTCGATCTCCTTCGTCGCCTGGTCGAGCGGTGTGTCGGCAAGCGGCGCCTGCGCGGCTGCCGATGCCTGCGGCTCCTGCGCGAAGGCCGCAGCACCCTTGAAATGCGCGCCGGCCACCGCCAGCATCAGCAGAAGAATGGTGCGAAGCAGGATCGGTCTCGGCCGCAAAAGCGCCTCCGGAAAGATTATCGTCGGGATAGAATGCCAGCTTGTCATAGCAAAGAAAGGCGACAGAAAGGCGGAAGCTCCTGGAAAGGGTTAAAGCATGTCGCAGCGGTTGCGATAACGACATGCGTAGAACAAAGAACGAAAGCGCGACAAGTGAATCCGAAAGATCGCGGCGCGCTTAGAAACCCGCGCCTGGCGTCGAAAGATAGTCGCGTTCCCTGGCCGTCGACTCCCGTCCTAACATGGCATTGCGGTGCGGAAAGCGGCCATAGGCGGCGATCACGTCGCGATGGCGGATCGCATAATCCAGATATTCCGCGTCGCCGAGAGCGGTGAACAATGCCACCGACCGTTCCTGCTCGCCAAGGTCTTCGGCATGTTCGAACGGCAAATAGAAGAAGGTACGGCAGGCGGTCTCGACCGCCTGATCGCCACCGGCGGCAAGCGCGAGCTTAGCCTCCCGAAGCGCCAGCCCATCGGTCGCGAAGGCCAGCGGCGTGCCGCGATAGATGTTGCGGGGAAACTGGTCGAGCACGATAATGGCCGCCAGCCGGCTTTCCGCATCGGCCCGCCATTCGTCGCTGACACCCGCGGCAAGGGCGAGATGCGTATGGCGGAAGCCTTCGCGGATCTCCACGTCGAGTTCCGGCGGCGGGCGGAACCACAGCTCCCGGCCGCATCGGACGAACCAGAAATCGTAAACTTCCCGCGGCGTACGGATCGTCGTCATCTTCGCTCTCCCTAACGTTAGGCACCTTATGTAGCTTTAGTAAGTTATTGGAGAAGTTGGCGAACAGTGTGCCAAGCAGCCCCTCATCCGCCTGCCGGCACCTTCTCCCCGCCTGCGGGGCGAAGGGGGATAGCGGCAACCCCTCTGTTCCTCACCAGCATTTCGCAGGGCACGTCCCCTCTCCACGTCAGAACGGGGGTCCGAAGGACGGGTCGAGACCCGCGGCTCGGCCCCGGCAGTTAGGGTGAGGGGCAGGCTTCTTGAACTATGGCCGCATTGCGCAATTGCGGCTGCGCAAAACCCTACTTCCCCTCATGCAACGAAAACACCAGCGTCGCCTTCGTACCATCATGCCCGGGATCATAGGCGAAATCCGATTTCAAGCTCGCAGCCATGGCCGTCAAAATACGCGCGCCGAGCCCCGTTCCCCTCGCCGGGCTCTCCGGATCGAACCCCGCCCCATCATCCTCGACGACAACCCTCAACCCCTCGTCCGTCTGATCGACAAGTACCCGGATCTCGCCCGGCACGCCGTCCCGATAGGCATATTTGAAGGCATTGGTGACGAGTTCGCTGACGATCAGCCCGAGCGTGATCACCTTGTCGGTCGCCAGATTGACCGGCTCAGCGGTCAGCACGACGCGGTGCGGCCGCTTGTCGTCGCGCATCGAGGCTTCGAGTTCGGTGAGCAGGCTGTTCAGATATTCATCCACCTGGACAGATCCGACCTGCCGGTTGGTATAGAGCCGGCGGTGCACGCTGGCGATGGCGTTGATGCGCATCTGCGTTTCGTGCAGCGCGTCGATCGCCACCTGGTCTTTGGTCATCGAGGATTGCATGCGGATCAGCGCACCGACGAGGCCGAGGCTGTTGGCAATGCGGTGATTGACTTCGGCAAGCAGCATTTCGGCAAGGTCGCGCTGCTGACGGATCACCTCCTGCGCCTGCGCCGTTTCGCGGCGAAAACGCGCCCGCTCCAGCGCCTGTTCGAGGGCAGCGGCGAGCAGGTCGAAATAATCGGCCGAGATTCCCTTGAGCATGTAATCGTCGGCGCCGGCTTTGAGCGCCGCGACCGCGATGCTGGTATCGTCCGAGCCCGTCGCATAGATGACCGGTGGATGATCCGGCAGCGCCGTGATGCAGGGCAGAATGTCGAGGCCGGTCTCGTCAGCCAGGACATGATCGAGCACGACGGCGTCGAAGCCGCCTTTGCCGAGTCTGGCAAGGCCGGCCGCACCGTTCTCAGCCCATTCGACCGAAAAGCCGCGTTGGCCAAGGTTCTTCTGCATCAAGAGGGCGAGCCCCTCGTCGTCGTCGATATAGAGGATGTGGATCAGGGCATCCGCATCGCCGCTAGAATTGCTCATTCCGTCTCCCGGCTTTTTCTCGCAGCGACGACCGCCGGCAAGCGTCCGAGTCGTCCGCATGGCAATGTCGTATTGCATTGGCCGCCCGAGGTAAACAGCGGTTATCCCTCACTCTTGTCGCAGGCGGCGCGGAACGGGACTGGGGCCGATTGTTTCACAGTGGAGGCTAATTTTTCAGGAATTTCCGGTGTCCGGATACTTCAGCTCCCGCCTCCGCCGGCAATTGCAGGAAACGCAGCACCGAGACCATGCCGATCGCGCCAACCACGACGAAAGCCCAGCGGAAATCGGCAAGAACGGGATTGTCGGCGCCTCTCAGAGCCGCGGCGATATTGAGGACGGCCGCCGCCACCGCCACGCCGAGCAGCATCGATACCTGCTGCAGCATGCTCGACAGCGTCGAGGCCGAACTTCGTTGCGCCGGGCCGATATCGGCGAAGGCGAGCGTGTTCAGCGCGGTGAATTCCATCGACCGCGACAGGCCGGCGAGGAAAAGCAGCGCATAGGTGAAAAACTGTGGCGTTTCCGGCGAGAGGAAACCGCAGGCGGCGATCGAAAGTGCCGCGATCAGCCCGTTGAACACAAGCACGAAGCGGAAGCCGAAGAAGCGCAGGAGCGGCGTCGTCACCGTCTTCATGCCGAGATTGCCGAGGAAATAGACGAGCAGATAGGCGCCGGCGGCAATCGAACTCAGCCCGAAACCGAGCTGGAACAACAGAGGCAGCAGGAACGGTGTCGCATTGATCGCCACCCTGCAGGCCGTGCCTGCCGACAGCGTCGACATCGAGAACGTCTGGATGCGGAAGGCCGAAAGCTCGAGCAGCGGATTATCGACGGTGAGGAAATGCCGTGTCGCCATGACAGACAGCACGACGCCCGCCGCCAGCATTGATATGACCGGCAAAAGCCCACCTTCCCATTTGATCGAAAGCTCCAGGGCGGCGAGAAGAAAAGTCAGCCCTGCCGCGCTCAGGATGAAGCCGACAAAATCCAGCCGGCCGGGATTGGCCTCGCGCTGCTCCGGCACGAAGCGCAGCACCAGTGCCATGCCGAGAATGCCGATCGGGATGTTGATGAGGAAGTTCCAGTGCCAGCTGGCATAGGTGGTGATGAAGCCGCCGAGCACCGGGCCGATCACCGGCGCCGTCAGCGCCGGCCAGGTGATCAACGCGATCGCCTGGACGAGTTCGGACTTGCGGGCGTTTTTCAGCACGATGATGCGCCCGACAGGCGTCATCAGTGCGCTGCCCGCCCCCTGGACGGCGCGCCACAGCACAAATTCCGCCAGGCTGCCGGACAGCCCGCAGAACAGCGAGGCGGCGGTAAAGACGGCGATCGACATCAGGAAGATACGGCGCGCACCGAACCTGTCGCCGAGCCAGCCCGACAAAGGAATGAAGGCTGCCATCGTCAGCATGTAGACGGTGATGCCGATGCTCATCGACACCGGCTGTACATTAAAGCTTGCCGCCATCTGCGGCAGCGAGGTGGCGACGATCGTGCCGTCGAGGATCTGCATGAAGAAGGAAACGGCAACAACCAGCGCCACGATCTTCGCCTGGCGGCCGCTTGCCGCCTCTTGCCGATTCTCGCTCGTCTCTGCCGTGGTCATCGATCTGCCAATGAAAAGTCTGGATGCCGCGGCAGGAAAACGGGAAGGAAGCCGATCGGAGATCTGCCGCGCGGGAGAACGCGGAAACACGCCGCGCACTGGCTGCATACGCTCGTTGCGCACGGCCGGAAAGGCTAAATCTCGCACTGCTCGGGAATATTCCCGACGCGGCGGGCGGCGCGACCTTAAGAAAAAGGCCCCGCCGGAGCGAGGCCAAGTTTGAACCGCTCCCGGGAAAACAGGAGCGGCGTCGAGGTCCATATCCTGCGGCCAATCTCGCCGCGAGGTCAGATTTCCCCGTATCGGTACGCTCGCGAACGAAATTTCCAAGAAGCGCTGAGATTGGTCCCGCAAACTCCCCGCCCGCTTGGCGAGCCACCTGTGCAGTGCAGCAACGATTGCCGCTTGCAATGTTTATATAAATTGCTATTACTAAACACATTGCTAAACATGATGATTGAGGAGTTCATGTGAGCATTCTCTGAAATGGGTGAACATGCGACGCCGGCGGGGAGCCGGCCCTTGGTTCTGGGAGGAACTTATGCAGAAAACATCGAAAGCCCTTTTGGGGCTCGCCACGGCATTCGTCATGTCGTCGGCATTGCCCAATCTCGCCAAAGCCGATGAACTGACGCTCTGCTGGGCCGCATGGGATCCCGCCAACGCGCTCGTCGAGCTGTCGAAGGATTTCACCGCCAAGACTGGCACGCAGATGAAATTCGAATTCGTTCCCTGGACGAGTTACGCCGACCGCTTCCTCAACGAGCTGAATTCCCATGGCAAGCTCTGCGATCTCATCATCGGTGACAGCCAGTGGATCGGCGGCTCGGCCGAAAACGGCCACTACGTCAAGCTCAACGACTTCTTCGACAAGGAAGGCATCAAGATGGATGACTTCGTGCCGGCGACGGTCGTCGGCTACTCGGAATGGCCGAAGAACACGCCGAACTATTGGGCGCTGCCGGCCATGGGCGATGTCGTCGGCTGGACCTACCGCAAGGACTGGTTCGAGAAACCGGAACTGCAGAAGGAGTTCAAGGGAAAATATGGCCGGGATCTGGCCGCCCCCAAGACCTATGATGAGCTGAAGCAGATCGCCGAATTCTTCCAGAAGCGCGAGATCGACGGCAAGACCGTCTACGGCGCCTCGATCTATACAGAGCGCGGCTCTGAAGGCATCACCATGGGCGTTACCAACGTCCTCTACGACTGGGGTTTCCAGTACGAGAACCCGAAGAAGCCCTACGACATGGAAGGCTTCGTCAACTCGGCCGATGCGGTGAAGGGACTGGAATTCTACAAGTCCCTTTATGATTGCTGCACACCGCCCGGCAGCTCGAACGTCTACATGGTCGAATCCGCCGATGCCTTCAAATCCGGCCAGGTTGCCATGCAGATGAACTTCGCCTTCACCTGGCCCGGTCTTTACAAGGACGAGAAGGTCGGCGGCGACAAGATCGGCTTCTTCCCCAATCCGGCTGAAAAGGCGCATTTCGCCCAGCTCGGCGGACAGGGCATTTCGGTCGTCTCCTATTCCGACAAGAAGGACGCAGCACTTCAATACATCAAGTGGTTCGCCCAGCCTGACGTTCAGGCCAAGTGGTGGGAACTCGGCGGTTATTCCTGCCTGAATTCCGTCGTCAATGCGCCAGGCTTTGCCAAGAGCCAGCCCTACGCCCAGGCCTTCCTGGACTCCATGGCGATCGTCAAGGATTTCTGGGCCGAACCAAGCTATGCCACCCTCCTGCAGGACATGCAGAAACGCGTCCATAACTACGTCGTTGCCGGCAACGGCACAGCCAAGGAAGCGCTCGACGGTCTGGTGAAGGACTGGGAAGAAGTCTTCAAGGACGACGGCAAGATCTAGTGTCCGACCACAGGACAGGCGGCACCCCTCTGCGCGCCATCCTTACCTGGATGGCGGCCCGGATCGGCAGACGAGCCGGGCCGCCAGATCTCCCATATCCCAAAAGACCCACATCCCAAAGATCGGGTGAAAACTTGACCATTTCCCATTCCTCCATAGTCGAGAATGCAGTCGATGCGACAGCAAGGGCAACGCCGGTCTCGGTCGCCCGGCGCGTCCGCGGCCTCTCCGACAGGGCGATCGCCTGGCTGTTTATCGCTCCGGCGATCATCCTGCTGCTGGCGATCAACATCTTCCCGCTGATCTGGGCAATCTATCTCTCCTTCACCAATTACCGCGCCAACCGGCCGAATGCGCCGGTTCAGGGCGTCGGCCTTGGAAATTACCAGCGCGTTCTGAACGACCCCGATATCTGGCAGGCGATGCAGACCACCGCGCATTTCGTCTTCTGGACCATCCTCCTGCAGACGGTGATCGGCTTCAGCCTTGCCTATCTGATCGACCGCAAGTTTCGCGGCCATGCCTTCTGGACAACGATCATCCTGATCCCAATGATGCTGTCGCCCGCCGTCGTCGGCAATTTCTGGCGCTTCCTCTACGAGCCGCAAATCGGCCTCTTCGCCTATGCGGTGTCGCTGGTATCAGGCATTCCAACCTCCGATATCCAGATGCTCGGCAATGTCACTCTGGCGCCCTGGGCGATTATCATCGTCGATACCTGGATGTGGACGCCTTATGTGATGCTGATCTGCCTCGCCGGCCTGCGCTCGATCCCCGACTATATCTACGAAGCGGCCGAGGTCGACCGCGCCTCGCCGTGGCGCCAGTTCTGGTCGATCACCGTGCCGATGGCCCTGCCCTTCATCATGCTCGCCGTGCTCTTCCGTGGCATCGAGAATTTCAAGATGTTCGACATGGTGACGCTGCTCACCGGCGGCGGGCCGGGCTCCGTCACCGAGGTTGCCTCGATCACGCTGAAGCGCGTCGCCTTCGAAAGCTGGGCGACCGGCCGGGCCTCGGCTTTCGCCATCGTCCTCTTCGTCGCGGTGTTCGGCCTCGCCAACATCTATGTCAAGGCATTGAACAGGGTGAAGCAACGATGACCGCCGCCAACTCAGCCCATTCGGTCGTCGAACCGAACCGTTCCAGCAAGCGCATCGCCGGCACGATCGTCATCCTCTATGCGCTGATCACCCTCATCCCGCTCGTCTGGATCTTCCTGACCAGCATCAAATCGCCGCCGGATTCGATCAGTTATCCGCCGAAGATCGTCTTCACGCCGTCGCTCGAAGGTTATTGCAACCTGTTCACCACGCGTACGCGGCAGACTCCCGACTATATCGCCTCGCTGCCGGCGCCGGTCGGCACCTGCGAGGAGGTGACGCGCAAGCGCAACATGGTGATCGCCGGCCCGTCGAATTTCCTGCCGCGTTTCATCAATTCGCTGGTAATCGCCTTCGGCTCCACCTTCCTCGCGGTCTTCCTCGGCACGCTCGCCGCCTATGGCTTCTCGCGCTTCAAGGTGCCGCTTGCCGATGACCTGCTGTTCTTCATCCTGTCGACGCGCATGATGCCGCCGATTGCCGTCGCCATCCCGATCTACCTGATGTATCGCGAGCTCGGTCTGTCGGACACGGCCGTGGGCATGATCCTGCTCTACACCGCCGTCAACGTCTCGCTCGCCGTCTGGCTGCTCAAGGGTTTCATCGACGAAATCCCGCGCGAATACGAGGAAGCGGCGATGATCGACGGCTATACGAGGCTGCAGGCCTTCCGCAAGGTGGTGCTGCCGCAGGCCACAACCGGTATCGCCGCCACCGCGATCTTCTGCCTGATCTTCGCCTGGAACGAATATGCCTTCGCCGCCCTTCTGACCTCGGGCGAGGCGCAGACCGCGCCGCCCTTCATCCCGACGATCATCGGCGAAGGCGGGCAGGACTGGCCGGCTGTTGCCGCCGGCACGACGATCTTCCTGATCCCGATCCTCGTCTTCACGATTCTCCTGCGCAAGCAGCTGCTGCGCGGCATCACCTTCGGAGCCGTCCGCAAATGACCCACCTGATCGAAACACGCACCCCTGCCCGCCCAAAACGGCCGTTCTTCCTGCGCCGCGGCCCGATGGAGACCATCGCAACCGTTCTGATCGGGCTCGGCTTCCTAATGCTGTTCCAACCCTTCCTACTGGTGCTCTACACCTATTCGCTGGTCACCCTGCTTGCAGGCACGGTGATGTTCATCATCGTCTCAAAATTCCCGGAGTGAACCATGGCGGACATCCGGATCGAAAATCTCCGCAAGGAGTTCGGCAGCTTCGTCGCCGTGCAGGATTCGAGCTTCACTGTTCATGACGGCGAGTTCCTGGCGCTGCTCGGGCCTTCCGGCTGCGGCAAGACGACGACGCTTCGCATGATCGCCGGTCTCGAGCTGCCGAGCAGCGGCAAGATCTATCTCGACGGCGAGGATGTTACGTTCAACCGCGCCAGCGCCCGCGACATCGCCTTCGTCTTCCAACTCTTCGCACTCTACCCGCATATGAACGTGCGCAGGAATATCGGCTTCCCTTTGCTGTCGCAGGGCATGGCCAAGGCCGAAATCCGTCAGCGTGTCGAAGAGACCGCTCGGCTGCTGCAGATCGATCATATTCTCAACCGCTCGGTATCGGGCCTGGCCGGCGGCGACCGGCAGCGCGTGGCGCTCGGCCGTGCCATCGTCCGGCGCCCGAAATGCTTCCTGATGGACGAGCCGCTCGGCACGCTCGACGCCGAGTTCCGCGAGATCATGGTCCACGAGCTGCGTGAACTGCACAACCGAATCCACGCGACCACCGTCTACGTCACCCACGACCAGCACGAGGCGATGGCGATGGCCGACAAGATCGCCGTCATGAACCATGGCGTCATCGAGCAGTTCGGCACGCCGCAGGAGATCTATGCCAAGCCCGCAACCATGTATGTCGCCGATTTCATCGGTTCGCCGCCGATGAACTTCATGCGCTTCACCTCGGGCCTGAAAAGCGGCGACCGCTCCATCCTGCTCGACGGCGCCGATGTCGCCGTTCCCGAGATCCGAGAGGACATGGCCGAAAGCGAGCTGGCGCTCGGCGTGCGGCCGGAACATATCCGCTTCAGCGACGCCTCGGCGCTCCGCGGCGCCATCTACGGCAGCGAATATCTCGGCACCAATCAGGTCGTGGCTGTGGAAACCCCGGGCGGCCTGATCAAGGCCCGTGTTCCCGCCAATCGCAGCTTCCGGATCGGCGAAACCGTCGGCCTCGAATTCAACCCGGGAAAACTCACGCTCTTCGACTGCACGTCGGGCCGTGCGGTGGCATCCTCGCTCTATCAGGAGACCCGGCATGGCTGATGTCATCCTCAGGAACCTCGCCAAACGCTTCGGCGATACCCAGGCCTTGGCCGACCTCGATCTTTCGATCCGCGACGGCGAGTTCGTCGTGCTGCTCGGTCCCACAGGCGCCGGCAAGACCACGACGCTGCGGCTGATCGCCGGCCTTGAAAGGCCGGATGGCGGTCGCATCGAGATCGGAGGCCGCGATGTCGCCGCCGAAGCACCCGCCGAGCGCGACGTCGCCTTCGTCTTCCAGCAATATTCGCTCTATCCGCACATGACGGTTTACGAGAACCTTGCCTTCCCGCTGAAGGCGCCGGTCCGTAAGCTGAGTGCGGTGGAGATCGACCGTCGCGTCCGCGAGGTCGCGCGTATGGTCCGCATCGACCACAAGCTGGAGAACCGCTCGACCAGGCTTTCCGGCGGCGAGATGCAGCGTGTCGCGATCGGCCGCGCGTTGGTCCGCCGGCCGGCGATCTATCTGATGGACGAGCCGCTCTCCTCTCTCGACGCCAAACTGCGCGCCGAACTGCGCCTGGAGCTGAAGCGCATCCAGAAGGAACTGGGCTCGACGCTGCTCTATGTCACCCACGACCAGGTGGAAGCGATGACCATGGCCGACCGCATCGGCATCGTCGCCGAGGGGCGGCTGATGCAGGTCGGAACGCCGCGCGAGATCTACGGCAATCCCGCCAACCTGCATGTCGCAGCCCGTCTCGGCCAGCCGCACATCAACCTTCTGCCGGCGGACCTGCTTCCGGGCGGCCAGCCGCCGGCCGGCACGAAGACGGTCGGCGCCCGCACCGAACATCTCGACATCATCGTCGGCAAGGAAGCCAATGCCGCCATCGACTGGATCGAGCATCTCGGCGACCAGAACCATCTGCACATCAGGGTTGCCGATCCCAAGCAGCCCGCGCGGGATCACAAGCTCGTGACACTTGCTGATCCATATCTGGCGATTGCGCCGGGTGACCGGATCAGCCTGACGCTGCGCGATCCGCTTTATTTCGATGCGGCTGGACAGCGCCTGTCCTGACCGGCAAACAGACGTGACGATGGCATGAAAAACAAACAGACGGGTCTCGATCGATGAAACACTTCTTCAACCGCAGAGAAAGCATCGTTACCGAAGCTCTGGACGGTCTGCTCCTGACGAGCGGCAGCGGTCGTCTCGCCCGCCTCGACAGCTTTCCCGACATCAAGGTGATCCTGCGCGCGGATTGGGACAAGTCGAAGGTGGCGATCATCTCGGGCGGCGGCGCAGGCCATGAGCCCTCCCATGCCGGCTTCGTCGGCAAGGGCATGCTGACGGCGGCCGTATCCGGCGAAATCTTCGCCTCGCCGAGCGTCGATGCCGTGCTGACGGCGATCCGCGCCGTGACCGGCCCGAAGGGCGCGCTGCTGATCGTCAAAAACTACACCGGCGACCGCCTGAATTTCGGCCTCGCCGCCGAAAAAGCGCGCGCCGAAGGCTTCGACGTCGAGATGGTCATCGTCGCCGACGATATCGCCATCCCCGACATCAACCAGCCGCGCGGCGTCGCCGGCACGCTGTTCGTCCACAAGATCGCAAGCTATCACGCCGAAAGGGGCGACGACCTGAAGACCGTCGCGGCCCATGCCGCCTCAGCAGCGGGCGACATCGTCTCGCTTGGCATGTCACTCTCCACTTGCAGCGTGCCCGGCCAGGCGCATGAGGATCGTCTCGGTGCCGACGAGGGCGAACTCGGCCTCGGCATCCATGGCGAGCCGGGCGTCGAGCGCATCACGCTGCAGCCGGTTGCCGATATTGTCGCGACCATGGTGGCGCGCCTGTCACCGACATTGCGCGAAGGAGCAGGCCACGCCCTCCTCATCAACAATCTCGGCGCCGTGCCGCCGCTCGAAATGGCGGTCATTGCCAATGCCGTGCTCTCCTCGCCGCTTGGCCGCCGCGTCCGGCTGATCATCGGGCCGGCGCCGATGATGACCGCGCTCAATATGAACGGTTTCTCGCTGTCGCTGATCCGGCTGGATGCCGCTCGCGAGGCGGCGCTGACGGTGGCGGTCGAACCGCATGCCTGGATGCCTGCCGTCGAACGCCACGAGATCAACGTCATCGCCGCACCGAGGGCGGCGGCCGGCATGAATGGCGCGGCCGCAGCCGGGGAAAACACGCGCAACCGTCGCCTGATCACGGCGCTCTGCGAGCATCTGATCTCGCAGGAAAGCGAACTCAACAGGCTGGACGGCCGCGTCGGCGACGGCGATACCGGCTCGACAGTGGCGACAGGCGCCCGCAGCGTGCTTGCCCGCCTCGACACGCTGCCGCTCGACCGGCCGGCGGCAACGCTCGCCTCGCTCGGCGATATCCTCGGCACCAGCATGGGCGGGTCGAGCGGCGTGCTGCTGTCGATCTTCTTCACCGCGGCGGCAAAAGCGATGGCTGACAAAGCCGACATCGCCGCAGCCCTTCTTGCCGGGCTCGATAGGATGACGTTCTATGGCGGCGCCGGAGTCGGCGACCGGACGATGGTCGATGCCTTGGCACCCGCCTTGAAGGCCTTTGCATCCGGCGATATCGCCGCCGCAGCGAGGGCTGCGGCAGCCGGTGCCGAGTCGACGAAGACGATGATGAAGGCGAGAGCCGGACGCGCCTCCTATGTCGGCGAAAGGGATCTGGCGGGCGTCGCCGATCCCGGCGCCGTCGCGGTTGCCGGCGCGTTCGGGGTGGTGGCAAGCCTCGTCTGACCGGAGTAAAGTTTGAGAGCCGCGTGGCAGGCGCGGCGACAGGGAGGATGGCAGTGCAGGCGGAACCGGTGCTAGTTGCGGGATTGATCGAGGTGTGCCGCGCGGCAATCGCGGAAAACAGCGATCACCTCTGCGCGCTTGATCGGGCCATCGGCGATGGCGACCACGGAACCAATATGCGGCGCGGCTGCGAAGCGGTGAGCGCCGAAGGCGAAAGCCTGTCCAGCCTGCCCTTCCCCGACGCAGTGGAAAAGATCGGCCTGACGCTGGTAATGAATGTCGGCGGTGCCGCCGGGCCGCTCTACGGCACGCTGCTGATGGAGATCGGCCGTGAGCTTCGCAAAAGCGAGGCGAAGGCCGATTTTTCGCTGGTGCTGAAGCAGGCGATCGACGCGGTGGCAAGGCGCGGACGGGCGCATGCCGGCGACAAGACATTGCTCGACGTGCTCTATCCCGTGCATGCGGCACTCGCCCGCCGCTCACCGCTCGGCACGATCGCCCGCAAGGCCGAACGTTCCGCCAGCCGCACGGCTGATATGAAGGCGATGCGCGGGCGCGCGGCCTATCTCGGCGACCGTTCGATCGGCCACGTCGATCCCGGCGCCTCGAGCTGCGCACTATTGACCACGGCGATCTGCCGTTATCTCGGGGAGCACCGTCCGGAATGAATGGAAAGACCGCAAATGTGGGCATCGTGATCGTCTCCCATTCGCCGCTTGTGGCACGGGGCATCGCCGACATGGTGCGGCAGATGGTCGGCGACTGCGTGCCGCTCTCCTGGTCGGGCGGCAACGTCCATGGCGAGCTCGGCACCGATGCCGGCGGCATCCTCAGAGCGATCGAGGCCGCCTGGTCCGATGCCGGGGTTGCCGTCTTCGTCGATCTCGGCGGTGCCGAAACCAACAGCGAGATGGCGATCGAAATGCTGGGCCTTCCCCGCTCGGCCCTCGTCTCCATCTGCAACGCCCCGCTGGTCGAGGGCGCCGTCATCGCCGCCGCCGAGGCGTCGGGGGGCGCGTCACTGGCCAAGGTGGTCGCCACAGCCGAGGAACTATCGCCCTGATGACGAGCGGATTGCGCATTGAGAAACAGGAGCCCGAGCGATTGCCCGAGCCATCTAAGGTGAATTGCCAGACGGAGGTCGAAGTCAAGCACGGTGTCGGGCTGCATGCCCGCCCCTCCGTCACCTTCACGCGGCTTGCCAAGTCCTTCCCTTGCTCGATCGAGGTCGCGGTCAACGGCAGCGATGTCTGGCTGAACGGCAAGAGCATCATCAAGATCATGGGCGCGAGAATCCGCAAGGGGTCGATCCTCAGGATCCGCGCCGACGGCATTCTTGCAGAAGAGGCGATCCGCGCCCTGAAGGGACTCATCGAGCGCAATTTCGATGAGGAAAAGAAACATGGCCGGACCGCTTAGACTGAAAGCGAAGAGCGCATCCCCGGGCATCGCATCCGGCCCGGCCTTTCTGGCCGAGCGGCCAGGCGCTCCCGCCGCGCCTCGGACCGCCGGCGGATACGCCGCGCTGGAAAAGGCGATCGACATCTCGATCGGCGAACTCGAGCGCCTTGCCGAGGGAGCCGACGCCGAAAGCCGCGATATCATCGATTTCCAGATCGAGGTGCTGCGCGATCCGACGATCGCGGAAGCGACCGGCGCCCGCATGGAAACCGACGCGAACGTCGTCTTTGCCTGGGTCGCCACCCTCGACGCCTATATCGGTGAACTCGAAGCGGCCGACGAGGAGCAGATGCGGGCGCGTGCCGTCGATATTCTCGACATCAAAAACCGCGTGCTCGGCGCGCTCGCCGGCACCCCGATCGCCGATTTCCCGTCCGGCTCCGTCTTTGTCGGCAAGGACATGGAGCCCAGCCGCTTTCTCGCCCATGACTGGTCGAACGGCGGCGGCATCGCGCTGTTTGCAGGCAGCACCGCCGGCCATGTCGCCCTGCTCGCCCGGGCGAAATCGGTGCCGATGGTGGTTGGCACGGGCCGCTTTTCGGCCGTGGACGGAGATCCTGTCAGCGTCGACGGAAACGCCGGTGCGGTCGTCCTGCAGGCGGGCAGCATGCTGATCCCGCCGCTCGCACCCGCACAAGCGCCTGCCGGCGACACACAAACCGCTGGCGGTGAGCTGCGCACGGCGGACGGCGTGCCGATCCTGCTCTCGATCAACATCAACGAGCCCGCCGAGATCGATGCGCTCGATCCGGCAACGGCGGGCGTCGGCCTGATGCGCTCGGAATTTTCAACTGCCTCGGTCGCCGATGCAGCCAACGAGGAGCGGCAGCTGGCAATCTATCGCCGCGTGCTGGAGCAGGCGGGCGAAAGGCCGGTGACGATCCGCATGCTCGATATCGGCGGCGACAAGCCGCTCGCTGGCCTCGAAGACCTGCCGGCTCTCGCCTCGGGCTTGCGCGGCATCCGACTGCTGCTTGCCCAGCCGGAAATCGCCCGCGTCCAGGCACGCGCCCTGCTGCGCGCCGCCGTCTTCGGTAGGCTTTCGGTGATGCTGCCGATGGTGACCTTTCCCGACGAAATCGACAGGATGCGCGAGATATTCCGCGAGGAGGCCGAAAAGCTCGGCCGCCGTTCCCTGCTCCACCGCATGCCGCCGATCGGCATGATGGTGGAGGTGCCGGCGGCGGCATTGATGCTCGACACCTTCGGATCTGCGGCATTCTTCTCGTTCGGAACCAACGATCTCACCCAATATCTTGCCGCCTCCGCCCGAGAGGACGTCGACGCCGATGCCGGCAAGGCAGCACCCGCCGTGCTCCGGCTGATTGCCGAGGCGGTGAAGCTTGCCGCTGGCAAGCCGGTCAGCATCTGCGGCGACATGGCCGGCGATCCCAGCTATCTGCCTGCACTGCTCGCTGCCGGCCTCCGGCATTTTTCCGTGGCGCCGGCCCGGCGTCCCGCGATAAGATCGGCGATCATCGGCCTCAATGCCGATGGCACAAGGGCAGCCGGAGAATAGAATGGCGCGCGAAGACACCGAAGACGCCATTATCGCCTACAAGTCCATTCTGGCGCAGATCATCGACAACAGGCCATCGGGCACGCGCCAGCGCCTGGCGACGGCGCTTGGAAAGCATCGCAGCTTCGTCACCCAGATCACCAGCCCGACCTATGCGACGCCGCTGCCGGCGCGCCATCTCGCGACGATCGTCCGCGTCTGCCACTTCAGCGCCACCGAACAGGAGCGCTTTCTCGAAGCCTATCAGGCCGCCCATCCCGGAAAGCTGCCGGATGTCGGCCACTCAGAGAAATTGCGGCACCTGTCGCTGATGGTGCCTGATTTCGGTGACGACAGGAAAAACCGCCTTCTTGAAGAGGCGATCTCCGATCTGGTGCAGAAGATCGTCGCAATATCGGACGCGGAATGACGAGTGAGCCGCTTGACGTAACGTAATGCTTTTGGCCTTGGGGGCTTGATGAAGAAGTTCATGAACACTGCGGAAACCATGGTCGCCGAAAGCGTCGAAGGCTTCGTGCGCGCCCATGAGGCCTTCGTGGTGTTCGGGGCCGAGCGCAGATGCATCCGCCGCCGCCATCTCACCCCTGGCAAGGTGGCGCTGATCTCCGGCGGCGGCGCCGGGCATGAACCGATGCATATCGGCTTCGTCGGCCACGGCATGCTGGATGCCGCCTGTGTCGGCCATATCTTCACCTCGCCGACGCCGAGCCAGATCATTGCCGCCATCGAAGAGGTCGATACCGGCGCCGGCTGCCTGCTCGTGGTCAAGAATTACGACGGCGACCTGATGAATTTCGAAATGGCCATCGAGATGGCAGGCGACCGCCATAACCTCGACATGGTCGTCGTCAGCGACGACATCGAGACGTCGAGAACCGGTGATGGCCGCGGCCGGCGCGGTGTTGCCGGCACGCTCATCGTCGAAAAGATCCTTGGTGCTGCGGCCGAACGCGGCATGTCGCTCGCCGAGTTGAAACAGCTTGGCGAGGGGATGAACACACGCATCCGCTCGATGGGTGTGGCGCTGAACGGCGTGACGGTGCCGCAGACCGAGCGCACGACGTTTACGCTCGGACCCGGCGAGATGGAAATGGGCGTCGGCATCCATGGCGAACCCGGCCATGCCCGGCAGCCCTTCGCTGCCTCCGACGCCATCATCGGCCATCTCTGCGAGACCATCTTTGGCGACATCTCAGTGACGCCGGACAGCAAAGCACTGCTGTTCGTCAATGGCCTCGGCGGCACGCCGCCTGCCGAACTCTACCTCGCCTATAATGGCGCCCGCCGTTTCATCGAGGAGAAAGCCATCCCGATCGAGCGCTCACTGGTCGGAACCTACGTCACCTCGCTCGACATGCAGGGACTATCGATCACCCTCGCCTTGCTGACCGACGAGGAGATCGCGCTCTGGGACGCGCCGGTGGCGACTGCAGCGCTGCATTGGCCATAAGGGTGTACCACAGACGTCAGATGTAAAGCGCCGCCATCTTCCGCCAGGCCCCGGCGCGGTGGGCGCGGCCGTCCCAGACATGCAACTGATGGCGAATATTCTTTTCGCCGAGCAGCCGGCTGAGATAGCGGTTGTTATCGAGGAAGGGATCGGCATCGCCGATGGTGAGAACGATGTCGCGCTCACGTAGCCTGTCGAGCCGCCAGTCGGAGCCGAGGCCGGGCAGGAAATGCGTCGGCGTGTGGAAATAGACGCTGTCATCGTAATAGCCGTCGAACAGGTCGCTAAAGGATTCTACCTTCATCGTGAGGTCGTAGCGTCCGGAAAAGGCGACGAGCTTGCAGAAGAGATGCGGATGGCGAAAGAAGAGGCTCGCCGCCTGGAAGGCGCCGAGGCTGCATCCATGCACGATGGTGCAGTCATGCGGGTTCTTCGCCGCCATCAGCGGCAGCACCTCGTTGAGGATATAATCCTCCAGTGCGACATGTCGGCGGATACGCTCGGCCGGATGGCGGTCAGAGCCATAAAGGCTCTCGGCGGCCAGTCCCTCGATGCAATAGAGTTGGAGTTGGCCGGCCTGCAGTTTGTCGGCTAGGCTTCCGACCAGGCCAAGCTGCTCATATTCCAGGAAGGTCCCTTCCCGCGTCGGAAACACCAGCACCTTGGCGCCGGCATGGCCGAAAACCAGCATCTCCATGTCTCGATGCAGACGCTGACTGTACCAGCGCAGGTATTCGCGGTTCATGGCACCCTGAAGAACTGTCCGATCTTGTCGCGGAGAACCGCCTCTTGCTCAGCACTTCCAGGGTAGTCGAAATGCCCGGCGTCCAGGATGAAGATTTCATTAAATTTCGGTATCGAATTGGCGACAGCAAACTGGCAGGGCGGCGCCACCGAAGGATCGAAAAGCGCCACTGCCGTCAGCATCGGCACCTCGATCCGCCGTGCTGCGGTCGCCGCATCGTAGAAGCTGAGCGTTTCGAGCACATTTCCATGCTCTGCCTGATATTCCTGCACCGATTGTGCGCTGCCGACGCTCGGCAGGTCGAGGCGCAGCGGCTGGTGCCCAAAACTCGGCAGCGCCAGATGGCCGCGATCGATGCGCTCGTCGTAGGCGATCGCTATTGCCCCGACGCCGCCGCCGAAGCTGATGCCGCTGTAGCCGATATTCCCCGAGAGCCAGGGATAGAGCGCGTCAAGCGTCGAGACGGCTAGCCAGATATCCTCGACGCAGCCGCCGATGATATAGGAGTCCAGCTTGTCGATATTGTACAGCACATGCCAGGACGGGTTTTCGGAAATCGGCGGATGGGCGCTGAGCGACAGCCCGCGGCAGCAGGGAAAGATCAATGCCGTTTCCTTGACCGGTAGGTCGAAATCCGGATGATCCCGCCCGCCGTAACCGTGCCCGACGACAAGGCCGCGCCGCACCTGCCCCTGACGCGGCAAGATGAGCCAACCGCCGATCCGGAACGCATCCGTGGAGACATAGACGAGATCGAGCACATGCCAATCTGGATGGGTGATCTCGCTGCGGGAAAGCACTGGCTGCGGATCGACCGTCAACGCCTTGCGATAACGCCCCTCCCAGAAATCGTCGAAACCATCAGGCGCTTTGGGCGGCTTGACCGCAAGAAGCTCTTCGAGCTGCATGCCGTAGGTCGGATCGAAGGAGAATGGGTGGGTTGTGGGGATACTCATCTGGACTTTGTCGCGTGAAAGCACCGGTCGCGCAAGACGATGTGACGGCTACTTTCCCACCCGCTCTCGCCAGCAGCGCTCATGCGCAGGCCAAAGGCCGGAGCCTCGAAGGGCGGGGGCGGGTGACGTGCACTACGACGGTGCATCCGCTATGCACAGAGTAACCGTCCCATAGACACCACCGCCCGGCGTCGGAAATTACTGCCCGGCCGCCTCCAGGATCAGCTGGGTGATCTCGTCGGGATGGGAAATCAGCGAGAGGTGGCTGGCCTTCACCTCGACCGTCTTTGCCCCCATGCGCTTGGCCATGAAACGTTCGAGATCGGGATTGATCGTCCGGTCTTCGGTCGAGACGGCATACCAACTCGGCTTCGAACGCCAGGCGGCCTGCGTAGTCTTGCCGGTCAGCAGCGCCTTCTGGAATGGCTGCTGCACGGCATAAAGTACTTTCGCCCTCGCCTCCGGCAGGTCCCCGGCGAAATCGCGAAGGAAGGCCGCTTCGTTCAAGCGTCCCTCGTCGCCGTCGAAGACGATGCCGGCCGAAGCCGGCGGCGTCGGGAAGGTCTTCGCAAGCGCGGTATAATCCTCACCCGCATCCGGCGCCCGCGCAGCGACATAGACGAGCGCCGAAACGTTGGGATGAACGCCAGCCTCGGTGACCATCATGCCGGAAAACGAATGCCCGACCAGAACCGTCGGGCCATCCTGCCGGTCGAGCACCCGCTTTACGGCGGCGACGGCGTCGGGCAACGTCGTCAGCGGGTTCTGTGCAGCCGTGGCGTTCAGTCCGGCAGCCTGCAGGCGCGCGATCACCTCGGTCCAACACGAGCCGTCGGCAAACAGCCCATGCACCAGCACGACATTGCGCGCCTTCACCGGAGCCGATGTCGCGGCCATGCCGCGGCTGGAGAGAAGAGTGGCGGCGGCGCCGGCAACGAGGGCGGCCGAGAAAGTCCGTCTGTTCATCATCATGATCTGGTTTCCTCACATGTTGAGACTGTCGAAGGGGCAAGAGCATGGGTTCGAGATCGGGGATCCGGACCCGGTGAAAATCGGTTAGTCGATAACACCGTGTCGGATCGCTCATCTGAGGCGCGAGGTCATCCGCCTCCCGGCATTCGACGCAGCCGGCCTGATCGCTAAAACCAACCTCGCCTCAACCTCAGTCGAAATGGCTGACCTCGAGCCCGTTGCCGACCGGCAGCAGCACACTTGATATGCCCGGCTTGGCGCGGATGGCTTCGCCGTAGCGTCCGACATCGTCGCCTCCCGGACGCAGCATATTGTCAGCGACGATGATCGCGCCCGGATTGAGTTTGGGATAGAAGGCCTCGAGGCAGGGAAGGTAGAGATCCTTCCAGAGATCCACAAGCACGAAGTCGATGCCCTGAGAAAGCGCGCCGATCATCTGGACTGCGTCCCCGACCTTGAATTCGACGTGGTCGGCAAGACCCGCCTTGACGGCCATGTCGCGCGCATAAGCCGACTTGTAATCGTGCATTTCCATGGTGATCAGCCGGCCGCCGGAGGCACGCGCGGCGTCTGCCAGCCATATCCCTGAATAGCCGAAGGAGGTGCCGAGTTCGAGAATGGTCGGCGCCCTGAGGCTCCTGGCGATGATATTGATGAACTGTCCGGTCTCTGGTCCGACCGCGCGCAGCCGCTGGTCCTGTCCGCCATCGCGGCCGCCCGGAGGCAGCTCGCGCGGGCTGTTGTGCTCCGTCTCGATCATCGCGTGATAGATGCTGAGCACTTCCTCGATCCTGCTGTCCATCAGGCCCGCCCTTCCGTCCTTGCGATTGATGGCCGACTTTGCCCGACCGAATTGGCTGCGAAAAGTTAAACTTCGGCAATCATCGGATTTCGCAGCCGCCATGCGGTTGCACGCGCCGCCACCGTCGGCTACATCAAACCCGTCAATGGCCGGGTCACCCGGCCACGTAAGCGTTAACGTCACTCAACGCGTATGATCGAACGGCTTTGCGGCTTCGATCTGCGCGACTTTGTCCTGCGGATCGAGTTTCAAAGCTCCTGAGGACACATGGACAACAATCAACCCAAAGACCAGACGTCGCCGGCCCCTGCCATCGAGCGGGTGCGCCACGATACGCGACGGCGCACGCTGACGGCCGAAAGCGTCGTCGATATCACCCCCGGCATGCGCCGCATCACGTTGACCGGCGACGATCTTGCCGATTTCATCAGCCTTGCGCCCGACGACCACATCAAGATTTTCGTACCGGCCGCCGATGGCGGAGAAGAGCGCCGTGACTACACGCCGCGCCGCTATGATAATGCCGGGCGGAAATTGACCATCGATTTCGCCTTGCACGAGGCAGGCCCGGTGACGCGGTGGGCGATCGGCGCCCGCCCCGGCGACAGGCTCGAAATCGGCGGGCCAAGAGGCTCCGCCGTGGTTTCCGCGAACGTCAAACGATGGCTGCTGATCGGCGACGAAACGGCGCTCCCGGCGATTGGCCGCCGGATCGAGGAGAGCCCCGCCGGAACTATCATCACCACAGTCGCAGCCGTCACCGGCCAGGTGGAAGAGCAGACCTTCGACACGTCAGCCGAATTGCACGTCCACTGGGCGCACCGGCCTCTCTCCAAGGCAACCGATGCCGCAGCCCTGCTGAAACTGCTGGCCACGGTCGATATCCTGCCGGAAACTTTCATCTGGGTCGCGGCGGAAGCCTCGGTGACACGCGATATCCGCGCCTATCTGCTGACGGAAAGAAGCTACCCGCTCGGCTGGATCAAAGCGTCCGGTTATTGGGTGTTCGGCAAGGCTGATGCGACGGAAAAATTCGCTTAAGCCGTAAGACCCCGACACTGGCCGCCGCTCCAGAAATTGGGGCGACGGCCCGACAAACCCACTGCCGTCGCCATTGCGATTTAATCGGATACGATATATATTGCGTTGATAAATGCCGAAACAGGATAGACCCATGCCCGCGCCTAAAGCAAAACAGCCAGCATCAAGCTCCCCCAAGACTGACGGTGACGGCCGTAAGCTTTCGAACTTCCTGTGCTTCGCGGTCTATTCGGCCAATCTCGCCTTCGGCCGCGCCTACAAGCCGGTCCTGGACGCGATCGGCCTCACTTATACCCAGTATATCGCCATGGTCGCCCTTTCCGAGGAGGACGAACAGACGGTCAGCATGCTGGGGGAAAAACTGTTTCTCGAATCCAACACGCTGACGCCCATTCTCAAGAAGCTGGAGTCAGTCGGCTTTATCACCCGTCATCGCGATCCCGCCGACGAACGGCAGGTGCGGGTGAGCCTGACGCCGGCGGGACGCGATCTTCTCGAAACCGATCCCAGCTCGGCCCTGATCGACGCCGTCGGCCTCGGCGAAGATTTCCCCGTCGTACAGAAATCGGTCACGCGGCTGCGTGACAACCTGCTACGGGCGCAAGCCGAACCGGAAAAATCATGATCGCGTCACATGTCGGCACCTGGTGACATCCCCGAGATTGCAATCGGCGCATTGATTGAGAATGGGAGTGTTCTTCTCGCAAGGCGAAGTTCCGAACGCAAGACGCACCCGGATCGGTGGAGTTTGCCGGGCGGTCATGTCGAGAGCGGCGAAGACGCCGAGACGGCGATGCGCCGGGAATTGTTGGAAGAAATCGGCGTGACGCCGCAGCACTGGAAATTGGCAGGAAAGCTCGTTTCGGAAAGCCCGCCCGGGGCATCCGCCACCATCCACGTCTATCACGTCGATCGATGGCAGGGCTCTCCGCGACTTATCGGTGATGAACACACAGCGCTCAGATGGTTTACCGCCGCGGAAATAGAATGCGAAACCGAGCTGGCGCCGCCTAAGCTCGGTCAAATCCTCGCAAAGCTCGTTTTGCAGCAGAGCCGCAAGGAGTGAAAGCGCGTCGCGCGAAGCCGGTTCGGCACAACGCGCTTTTTTGCCTTACTGGCGCAGAGATCGGAATGCCGTCCTCAGCTCAGCCGTCATGGCCATCGGCTGTTCCCAGGCGGCAAAGTGGCCGCCCTTATCGAGCCTGTTGTAGTGAATGAGCTTCGGATAAGCCTTCTCCGCCCAGCTCTTTGGCGCCGCATATATCTCATCGGGAAAGGCACTCACGGCAACCGGAATCTTGATGCCTCTAGGGTCGAAGAAGCCTCCGCTTGGAAAATGCGCATTGTCCCAATAGAGCCGCGCCGAAGAAATTGCGGTATTCGTCAGCCAGTAGAGCGTGACGTTGTCGAGGATATCATCCTTCGTCAGCCCCTCGGACTTTCCATCGAAAACACGAGCGATCATCTGGTAGCTGCGAATGTCGTGGTCGAGCATCCAGGCGGCTAGGCCGACCGGCGAATCGACGATCCCATAGAGGGTCTGCGGCCGATTGTTCATCTCGATGGCATAGCCCAGCCCGTTCTTGTAGAAGTCGTCGAGCTGGTCCCAGGCCTGTTTTTCCTCAGCAGAAAGGCCCGCGGGCGCCGGCCCGCCGGCTGCGAGCGCCTTGGCGATATCGGCCGGAACCGTAGCCGCCATGTTCGTGTGGATGGCGAGCAATCCCGGCGGTTCCTGCAAAGCCATCAGCTCGGTGACCGCGTTCCCCCAATCGCCGCCCTGCGCCACGAACCTTGTGTAGCCGAGGCGCTGCATCAGCGTCACCCAGGTGCGGGCAATGCGAGGAGGATTCCAACCCGGCGCCGTCGGCTTGCCGGAGAAGCCATAGCCTGGCAGCGATGGGATCACCACATGAAACGCGTCCGCTTCGCCACCGCCATGCGCGGTCGGGTCGGTGAGTGGCTCGATGATCTTCAGTTGCTCGATGATCGAGCCAGGCCACCCATGGGTGACAATGATAGGCAGCGCATTTTCATGCTTGGAGCGGACGTGGATGAAGTGGATATCCAGCCCATCGATCTCGGTGACGAACTGCGGCAGCGCATTGAGCCGCGCCTCCGTCTTGCGCCAGTCGTAATCCCTCGCCCAATGGTTCGCGAGCTTCTGGATCGTCTCGTACCGTACGCCCTGGCTATCATCCATGACGGTCTCTTTGTCCGGCCAACGGGTCGCCGCGACGCGCCGGCGCAGATCGCCGAGTGCCTCCTCGGGGAAGTTGACGCTGAAGGGGCTGATCTCCTCGCCATTCGCCTCGGCGCCGCGCGTTCCGGCAAGCATTCCGATGGCCCCGGCTACGGCGGTTGCGGCCAGCAGTTCGCGCCGGGTGGGCATTGATAGGGATGTCGGTGACATGTCGCTTTCCTCTCCGTTCGATCTGCAGGAATGGACGAGGATCGACTGGCCGACCTCGTTGCAACAGTAGGTCCTTCGCGTCTGCCCGGACTATGCGCCCGGGCTATGGAGGGGTCAATTACCCTGTCAGTCTATGTCTCGACCGCCGCGAATGGGCCTCTCAGGCTGACGCGATGCGACGGCCAGCGCACCCTCCTCCATCATCTCGGCCGCCTTGGCATAACCGCCGCCCGCTCCGTCGAGGAAATGCAGGTGCGAATCCGGGCTGCCGGATGGCACGAGGCAGGTCATCAGCGCATGAGATTGGCGATGCAGACCGAAGCTGATCTCGCCGCGCGCTCGTGCAGCAACGAGGATGGCTTCGACGCTGTCGATCTGCTCCGGCGTGCAGTCCAGCGTCAGGCGCAGGCCGTCGTCGAATTTGCGGAAATCCGAATTGGAGGCGACCTCCGGCCAGCGCGGAGCATCGACCCACTTTCCGCGGTCCCTGTGGACAGCCATATTTCCGGAAAGCGGATGAGACCGGCGCGGCGCCGCATCGAAAACCGCAAGCACGCGCTTCGCCAGCGCTGCAAAGACCTCTGGGCCGGTATCGTCACGAGGCTCGACCAAGAGCGACAGGATCTCGCCCCGCTGGCTAGGGAACGGCGCCCAGTCGCAGCTCAGGCCGGTCAGGTTAGGCCTCATCGCATAACGGCCGGGCTTCACCAGATAGCGGCCATTCTTGATCTGCCGCTCCGCCCATTTGAGCCCGCCTCCCGCAAACATTGCATAGGTCACACTCTCGGATGCGGCATAGCGCGCGATCCTGACATCACGTCCGTTCGCGCGGATTTCGCCGGCGGTGACGAGCCCGACACGCAGGTCGAGATGAAGATCGGTTTTGGCAAAGCCCGCAACATCACGCAAGGCCGATGTCGCGGCCATGATGCCATTCGCCGGCAAGGCGAAGGCGGCTCCGTCTCCGCGAAACACGAAGGGGAAATCAAACGAGCCCCAAGCATTGCCGAGTGCGGCGATGATCGATGCGCCAGCATAATTGACGTCTTCATAGCGCCCGGAGCGGATCGCCGCGGTCGAGCTGACGACGTCGGTGATGCCGATCAGCCAATCGTCAGGCAGCGGCTCATAGACATCGGGATCGAGCACTAGCGAAAACTCGTCATAGGCCTGGCGCGGCTCTGGCTCGCTGTGGATCATGGCACTTCCTCCGATCGGCAGGGTTGCTGCCAGCTCAGAAACGGGTCTGCCGCCGATCGGCAGACCCCCGCTTGAAGATGTCGGCGCGAGGCCGGCCCTTCCCGTTCAGACGAGCTTGGTTTCGACGTCGATATTGCCGTGCACCGCCTTGGAATAGGGGCAGATGCCATGGGCTGCCTCGATCAGCTCCTGCGCGATCTCGCGATCGATGTCTGCCAAGCTGACATTGAGCCGTGCACGTAGGAAGTAGGAGCCGTTGTCGCCGTTGAGCGTAATCTCAGCATCGACTTCGGGACCGGCCGGCAGCGTGATCTTCCGCTGCGCGGCGGCGAGCTCGATGGCGCCGATATAGCAGGCCGACCAGGCGGTGCCGAACAGGTTTTCGGCCGCCGGATGCGGCTGCGGCAGCTTGATATCGAGCGTGCCGCCGCTGCTGCGTGCGTAGCCGTTGCGGCCGCCGGCGATGTGGGTCTTCCCGGCGAAAAGAAGCTTCTCAGTCATTGTCATGCCCTTTCGGCTTGATGATCTTCATCGCATCCGATTGATTCGGATGCGATCTAATATGCCGAACTGAATTCGATGTCAACACCATTCCGATTTAGTCGGATACGATTTATTTTTCTCATAGCATAAGGCTTGAGCCAGCCGCGCAGGCAAGCTCGACCGGTTGCGCATAGTCACGTCTTGTCCAGGAACGACGCCCTCTATAGGCTCTGCCTGGATGCCCGAGGCTTCACGAGAAAGGCGGAGAGTTGAGATGTCCTCCATAACTGAAGGCAATGCCGTGCAGTATGGCGACAGCCGCAAGCTCGCCGCCCGGGCCAGGCTCCATACTGAATATACCATCGCCGAAACGGGCTGGTTTCCGTGGGTTGCCGCGCATCTGCCCCTGAAACCGGGAGATCGCGTCCTCGATGTCGGCTGCGGGCCGGCATGGTTCTGGGCGGCAACGGCAGGTCTTCTGCCGGAGGATCTGCAGCTGACACTCGCCGACCTTTCGCCAGGCATGGTCGACGAGGCGGCGGCGCGCTGCGGCGCACTGCCCTTCGGTTCCGTTCAAGGCCGCCAGGCCGATGCAGCTGCACTCCCCTTCGAAGACGGCGCCTTCGATCTCGTGATCGCCATGCACATGCTCTACCACCTGCCCGACCCGGCCGCCGGCATCGCGGAGATGTCGAGGGTGCTGAAGCCGGGCGGCTTTCTCGCGGTCACCACCAACGGCATCGGCAACATGCGTGAGGTCTACCAGCTGACGACCGTCTTCGGCAGCGCGCCGACCGATCCTGCGGCCGAAGCCTTTGGATATGACGCCGCCGAAGGAATAATGCGGTCGCAATTCACAAACGTCGCGATGTCGCAGTACCCTGCAAGCATGCGGATCACCGAGCCCGAGGATGTCTTCCTGGCGCTGACCTCCTATCCGCCCGGCGAAGGCGCCGACGAGCCTCAGCTCAGCCGCTTCCGCCAGGCCATCGCCGATGCCTTCAGGCAAGGCAGCGGCGCGCTCGATGTCAGCAAGGAGACTGGGCTATTCCTCAGCAAGAAGACGGCCTGATCGGATCACCGCCTTTCAGGATCGCGACCGGCCGTCGTCGAACAGCGTGGCAAGCCACTGGTAGTAGCGCGGCTGGTTGGTTCTGAGCTGGCTGCGTGAATAAGGCGGCCGGTCGATATCGCCGAACAGATAGACGCTTGCCGTCACAGCGAAGAATTCGCGGTCGTTGCTCATCATATAGGAATCGCTCGGCCAGAGCGCCCGACCGCTATTGAAGAATTGTTTGACGTCGGAATTGCCAAATCCGCCCGGGAGCATCCGGTCGTTATAAGCATGCAGAAACTCATGCAGGATGATCGGCTTGTCGGGCTCGAGCCCCCTGACGCGCAGGTCGATACCGGTCTTGCTGCTGTAATGGCCAGGCCCGAAACTCGCAGCAGCGGGATTGGCCCAGATTCGGATTGTCTGCATGAATTTGAGGATGTCGGGCTTCAGATCGACATGCTCGACGATGTCGAGCTGCCGCTTGACGGCCGTGACCATCTCCCGATCGGGTTCCGCACCCCTGGCATTGGTGAGATCGACCTGCCATCCGTGATAGTTGAAAACGAGCGGATCAGCGGCGTCCGCTCCCGTCGCTGCAATAGCAAAACCGATGGCGGCGCAAAGCGACGCCAGCACGTTCCAAACCGGCCTCATGGTCTCTCCTCCGCATCTTACGCACGGACTGTCGCACAGACAACCGGACTGCACAATCGCGTGCCGCCGCGTGGCGTCTTCGGCCCAAACGCGGCAAAAGGGCGATGACACCGGACGAAGACAGACAGGCCGTTTCGATGAAACCGGCATGATGTTATGCTGCGGCATGACACGCGAAGCCGCCATAGCAAGAGCAGAGGCCTATTTCGATTCCGGATCGTTCCGGACCGATCTGGCGCGCCGCGTCGCCATGCCGACAGAGCGCCAAAACCCTGACCGCAGTCAGGTGTTGCTCGATTATATCGAGACAGAGCTCACACCGACCTTCGCAGCGCTCGGTTTTACCTGCCGCACGTTGACGGAAGGCGGCTGGCTTTTTTTCTTCGCCGAGCGCATCGAAGATTCCGAGCGGCCGACTGTGCTTGGTTGGCCACGGTGACGTGATCCGCGGGCTCGATGACGGCTGGGACGAAAGCCTGTCGCCGTGGAGGATGACCGAACGTGACGACAGTTGGTATGGGCGCGGCGTCGCCGACAACAAGGGGCAGCATAGCATCAACATCGGTGCCATCCAGGCCGTGCTGGAAACACGCGGCAAACTCGGTTTCAACGCCAAGTATCTTATCGAGATGGGTGAGGAGCGGATACCACCTGGCTTGCGCGAACTCGCCGTCACGCACAAAAAGCCGGCTATCCTGCCGAACCTCGGCGCATCGTTGCCGAACGACACCTTCTCCGAGACCCTGGAACTCCCGACGATCTGGGTTCCCCATTCCTATCCGGGATGCTCCCAGCACGCCCCGAACGAGCATCTTCCCCTATTTACCGCCCGTGAAGGCCTCGCATTGATGGCCGGCCTCTATTGGCACCTCGACGAACCCGGCGTGCCGGTCGGCCGGCAGACAACCTAGACGCCGCCGACCATTCACGCCTCCGCGCCCGAAGACATGCTGAGGAAAAAATCGAGGAGCGGGCGACGTGTCCACGGCTACCTGATCAGGCTGGCAGAGCGGCGCTAGACCTTCTCTTTCTTCCTGACCTTTTCCTTCGGTTCCACCGGTGCATCCGGCGTCGGGGCCAAAAGCTTGCGCAGCGATGAAATCTTGTCCTTCACAAGCGGCCGGAAGCGCGTCGCTCGATAAGGCATGTCGGCCGCACCGTAACCTTCCGGCCCGTCGTCGTTGCCGCGATTGATTTCCGCGAGCTTCACCCCGATGAACGTGCCGTCGATATAATGGGTATATTCGCCGACCCAGCGGATCGTATAGATCTCGCCCTTGCGAATGAGTTGGTCGATGCTGACATGCTTGAAGGTATCGTTAATACAGACGACCTTCTGGCCGACATGGAAATCATAGCTCATGGATCAAACTCTCGAACGGCAATCCGCTTGACCGATCTATAGCGCGCCGGACCGCAGGGATGAACCATTTTCTGCCAGCGGGCTTTTTTGCCGCGACAAAGCCGCACCCGCGCGCCACGGTTCAAGGCGAAATGCATCAGTCGCAATAGGCCTTGCCGCTCTTGCGGGACCGCAGATCGAAATGGAAATGGTTCCAGTGTTCGGGGTTGCTGCCAGGGCCGAGCACGGTATTGAAATAGCGGCAACTGTCGCTGCGCACCGCCTTCAGCAGCCGGCCTTCGCGCAGCGAAAAGAGACCCTTTTTGCGTACGTCGATCTCGTGGCCGTTCTTCAGCACGAACTTGCCGACGTCGATCGCGTTGCCGCGAGCGTGTTCCGACATCGGATTGTATTTCTGCCGGCTGTTGTTCATGCGCCGGCAGGAATAGCCGCCGAGCGGCTGGATCGTCTTGATGCCGCTCCAGTAGCGGTAGCGGGCGGACGGTGCCAACTCGTTCTTCACCCATTTGGCGAAGGCGAGCGTCACCTGGCAGTTCAGCGTCACCGCCGGCTGCACGCCAATATTGCCGGAAAGCCCCTTCAGCGACACCGGATAGGGCACCTGACAGGCAGGCCCGTTGGAAATCGGCGCCTTTTCGTCGAAGAGCACACCCATACGCTTCAGCTCGCGCCGGCAGGCAAGCTCGGAGGTCGGCATGACGCTGGGGTCGACGGGTGCCGCCGGTTCGCTCATCATCGGATTGTTCGGTCGCAGCATCGAGACCTCTTCGCTTTCGTCCTCTTCCGGAACGCGTGACGGCGCCACCACAGGGCTGCCGTCGTTCCAGGCCGGCGCCCGGCTCATTTGCGCTTGTGCCGCCGGCTGCGGCATCGCCCGCGGTACGGGCTGGCGTAGCGGCTGGTTCACCTGCTTCGGGCTATCGGTGCCGATTCCGTCAACGACCGGCTCCGTCGCATTTCCCTCGGCGATCTGCTGCTGTTGTTCCTGCGCCAACCCGACGACCGGCTCTGCCCCAAGCTCGTCATCCATATTGACGCCGCCGGACGGGACCGCAAGGTTCTGCGTGCCGCCCCAATTGCTGCTCGACTGGCCCGCCGCCAGCGCCTCGTCGCTGTCGATCATCGGCAGGCGGCCCCTGCGCGCCGCCGGCGCGGCATGGCCGGCGCCGGCAAGGTTCGGCGTATCGAGGTAGTCGACGGACCCCTGGCTATTGCCGGCAGGCGCACTGGAAACTGGATAGGAGGCCTGGCTTTCCGCGGGCGCAAGGCGCTCCGAACGCGCCATGCGGACCGAGGGCGCCATGCGCGCCGCCGGCGAGATCGAGCTCACTCTGGTGCCGTTGTCGACATTGGCCGGCGGCACAAGCCCCTCGCTGATCGAACAGGTGGTCAGCGACGCCGAGAGCAGCAGGGGCAAAAGGGCTCGCCGAGGAAAGGAAACAAACGCCATACTCTTATCGCTTCCGCAGGCCGACTGGGCAGTGACAGAAAAAACTCACTCCAATTTTAATTAAGAACGGTGAATGAAAACTTACCGGCACAATCTGAACGCGACGAATATGAAAAAGGCCGCTTTCGCGGCCTTGAGATTGGCGATAGATGCAACTTTTGCTCGGCGTCCTCCCCGGCCACTCCCGCAGCCTTGCTCGACATCGGCTACCTGTTGGTGAAATTGATCAGATCCGCCATGGTGAAATGCCCCGCCCCTGCGCTCGGCAATGTCGGCCGCCATTTCGGCCATTGCGCCAGGAAGGAATGCCGATCCTCGCGGATCAGGCCGGCGATGACCTCGGCGATGATCGTGCCGCCGACCGGCCCGAGATGCTGGCTGTTTCCAAAGATCTCCGCCTCGCGCAGGATGTAGAACCACAACGGCGCGTTATCCTTGAAAATCCCGGACTGATCGCTCAGCAACGCGCCGCGCGCCCGCTTCCTCTCGGCATCCTCGCTGTCGAACAGCTGCTCATCCGACAGCGCCTCCATTTCCATATGGCGCGCCACCGCCTGGCCGGAAGGCAGTCCGAGCCGCCAGCCGCGCAGCAGGTTCAAGGCGGCGAGCGCCCTGCGGATATGGATCGGCTCCCTTTGGTGATCGGGCAGGCTCGTCAGCGGATCGACCAACGTCGTATCGAGCTTGTAGGAGGGCTGCGGCAGGACTGCGCCAGCCGGCGGCGCCCCTTCGGGCGCGACCCCGTCGAAGAAGAAGGCCCAGTCGATCGCCCAGAAGTCGGGTAACTCGCGAAAACCGTTCAAATTTGCCCGCGGGTGCTGGATCACGTCAGTCAGAGAGAAAATCGGAATGCGATTGAACTTTGCCTTTTTCCCGTTGAACCGCTGCTCGATCGGGTCGGGCCTCGTGACGGTTCGGTTCAGCGAATAGCTCGGTCTCACCATTGTATGACCGTATCGGTATGCCGCCACCGAGAATTCGACGGGGATGAAGGCGTAGCGGCCCTGTGGATTGTAGAAGCGGACATTCGGCTTTTCGCCTCTCCCGACGATGACGCGCTCGTAGGTCTCTTTGCCGATGATACGGGGCAGGAAATCATGCAGGACGATCCACTGGTAGTGCCAGCGCACCGTCTGCTGACAGAGCCCGAAATCGCGGCTGCGCGACGTATCGACGACCTTGTTGTGGAACCGGAGGAAGGTGGCGTGGAGCTGCGAGACGATCACGTTTTCGTCGTTGCGCTTGTCGCCGAGCAGCGCGCGCCGGATTTCGGCCGCGTTCCTCGGCAGATCGGGGCGGCTGTTTCGAGTCTTGTCGAAATCCTTGTCGTCCCCGAGCAACAGATGAAGTTCATCGTCCTCGTAGAGGAAAGGCTGATCGGCCGGCCCCGAACCATAGACGGAGTCCAGGTCGAGGCGTGGCGTACGGAAATCCTGCAGAGCATCCGGATCGTTGAAGCGGTCGAGCGACGAGACCGGATCGAATGTGATGTCATGATCGAGAAACTGACCGAAATAGGTGAATCCGGCAGGAATTGCCGGGTTCTCGTCTTCGGGCTCCCGCTCGTCAAGCGCGACATCGACGGGTTTTCCCTCTTCGATCTTCTCGGCGAACTCCCCCTGGAACATCGTTTTCGCAAGATCGGTGAGTGCATCCTCGGTAAACGCGGCGGCCGGCAGGTTGCGAAACATCCTCCCGAATCTCTGGTCGCGAACACTCGAATGCGCGACGCTATCCATGCCTCTTACTGGCGAACCATGCTTGCTGCGAGCCATTTCGGCCTCCCTCGGTTACTGAACTGGAATGCGGCAGCGATGCGATGAGGGGCAGCGTTATCGGATGCGGAGGACTGGAATCCTCGAATTCGGGAGACACACGACGGCCATGCCAAGGCCGCCGTGGCCGTGGTCCCGGATAGTTTGCGAAATTGGAGAATTATGGTGGCTTCCGCAACGACAGCAATCGCTATCTTCGAAATACCATGCCCTCACCTACAACCTGAATGAAGCATAGCGTAAGGTAAATTGCAATGATATTCGCTTGAAGATTGAATCTGCTGCTTTTTATCAAACACATCAGCCAGGTATATCAGCCTGAAGATCTTGGAATTCCGCCGGCCCACGATCCTCTCTACTCGAAAGGATCATGCTGCGTCGCGATCCGCGCATCTGACGCGATGACGGCGCCACAACGAAAAGAGCCGTCGTTGCGGCTCTTTTCCTGACGTTCCGGTCTGAAGCCGTTGTGAGGCCGTTACTTCGCTCTTGCCTTCACGCGGCCCGCGTATACCTCGTCTCGGCCCGCGGCTCGGCGCGCAGGCGGAAATTCGCAAGCAGCGTCTTCAGCTGGGTGCTCTCGTCGGCAAGCGTGCGGCTTGCCGCCGTCGTCTCCTCGACCATTGCCGCGTTCTGCTGCGTCATCTGGTCCATATGATTGACGGAGCCGTTGATCTCGTTGAGCCCGGTGGACTGCTCGCGGGCTGCCGTCGCAATCGATGCCACGTGGTCGTTGACGCGGTTGACCAGCCCTTCGATCTCCACCAGCGCCTCGCCCGTCGAGCGCACCAGCGCCACTCCGCCCTCGACTTCCGCCGCCGACCGGCTGATCAGCGTCTTGATCTCCTTGGCCGCATTGGCCGAACGCTGCGCGAGTTCGCGCACCTCCTGGGCGACGACGGCAAAGCCACGGCCCGCCTCGCCGGCGCGCGCGGCCTCGACGCCGGCGTTCAGCGCCAGAAGGTTCGTCTGGAAGGCGATCTCGTCGATCACGGAGATGATCTGGTTGATGCGGCTCGAGGATTCCTCGATGCGGCCCATCGCCGTCACCGCATTGCGGACGATGTCGCCGGAGCGCCCGGCGCTGACTTTGGTCTCGGCCACCATCTCGCGCGCCTCGTTCGCCCGCTCGGATGCCGTCTTGACCGTCGCGGTGATCTCGTCGAGTGCCGCTGCCGTCTCTTCGAGGGCTGCCGCCTGCTGTTCGGTGCGCTTCGACAGATTGCCGGTCGCTTCGCTGATGTCGGAAGCGCTCTCGTTGACCACGCGGCTCGATTCGGCGATCGCCTGGATAACGCCGTTCAACGCATCGACGGCGGTGTTGAAATCGCTTCTAAGCTTGGCGTAATCCTCGCCGATATCGTCGATCGCAACTGTCAGATCGCCGCCTGCGAGCTTTTCCAGGCCAACGCCGAGCGCCTGCATTGCCCGGTTTTGCCGGTCGGAGGCCGAGCGCAGGCTTGCCTCGTTGCCGCGTCGCTCATCCTCGATCTGCCGCTGCCTTTCATCTTCCCGTCCGCGCAGCGCGCTGCGTTCGTCGACGGAGTCGCGCAGCACCAGCAATGCCTTGGCCATCTGGCCGATCTCGTCGCGCCGGTCGCTGCCGGCGATTTCCACTGACGCCTCTTCGGCGGCGATCGCATTCATCGCCGCCTTTAGCCGGGCGATCGGCGCCGTGACGCTGCGCACGATGGCGTAAGCGATGGCAATCGTGGCGGCGGCCCCGAGCAGGCAGAGCACCGCCGCCCAGATCGCGTTCTGACGATAGAGCGCGGCAAGATCATCGGCATAGACCCCGGTGCCGACGATCCAACCCCAGGGCTCAAAACCGGCGACATAGGAATATTTCAGCACCGGCTGATCGGCGCCCGGCTTCGGCCAGTAATAGTCGACGAAACCCTTGCCATCCTTCTTCACCTTGTTGACGAATTCGACGAACAGGAATTTGCCGTTCGGATCCTTCATCTGCGAGATATCAGTGCCATTAAGCGCCGGCTTGATCGGGTGCATCACCATGGTGGGATGCATGTCGTTGATCCAGAAATAACCGTCGGCGCCGTAGCGCATCGCACCGATCACGTCCTTGGCGGCCGCCTGCGCCTGTTCGCGGGTCATCGTGCCCGCCTGCTCCATCCTGTAATATTTGTCGAATATGCCGAGCGCCGTCGCATCCATCTGCGCCAGCCCCGCCTTCCGCTCCGCTTCCAGTTCGGAATAGGAATAGTTCAAAAAGAACACCATCGTCGCCGCCAGCACGGCAAGGGTGAAGCCTACGAGGCAGTAAAGGCGGGTGGAAATCTTGACGTTGCGCATGAGGTTCCCGGCGATTCTCGTAAATGATGTAGACCCATCTTGAATTGCCGGAATTACTGGAGCGTAAAGCTTATTTAGAGAATGATTAAATACCGTGAGGGAAGGCCGAAGCACTTAAAGTCAACCGTTTGAAATCGAATGGAATTTCGATAGGCAACGGCTGCAATATTTTTCGCCGCGCTTAGCTGCAGCGCCCGGCCATGCCGTCTTTTACAGCCCACAGCCTTTGCACTAGGCTATCGTCCAGTGAATCGCCGGCCGATGGCCCGCACCAGATGGAGAACCCTTGATGACCGATGCCGCCAAGCCGAGAGGCGAACTAACGCTCAGGACGCTCGCCATGCCGGGCGATGCAAATCCGGCCGGCGATATCTTCGGCGGCTGGGTCATGGCGCAGATGGACCTTGCCTCAGGCATCCGCGCCACCGAGCGCGCCAGGGGCCGCGTCGTCACCGCCGCCGTCAAGGAAATGGCCTTCGAGCTACCGGTCAAGATCGGCGACACGCTGTCGGTCTATACCGATATCGATCGCGTCGGCCGCACCTCGATCACGCTGATCGTCGAAGCCTGGGCGCACCGTGCGCGTTACGCCAAGATGGAAAAGGTGACCGCCGGCACCTTCATCATGGTGGCGCTCGACGAAGACGGCAAACCGAAACAAGTCCCCGAGGCGTGACAGACCAGGGGTCGAGAGCATGGAAACGGTCGGCTCGCCGGAGGTCTTCCTTCACATCAAGGTGGTGATGGGCATGGTCATCAGCCTTTCGCTTGCCAGAATGCTGACCGGCGTTGCCGGCATCGTCCAGCATCCCGCCAAGGCCAAAGTCTATGCCGTCCATCTTGGCTGGGCGCTGTCGATGTTTCTGTTCATCATCCATATCTGGTGGTGGGAATATCGCCTGCAGGCCGTGCCGGCCATCGGCTTCGGGATCTACCTATTCCTCGTCTGCTTCTGCAGCCTGTTCTTCCTGCTCTGCGCCCTGCTCTTTCCGGCGAGCCTCGATGAATATGGCGGCTACGAGGAATATTTCATTTCCCGCCGCAAATGGTTCTTCGGCATCCTCGGCCTCACCTACGCCGTCGATATTCTCGACACGGCGATCAAGGGCCATGAGCGCATCCTCGCGCTCGGCTGGGAATATCCCGCCCGAAACATCGTCTATATCCTCCTCTGCGCCATCGCCGCCTGGACCCCTAACCGTCGCTTCCATGCCGCCTTCATCACCGCCAACCTCGTCTATCAGGTCAGCTTCATCTTTAGGCTTTATGATGTGCTGGGGTGAGACGCGATCCCGCAAAGCGGGAGCAATCGATCCAGTGAATCGATTGCAGCGTCGAACGCCCTGAGCCCAAGCGAAGGGCCGGGCAACGGCTTGCTGCCTCCTATCCCCAGCGGGAGAAGAGGTGCAGCCACTCACCCACGCAAAAACTGCGACCCCTTGTCAAACCCCAACCCCGGAAAGATCTTCCCTGTCAGATCATCCACACCGACATCGAACTGCCGATACAACATCGCCGCGGCGAGTTCGCGCACATCGGCGGTCGGCATCAGGTCGCGGTCGTCGAGCAGCTGACCGTCGCCGATGCCCGGCCAGCGGCCAAGGATGCGGCCGCCGTTGATGGCGCCGCCGGCAAGCAGGGCGCATCCGCCGGTGCCGTGGTCGGTGCCGGCGGAGCCGTTCTGGCGGGCGGTGCGGCCGAATTCGGTCATGGCGAGCACCACCGTCTTTGCCCAGATTTCGGCCCCAAGCGTCGTCTTCAGCGTGTTGATCGCCTGCGCCAGATCCTGCACCGGCCGCTTGAACTGGCCGGCCTGGCCGATATGCGTGTCCCAGCCGGTGATCGAGAAGCTGGCGATGCGGTAGTCGTCCTTCAGCATGTTGGCCGCAAGCGCTGCCACGTCCGCGGTCTTTTCGCCGCGCTGGCCATCCGGCTCGACCATCATCGAGGCGGAGTCGGCCCGCGTTGCTTCGGCAAGTGCAGCGGCAAACGGCGGATCACCGGCATAGAGCCGCGTCAGGAATTGCATCTCGTCGCGCGCCGGCGCCAGATTGGAATCCGACGCCCAGACGTCGACGTCGTTCGGGCCGGAGAGGATCAGCTCGGTCGAGGTGTTGACGTCGATCGCCTTGCGTGCATCCGAGCGCGGAATGACGGCGAGCGCTCGGTTCAGCCAGCCGGTCTTTTCCTCGGCGACATGTTCGCCGCCGGATTCCAGCATGTCCTGCCCGTCGAAATGGCTGCGCTGGTCGCGATAGGGCGTCGACACCGCGTGCACGAAGGCAAGCTCCCGGCTCTTCCACAGCGGCATCAGGTCGGCAGCGGCGGGATTGAGGCCGAAATGCCCATCGAGATCGAGAAGCCCGGTGTCGGGCGTCAGCGCCAGCGTCGGTCTGAGCGCGGCAAAACCCGCATCGCCATAGGGCTGCACCAGGTCCAGCCCGTCCATCGCGCCGCGCAACACGATGGTGACGAAACGGTTGTCTCCCGGCATCGCCGCGAAGGTGACCGGCGTGAAGACGGGGGCAGCGGCCAGACAACAAGCGGACGCTAGAAAGCCTCTGCGGGACAGTGAAATCCGGTTCATCGACAGCGTCATGGGCGGGCCTCCTATCGGCGGTTGAATTCGGGCGATGCCAGCACCAGCGTCAGGCCGCTGATCTTGTTCGGCGCCTGCGACACGACGCGGATCGTCTCGTCGCGCGCCGCATCGGCAAGCGTCGATTTCAGAAATTCGCGCGGATCCTCGTCGCGCCCAAATTGCGCCGCCGCCCGCCTTGCCCAAGCTAGCCGCTCGGCAAGCTGGCTGCCGGTAATCCAGGTGGAGAAGCCTTCCTCGAAGCCGGCCGGGCTCGGCGGCTGCCAGGTCGGCTGGCCCATGCGCTTCAGCGCCCCCTGCCCCAACGCTCGCGCCGTCCGGAAGGCCTTGAGCCGCGTGTCCCTCGCCTCGCCGGGAGGACCCGTCGCTATAGGCGAACCTGCCATTCCAGGCGTATTCGCCGCCATGTCGCCCTCATCAGTGCCTTGCTGGTTGGCCGCCAGAAAACTGCCGACGACGCCGTTGACTGGCCCCGCATTCAGCGCCCTCAGACCTGCAATGACATAGTCGAAAGGCTGGCGCGCCTTGGCCCCTTCGTTACGCCAGGCGGCAGGATGGTCGAGCATGGCGGTGTAGACGGCTGTGAGATCACCATCCGTCGTCTTCCAGACCATGGCCATGTCGGACACCATCCCCTCGTCGGGCTGGTCGGAGATAAAGTGCACTGCAAGCTTGCGGCTGATATGGGCCGCCGTCTTCGGGTGGACGGCGAGATCGTCGAGCATGTCGAGATAGTCGTCGCGCGAGCGCCGCCGCCCGCCATAGCTGACGCCGAGCACCTCATGCGTACCGGGCTCTGAGATATTCGGCCGGAAGGCGATGTCCATCTCCTTGCGGTCGATGGTGAGCCCCGTCAGCACCATGGCCGCCGCCGTGACATCCGCCTGGCTGTAGCCGCTGCCGGCGCCGAGCGTGTGCAGTTCCAGCAGTTCGCGGCCGAGATTTTCGTTCAGTCCCTTGTTGCGCTTGATGCCGCCGGCTGAATCCGGCCCCAGCGAATCCGCCTGGTCGAGATAGATCAGCATGGCCGGATGGGCGGTGGCACTGCGCAGCAGATCACCGAACCGGCCCGACATGAACGGCCGGATCGCCTCGGCCTCGTAGAGCGGCACGATGAGACGCATCGGCAAGCTCTTATTGGCGCTGGTGGAGAAATGATCGGTCCAGAAGGTCGCCAGCCGCTCGTAGAAGCCGTACGGCGACAGCACCGCCTGCATCAGCCGCAGATTTACATCGTGCTGAAACTGCTGCTGCGCTTGCCGCTGCACGCCCTTCCGCATCTCGCGCTGCGTCGTATCGTCGGTCACCGACTTGGCGTCCTGGCGGATCTGCTTCAGCTGCTCCTGCAGGCTGAGGATCGCGCGGTGGCGCGTCTCGGGACCGCCGAGCGGAAAGTCCGGCGTTGCCGCTGCCCCCTTGCTGAGCTGGCCGATCAGGTCGTCCTTGCTTTGCGGCGGCGCCTCACCCGGCCGGAAACCATAGCCGAACCGGATCGCCGCCATCGTCGGGAAAGAGAGGCTCATGGCCGGTCAACTCCTGATCACGTGGTAGTGACAAGCTGCCAGCCGATTGCGACGCCAATCTGTAGGAAATGTGGCGATTTCCAGACATGGACGATTTGTAATCTGTTGAAAAAACTGAAGTTTATGCCCGGAAGATAAAGGATGCCCCGATCGCGATGAGCGCGAAGCCGATCGCATGATTCCACGTCAGGTTCTCGCCGAGCCAAAAGATCGAGAAGCCGGCAAAGACCAGCAGCGTGATCACCTCCTGCATCGTCTTCAACTGGGCCGTCGTATAGACTGCCGAGCCGATACGGTTGGCCGGTACCGCCAGGCAATATTCGAAAAAGGCAATGCCCCAGCTGACCAGGATGGCAAGGAAGATGGCACTGCCCTTGTGCTTGAGATGCCCGTACCAGGCAAAGGTCATGAAGATGTTGGAGGCAAACAGCATGACAACGGGCCAGAGGGCGGCGGGAGAAAACGACATGGAATAACTCGGGGCTGTGGAGGGGAAATAGCTGATCCGGAGAGATACCGGCGGGCCTTACGTAGCACGCCGCCATCTGACGGCAAGCCCCAAGGCTCGGGCCAATCGTCTCACGCCACCGAGATGTCGCCGGCCGGCCTTTGCTTGTGCCTTGCCGCCGGCCTCCATCGCGATTGGCATGGTCGGGGCGTCGCACCACGGCTCTGGGGGCCGCGGCATCCGCGCAGCCCGAGAGGGCGGAGCCTCGAAGCACACGCCAACATTACTTCTTGCATTCATTCGGTGCCGGCGCGCCCGCCTCGTCCTTCGAGGCCCTGCCGGGCACCTCAGGATGAGGCTCTCCGGGGCGCCGGCGCATGCTCGCTGTCTCAGGGGCCGTTATACCGACACACCTAACCGCCGCCCGGCACCCTGCCCCGGCACGCCCACGCCACCGATGCGAACGACCGCGGGCCATCCGGCTCGCCGGCATCGTAAGCGGCCCTGACGGCTGTATCGACCGCTTTTCGCTTCGCCGGGTCCAGCCCCGCAATATACTTGCCGAGTGGTCCCTCGCCGGCGGCGATTGGGTCCCAATAGTCCCCAAAGGAAAGATATTCCATCCGGATCAGCAACGAAGTCTCCTCGACATCGGCAAGACCCTGCGCGATGAAGCTCTCCTTCATTTCCCCCGGCCGCATCATCGGCTGGAAACAATATTTGCGGCGTAAGGGCAGCGCGTTTTCGTCAAGCATCGCCACCGTATCCCACATCATCCTCATGCCGGACATGCCGCCATAATGGTCCCAGACGGCGGCCGCGACCACGCCGCCCGGGCGCACGACACGGGCCATCTCGGACACTGCCTTTCCCGCCTCGGGCACGAAATGCAGCACGAGCAGCGATATCGCCCTGTCGAAGCGATTATCCTCGAAGGGAAGCGCGCAGGCATCGCCCTGCCGGATCGTGATCCGCCGATCGGTGTTGCGCCGCGTTGCGGCCTCGACGAAAACCGGCGAATAGTCGACACCGACGATCTCCTGCAAGCTCGGCTTTTCCGCCAGCGTAAAGGTCAGGCTGCCGGTGCCGCAGCCGACATCGAGCACGCGATCCCCATCCGCCAACCCGGCGAAATCGATCAGCATCGGCGCCAGCCTCTTGCTCCAGCGCCCCATCAGCCGTTCATAACCATCCGCACTTTCGACATTGAAACTCGACGGCATCGAAGCCTCCCCTTCAAGGACGATGCGTGTCAATATGGACCCCCGACGGGCCGGCGCAAGCGGATAGTCATTCCCATACTTGTTATGGAATCCGCGCGCTGATTTTTCTATCCGGCAAAGCCTATGCTCCGCCTACCCTTGCCGCCGTCACACCCCCTCCAGCACCACCTTGCCATCGAGGCTTTCGATCAGCGTCGAACTCGCCTGGTTGAGGCCGGCAACCTCCACGGCGATGCCATGCGCCCGGAAGCGCTGCACGACCTTGTCGAGTGCGGCAACGGCGGTGATGTCCCAGAAATGCGCCTCGGAGACGTCGATCAGCACGGTCTTGCCAACAGCGTCCTGAACGTCGAACGCCTCGACGAAGACGTCGGCCGAGGCAAAGAACACCTGGCCGGACACGCGGTAGATGCGTTGCCCGGCGGCTTGATCGGGCGCCACCTCGATGCGCAGCAGGCGGGCGACCTTGAAGGTGAAGAACACGCCGCTGAGCAGCACCCCGACCGTCACCCCGAGCGCCAGGTTGGCGGTGAAGACGGTGACGACGACGGTCGTCACCATGACGGCGCTCGACATTCGGGGATGGACGACGACCGCTTTAAGCGACGACCAGTCGAAGGTGTCAATCGATACCATGACCATGATCGCCACCAGCGCGGCGACGGGAACCTCGGAGACCCATGGCTTCAGCAGCACCATCAGGATCAGCAGGAAGGCGCCGGCAAACAGCGTCGAGAGCCGGCCGCGCCCGCCGTATTTCACGTTGCTCACCGTCTGGCCGATCATGCCGCAGCCGGCAATGCCGCCGAACAGGCTCGCGGCGGCATTGGCAAGGCCAAGACCCGTGCATTCGCGGTTCTTCGAACTCGGCGTATCCGTGAGATCGTCGACGACGCTTGCCGTCATCATCGATTCCAGCAGCCCGACCATCGCGATGGCAAGTGCGGGTCCGGCGATGATCCTGAGGGTTTCCAGCGTCAGCGGCACCGCCGGCCAGCCGAACACCGGAAGCGAATCCGGCAGTTTGCCGAGGTCGGCGACGGTCAGAACGGGAAGTCCGAACCCGATCGAGGCGACGGTCAGGATCAGAACGCAGATCAACGGCGACGGGATCGCCGTCGTGATCCGCGGCGTCAGATAGATGATCGCAAGCCCGGCACTCAGCACGGCATATTCCGTCCAGCCGGCGCCGATGATGTGCGGCATCTGCGCAGCAAAGATCAGGATGGCAAGCGCATTGACAAAGCCGGTGCGCACGGATTTCGACACGAAGCGCATCAGCACGCCGAGCCGCAGCAGGCCGAACACGATCTGCATCAGCCCCGCCAGCAGCCCGGCCGCGAAGAGATAGGGCAAGCCGTGGGCATGCACCAGCGGTGCCGCGACCAGTGCGACCGACCCGGCCGCCGCCGAAATCATCGCCGGGCGTCCGCCGGTGAACGCAATGACGATGCCGATGACGAAAGAGGCAAACAGGCCGACCTCGGGATCGACCCCCGCCACGAATGAAAAGGCGATGACCTCGGGGATCAGGGCGAAAGTCGCAACCGCACCGGCAAGCATTTCGCGCGTGGGATTGGCGGACCAATCACGACGGATGGAGGAAAGCAGCATGGATAGAGTCTCGCAAAGCATGGCCGGGCTCGCTCTATCGAGCGGTCGTGTCGCGACATGCAGGTTTTGCGTTATCTGGCGGATCGGCGGCCAGAAGAGCCACCCGGGGTCTCACCGGGTCCGTGGTGAATGTCCGTGGTATAGACGAGATTTTTGCTGCAGCGCAACATTCAATTTCGCAGGGATGAAAGCGAAAGCTGCCAGCGAAATTGATGCGCCGCTTGCGATCGTGCCGGACGGGGCGATGAAAACTCGCCGCGAAGGTCCTCCTGCGCGATGGCGCGACTGGAGCCGAAGCCACCCTCACTGCCAGAGAAAGTCCGGGCCTGTGCTCTGGGACGTAAGCTTGAGTGTCCCGTCCGGCTGAACCACATAGCTTTCGAAAACACGGTAACCGAATTGACCGAGAAAGGTATGTTTGACCACAGTTCCCGGACGATAGGGTGAATGAATGACCTTTCCCCGATAGGTGAGGCTACCCGAAAGAGGCTGCGGGTCTTGCGCGCTGGCGCAGGCCGTGAGGGTGAAGAGAATGGCAACGAGTGTGTGCTTCATCCGGATCATCTCCCTGGAAGGTCCAGCGACGTGCACGACGTCAATCTCCTTCTTATCAGATCGCTGCCCTGCTGCGGTCGAAATCTTTGCGTCGGGCCGCCTCTGCCCGCGAGAGCGCGCTGACAATCCTTTCCTCGGAGAAAGGCTTGGAGATCACATCGAACGCTCCAGCGATACCGTTGCCGACACTCTCAGGACTGCCGGTCACGAAAATAACGTCCACGCCGAAGCGGTCGATCAGCCGACGGGCAAGCTGAGCGCCGCTCAGCCCGTCGGAGAGGTTGAGATCGACCAGCGCCACATCGCTTTTCTGAGCATAGGCGAGAGCTTGCTCAACCGTCGAAACCGGCCCGATTGTCTGGTGCCCGGCCTCTTGCGCAATGCGTTCGAGCTCCAACGCAATAGTATTCTCATCTTCAACGATCATGACCTTCATGGCTAAGCCTCCTCACCAAAGCCGGGTGCTCGGGCACACTGCCGGTAACGGGTACAACGCCGTCGACCCAAAATGTTTCCACTCTGCATTGAATTTCTTTCGGACATCAGACGCCGCCGCTGGCTAATCCTCCACTGCTGCAGCAGAATGCCGTCCAACGGCGCTTCGCCGTAGGAGACAGCCCGGAACACATCACAGAGGACGAAGGCGCAAAAGTTCCAGCCGCACCGGGCTCGATACGGCAGTGAGCGCTCTTCTGTCAGGTGTTTTTATGGTGGCGCTGCTGAATGCTGGCGGAAAGCGGATTTGTGCCGAGTCGGCGGCCCACCTGCCCGCCACCGTGACCGGCAAGGCAACGTCCCATGGCGGGAGATCCAATGATTTGACAGCGCCTTGCGGCGGACCGAAGCCCTTGGCCTCCGGTCCGCCGCAACTCGACCTCGCTCACGGTTTCGTATTTGCACTTTCGGCCCGGAACGCCGCCTCGCCGGCGTCGGAGACATCGACCCACTTCTTGTCCGGCTCGGCGTCTGCCACATAAGCGTCGTTCCAGTTCCACCATTTGTAGGTCGGGGTCTGAGGATAGCCCTCGGGCGAATCCTCCCAGACTTCCTGGCGGCCGAGTGGCGTGATATCGAGGTAGTTCCAGGTGCCGCCCATCTGCTCATCGCCGCGGTTGTTGATGAAATAGGTGCGGAAGATGCGCTCGCCGTCGCGGTAGAACACGTTGGTGCCGTGCCACTCGTCGACGCCGAAATCCTTGTCGAAACTGTCGGTGATCGTCACCCATGGTATCGTCCAGCCCATCCGCGCTTTCAGCCGGGCGATGTCGGCCTGCGGCGCGCGTGAGGCAAATACCAGCGTCGTATCGCGGGCGTTGAGATGGGCGACGTGAGCCACTTGATCGGCCACCATCGAGCAGCCGCGGCAGGCATGCTCGGGCCAGCCGAAGACGCCTGGCTCGTAGAAGGCGCGGTAGACGATCAGCTGGCGACGGCCCTCAAACAGTTCGGGCAGGCTGACCTTGCCCTGGGGTCCCTCGAACGCATAGGCCTTTTCGACCGCCATCCACGGCATGCGCCGGCGCTCGGCGGCCAGCGCATCGCGCGCACGGGTCTGCGCCTTTTCCTTTACCAGCATCTGCTCGCGCGCCGCCTCCCAGGCCTCCAGCGCCACGACCGCCGGTCTCTGCATGCTCTGTCCTCTCTTTCCATTTTCGGCTGAAGCAGTCATGGCTCAATCTCCTCGTTGGGGCGAATTCCCGCGCCTCGAAGCCCGGCTCATCGCGCGTTGTTCGGACATAGTCTCGCATCGGAAATCGAACAGTGGGAGTAACAAGTGTGACCGTATTCCCATTGCCCCGATCGCAGCCGCAGCGCCGGTCCGGATGATGCGTGAACAGGTGCTGGATGGAGCGCGTCAATGACGCCGTCGCCCTGGATGTCTTCGCCCTCGACGATGATATCGCCGAGATGGATGCCGATCCGGAACTCGAGCCCGTGCTCCGGAAGGGCCACGGCGTTGTGCGTGGCTTTCCGCTGCTGGACCTCCACCGCGCAACGCAAGGCATCGACGACGCTCTGGAATTCGACCAGCGAACCATCGCCCATGGTTTTGACCAGCCGGCCATGGTGACGCTCGATCGCCGGCTCGAAGACATCATTCTGGTCCGCCTGAAAACGCGCACGCGTGACCTCTTCGTCGATCTGGCTCAATCGACTGTAACCGACGACATCGGCGATTAGGATAGCTGCAAGACGGCGCTCCATCCCCGGTCTTTCCTGGAGAGCGAAGGTATTGTTAACAACATCCTATAGTAGGTCCCATCGCGATGCTATCGTCGCACCCGCGCAATAGTCGAATTGGCGGCGAGCGGTCCGATAAGAATGGCGCCAGACGAAATACTTCAAGCCATCGCAGCCTTCGACTATCAGCAGAGTTGCCAAAAGCAGGCGAGTATCGGAAGCTTGTTTTTTGGCTATAAGGCGACGGATTGTTCGATATGACCACAGCCTCTTCCAGTCGGCAGACCAGCCACGGCAGCGCCAGGATCTGCCGCGGCTGCTGGGACCAGATGCATATGCCGATCCCGATCGGCGGCCCGCTCGCCTTGCCGTTCCGCGCCTTGGGCATCACCCGCAGCAAGATGAACCCCGATATCTGCACGATCTGCGAACGTTCCTTTCAGTACGTCAAGAAGCAGCGCCAGATCACCGTCGACGCGACCATCCTGTTTGCCGATATCAGGGGCTTCACGGATCTGTCGGAGCGCATCGAGGCTGTGCAACTGAGCGAGATCGTCAGCCTGTTCCAGGATCGCTGCGCCCAGGCGATCTGGGCGCATGACGGCATCGTCAACAAGCAGATGGGCGACGGCCTGATGGCGATCTTCAATTTCCCGATCGTCCGCAACGATCACGCCGTCGCCGCGATCCGGGCCGCGCAGGAGATCCAGCGAAACTGCGCCGCGGCGCTGAACGGCCTGGTGCTCGACACATTGCCCGGCCGCACCCTCGGCGTCGGCGTCGGCATCCATTCCGGCGAGGTGCAGATCGGCGAATTCTCGAGCTTCCGCAGTGATTTCACCGCGATCGGCGGCATCGTCAACCAGGCGGCCAGGCTTGAATCCCAAGCCGCGGCGGGCGAGATTCTGATCTCTGCGGAAACGGCGACGAAGGCTCCCGACCTCGCAGCAGGCGCCGAAACGCGCATGCTTGCGCTGAAGGGCATCGAACAGCCGGTGCAAGCAAGCGTGCTGGTGAAGGGCTGAAGTACCGCACCTCTTTTTTCACGCTTTGATTGCTGGGGGAACCGACTGTAAGCGGGTTAACTCAGGAACAAGCGAAGGGATCTCTGGCTCTGACGACGTCCGAAAGGTGCTCGGCGAGGCTGCCAAGCGCCCCGCCGCTTCCTCAGTACTTCATGTTGCGTAATTCCGGAAAATCATAATAACGCAGCAGCTTATCATGGCAGCGATAGTCGTTCTTTTTCAGGTACAATATCATGTTGTGTTGCAAGCCCAGGCCGATATAGGACCAGTTCGGATTGCTGCGTTCCGTCGTGCGCGTGCAATAAGCGTATATCTGCTTTTCCGGATTCAGCAGAACCACGCTGGAAATCTCCGCCTTTACGAAGTTCCCCGGTTTAATGGTTCCCCGCAGAGCGTCGATGTACTCGCGTCGAACTGCGCTGGAAGGCGGCCGCTGGGAATCTGTAACGGACTGCGGCGCTGGCGTTTGGCAGCCGGTCAGCGCCAGCAGAGCGGCGCAGACAAGGAATTTGTTTTTCATTCAGTTGGATCTTCCTCTATTAAAATCGATAAATCGAGCTTTCCGGATGGCGGCGCTACCACGACGCTGGAGGCATGCCGCGCCGCCGGTCAACAAGGCCTGGAACGGCGACCCGGCCCGAGCCCTCGTCTCTTTCGTCAGGTCTTCATGCCGTTCATCTCCGGAAACGGGTAGTAACGCAGCCGCTTGTCGCGGCATCGATCGTCATTCGCCGTTGCGCCCAGCACTTTGCCCTCTGTGAACGAGACCCCGAGATAGGCCCAGTCTCCCCAGCTGTGCTTCGGCACCACCCGGACACAGTAAGCATAGATCTGTTTTTCGGGATCGAGCAGAACGACGCTGGATATGCGCGCCCAGACGACTTCTCCTGCTTCGTGTCTATAGCTTCTCTTGAACACAATATTGATGAAGTTCTGCCGGACTTCATTTGAGGGCGGACGCTGGGACTCTGCCACGGATTGCGACACCGGGGCGTTGCAGCCGGCGAGCGCCAGCAGAGCAGCGCAAACAAAGACTTTTATTCTCATTTCTTAAAGTCTCCAAAGAATCGGAGCGCATGTACGCTGCCTATTCCCACAAACACAGCGGGAATAATATTTGCAATACATGGCAAGAAATATCGTTGGCGTCACCGGCTGTCGACCGCATGACCGGCATCGTCCTCATGATCATCGATCGGCACGCCGGCTTCCAGCGCCGCAAGGATAAAGGCCTGCCTCACCGTCTCGGCCGGCATGCGCCCGGCAAGCCAGGCGCGGCAGAAATCAATCGTTCTCTGCTGATGGACGCCGCCATGGATCGGCCAGTCCGAGACGAGGGCATAAAGCGCATCCTGCGGCGAGCGGAGAACCAGCCGTTCGCCGATTTCAAGATCGATGGAAATCGGTATTCCCCAGAAGGACGGATGGTCGCTAATGGCAATAACACCTGAAGCTGAATTGACCAGGAATAACTGCGGAAGACCGATCTCGGTTCCAGTGTGCGCCCGGATGGTATCACTATTGAAAGGCCGGGTACGCCGACATTGGAAGGATGCAAGAAGCAGCGTTGCGGCGCGTCCTTCGAGGCTCCGTCCGATGGACTGCGCACCTCAGGAAGAGGAGCGTTGGAGGATGCCGCGCCAGCGCTCAAGAGAGATCTTGAGATAACCGCCGGCGCCCAAGAGAGCCTTGTCCTGAGGTGGCCCGCAGGGGCCCCGAAGGACGATGCGGGTGCGCCGGCTTAGCGGCGCCACGTCCCTAGGTGCCCTGGCAACGAAGCCGCGGCCGCCCGTTGTCAGGCGGGCAACTTGCAGCCCTTGCTCATACCAGCGGACTGCATGGCGGAAACCTTGCCTTTCGACGCGGCAATCTCGCCTTCCTTGTCTCCCCCCGCAACGCTGCCGATTGGGACGCCGACGAGAAAGACGCCGAAGGCATCGCCGTTCGCCGCACTGATCTGCTGCTTCGACAAGTCGTCCAGCTTAGCTCTCTCCTTTTTCAGTTCGACAGCGAGAGCTTCGCAGCCAAGGTTCGTATAAGCCGCCATCGGAATATCGACCTGCACGATGGCGTCAGGACGTTTGGCGCAACTGGCCAGTGCAGCGGTCGCCGCGAATGCGATAATGATCTTTTTCATTAATGGTCCCCGATTCCCGCAATAGCTGTAACATTGCCGCCCTCAGCGCGGGAGGTGATCCGCTTTTCAACCACAGACTTTTTATTTATGTACTCGGGAAAACCTCATTGCAGCCTCTTTGCCAACATTCCGCGCCCAACATTATTCGCCAATCTGAACGATTCATTCGTTTCCCTTTTGTACTCTTTCCCTCTTCACTTTCGCGCTGACTCTCTCCATATTCGCGCCATGGCCAGATCTCCGAAGAAATCCCCCGCCCCGAATGGCTTCGAGGAAGCCCCGCAATCGTCCTTCGAGGGCGCTCCGCTGTCGGGTTCCGTCGCCGATTGGGTGAAGCAGCTGGAGGCAGATGCCGAAAGCTCCGGCGTCGAGTCGCAGCGCGAAATCGCCTCCAAGGCGGGCAAGCACCGCAAGAAGGTGGAAAACGAGGCGCGCAAGCATTCGGAGGCCGTCGGCGTCAACAAGAAGGTCGAGATTGCCGCTTCAAAAAGCGCCCGTGGAACTTCGATGGGCGGTTCCACCGACCCGAAGACGCGCGCCGCCGCCGGCCTCAACCCCGTCTCCGGCATGGATACGACGCTGGAGGAAGCCTCGTCGCTGCAGGCCGGCACCGCCGTCACCGCCACCGTCGAGGCGCTGTCGGCGCTGATCGAGAGCGGCAACCCGCTGCACAAGAACGGCAAGATCTGGACGCCGCACCGCCCTGCCCGGCCCGACAAATCCGAAGGCGGCATTACGATCCGCATGCAGTCGGATTACGAGCCGGCCGGCGACCAGCCGACCGCCATCCGCGACCTCGTCGAGGGGCTGGAGAACGGCGACCGCAGCCAGGTGCTGCTCGGCGTCACCGGCTCGGGCAAGACCTTCACCATGGCCAAGGTGATCGAGGCGACGCAGCGCCCGGCCGTCATCCTGGCGCCGAACAAGACGCTGGCCGCCCAGCTCTATTCCGAATTCAAGAATTTCTTCCCCGACAATGCGGTGGAATATTTCGTATCCTACTACGATTATTACCAGCCGGAGGCCTATGTGCCGCGCTCCGACACCTATATCGAGAAGGAAAGCTCGATCAACGAGCAGATCGACCGCATGCGCCACTCTGCGACGCGCTCGCTGCTCGAGCGCGACGACTGCATCATCGTCGCCTCTGTTTCCTGCATCTACGGTATCGGCTCGGTCGAGACCTATACGGCGATGACCTTCCAGATGTCGGTCGGCGACCGGCTGGACCAACGCCAGCTGCTGGCCGACCTCGTCGCCCAGCAATATAAGCGCCGCGACATGGATTTCACCCGTGGTAGCTTTCGGGTGCGCGGCGATACGATCGAGCTTTTCCCCGCCCACTTGGAGGATGCCGCCTGGCGCATCTCGATGTTCGGCGACGAGATCGACGCCATCACCGAGTTCGACCCGCTGACCGGCCAGAAGGTCGGCGACCTGAAATCGGTGAAGATCTACGCCAATTCGCACTATGTCACTCCGCGCCCGACGCTGAACGGCGCCATCAAGTCGATCAAGGAGGAGCTCAGGCTTCGCCTGACCGAGCTGGAGAAGGCCGGCCGCCTGCTGGAGGCGCAGCGCCTGGAGCAGCGCACCCGCTACGATATCGAAATGCTCGAAGCCACAGGCTCCTGCCAGGGCATCGAGAATTATTCCCGTTATCTCACCGGCCGCGACCCCGGCGATCCGCCGCCGACGCTGTTCGAATACATCCCCGACAATGCCCTCGTCTTCATCGACGAAAGCCATGTCACCGTGCCGCAGATCGGCGGCATGTACCGAGGCGACTTCCGCCGTAAGGCGACGCTGGCCGAATACGGCTTCCGCCTGCCCTCCTGCATGGACAACCGGCCGCTGCGTTTCGAGGAATGGGACGCCATGCGCCCCGACACCATCGCCGTCTCGGCGACACCGGGCGGCTGGGAGATGGAGCAATCAGGCGGCGTCTTCGCCGAACAGGTGATCCGCCCGACCGGCCTGATCGACCCGCCGGTCGAGGTCCGCGCGGCCCGCAGCCAGGTCGACGACGTACTCGGCGAAATCCGCGAAACATCCGCCAAGGGTTACCGCACCCTCTGCACCGTGCTGACCAAGCGCATGGCCGAGGACCTGACCGAATATCTGCATGAGCAGGGCGTGCGCGTCCGCTACATGCACTCCGACATCGACACGCTTGAACGCATCGAAATCCTCCGCGATCTGCGCCTCGGTGCCTTCGACGTGCTGGTCGGCATCAACCTTTTGCGCGAAGGCCTCGACATTCCCGAATGCGGCTTCGTCGCCATCCTCGACGCCGACAAGGAAGGTTTTCTGCGCTCCGAGACCTCGCTGATCCAGACCATTGGTCGTGCCGCGCGTAACGTCGACGGCAAGGTCATTCTCTATGCCGACCAGGTCACCGGCTCGATGAAGCGGGCGATGGAGGAAACCAGCCGCCGTCGCGAAAAGCAGATGATCTATAACCAGGAGCACGGCATCACCCCGGAATCGGTCAAGGCCAGGATCTCCGACATCCTCGACAGCGTCTACGAACGCGACCACGTCCGCGCCGATATATCAGGCGTCTCCGGCAAGGGCTTCGCCGATGGCGGCAACCTCGTCGGCAACAACCTGCAGACCCATCTCAACGCCCTCGAAAAGAGCATGCGCGACGCCGCCGCCGACCTCGACTTCGAAAAGGCCGCCCGCCTGCGCGACGAAATTAAACGCCTCAAGGCAGTGGAACTCGCCGCCATGGACGACCCGATGGCCCGCGAGGAAGCGAAGGCGATGGAGGGCAAAAGCGGCCGCCCCAATGGTAAGAACAAAGCAGCGGGCTCGAGTAACAGCCCTCATGGTGAGGAGGCCCAGGGGGCCGTCTCGAACCACGAGGGCGGGCGTGGAACCTCCTACTTCGCCAAACCCTCGATCGACGACATGGGCCCAGGCACTGACACCGCCACTCCGCTCTTCCGCAAACCCGCCCTCGACGACATGGGCCGCGACATCGCCGAACCCGCCAAGAAGGGCCTGTTCCGCAAGAACGACCTCGACGAAATGACTGTCGGCCGAACGGAAAAGCCAGTCATCGGGCATGTGCCGGAAAAGCCGGATGCCGCCAAGGCCACGAAGCGGTTTTCACCGTTGCTTGAGGGGCAGCCGGAGCGCGATGACGTGCGTCCGGTCGTACGCGGGAAGACGGGTGTGGGGAGCTATGAGGATCCAGGCGAGCAGAAGCGCAAGGGACGGACGAAGGGGAAGACTGGGCGGCCGGGGCGGTGAGGCAAGCGCAGCGCCGAGTGACCGTGCCCACTCCGCAAATTTACGAACACGGCGAACACCACCTCCCTTCACCCACACCCCGTCCTCCCCGTCCCCGCCACCAGCGCAAAATAAATCCGCTCCACCCGACAGGCAGCACTCCTGGCGCTCGCCTCAAACCCCGCCGCCGGCCATCCGCGTCGAGGGCTGCCGTCGGCCGCGATCAGCCAGTACCAGCGCTCGTCTGACCCCGTCAGATCGATCTTGAAGATCCGCCCCATGCAGACATCGCCATGGAACCCGATGAAATCGTCGCCGGCCTTCTCCTTCCATGAGTGCCGCCATCTTCCCCTCGGCGTCTCGCCGCTGATGACCATCTCCCAGCTCTTCCACCCGTTATAGTCCGATTGCGCCGTCAGCGAGCCATCATAGGGTTTCGGCTCGATCTGCAGGCAGCTTTCCAAAAACTCCGCGACCGAGTTGCAAACGGTGCTCCATGCCTCGTCATTGTGCCAGGTCAGCTTGTAGGCGAACTCATCGGAGACATTCTTCAAGGCTGCGGCGACGGCAGAGGCGACGCCTTCCCTGCTCGCCGGTTCGCCGTGCAGCCTGATGTGGAGATAGGTGCAGAGAAAATCTGCCGTATCTCGCGCGATCGGCTCGATGACATCGAGCTTTCGGCGCTTGCCAACCTCATAGCCGCCAAAATCCCGAATACGACGCTGAGGCTGTTTGCGAAGGGCATTATTGAGGAACGACCTTAGGAGCGTTCCGATATCGTCTTGCATGCGTTTCCTCTCCTCATGAGGATGTCTCTGCCGCATGGTTTCGTGAATGGCTCCGCCCGAGCCGGTAAAGTCAGATCAGCGTCGGTTCCGGATCGTCCTCGACCTCTTCGATGATCTCCGGCCTGTCGTTCTTCGGAGAGCCGACATCCCGACCGATCTTCCACATCGACATCTGTTCGGATGGGAAAGGTTTCATGAGATCGTTTGGGTCCGGCTCGGCGGACAGCCATCTCTCGTAATCCGCGCGATGCAGGATGACGGGCATGCGGTCATGGATCGTCGCCATCATCTCGTTCGGCTCGCAGGTGATGACGGCGAAGCTGCGGATGGACACGCCCTTCTCGTCCGTCCACGTCTCCCAGATGCCGGCGAGCGCAAAAGGCGAGCCGTCTTTCATGGCGATGGCATAGGGCTGCTTGTTCTTGCCGGTGCCGTGAATGTCCTTCCATTCGAAGAAGCCATTGATCGGAATGAGGCAGCGACGCGACCGGTATGCCGAGCGGAACATGCCGTTGCCGCTGATGGTCTCGCCTCGAACATTGACCGGCGGTGGCCTGCCGCCGGGCTTGGCCCAGGAAGGCATCAGACCCCAGCGCGCGGTCGCGAATATGGGGCCCGACGTATCGGGTTCGCGCACGATATCCCTGATGATAATAGGATAATCTTGCGACGGCGCTCCATTCCAGCGGGGAAAACGATTTCCCAGCCCGTCGATATCCCCACCCTTCACGGCAAAGGCGAAATTGCTGATCAATTCTTCAAGCGAAGTTTTAACGAAGATACGTCCGCACATCTTACTCTCTGCCGATGGAATATGAGATGTTCTGATTATGTTCTCGACAGAGACGTCGTCAACGAAGCGTCAGTTGCACCCGTTCAGGAATGCTCCTTCGCGGCCCTGAGGACACAGAAATGAAGGATGAGAGGTGGGCGCCCTCACGTCGAGGCTGCGAGGAGGCCTGCCCCAGCAATCGATCCCATTGCGAAGCAGGCGGAATCGGCAGAAAAACACTCCCGGCAAGCGACGCGACAAATGAATCGGAATCCACCCATGCCAGAACTCCGTATCGATCCGTTTCCCTCGCCCGCCGAACTCAACGCCCTCTTGTCAGCAGCCTGGAGCACGCCTGAAGCACCGGATTTCTCCCGCATCCTGCCCCGCAGCCTCGCCCATATCGGCGCCTACCACGACGATCAGCTCATCGGCTTCGTCAACGTCGCATGGGATGGCGGCATCCATGCCTTTATCCTCGATACCTCGGTTCACCCCGACATTCGCCGGCAGGGGATCGCGACGCGGTTGGTCAGGGAAGCGACCAGAGTTGCGCGGGAGCGCGGCGCTGAGTGGCTGCATGTCGACTTCCAGCCGCACCTGACCGGCTTCTACCGCGGCTGCGGATTTTCCCCCACCGAGGCAGGACTCATCAAGCTCAAGTAAGACCTCCCGCGCGGGAATGCAGGAACACGTCGAAGCCAGCACCAACCTGCGATGGTGGCTCGGATGAGCCGCAGCGCGGCGCCGCCGAAAACCCGCTTCAAAACACAATTTTTCCGAGAGTACCTCGGCTGAAAATAAAAAATCATACTATTTAGCAGACCAAAATATCCCTTTGAGTTCTCAAATTAAAATGCGTCTCCCAGTATTTTATCCTTAGTTTTTCATTAAAAAAGCAATGAAAAGATACAATTTTGCATTGAAAACTTAATAGGGGATTGGCATAGATCCCCAGGGGGCTGTCGTCCGTTGAAGCTGCAAGAACAGTTCTACTGAGGATTTCTCATTTTCATAGAATGCAAGCATCTATTGGGGTAGGTTTAATATGGCCTTGAATATTCTGGACACCAACGGCGCAACGATTACCAAGACGGTCGCCGAGTTCGAAGCTTACGACGTTATCCGCCACTCCGCCGCCAGCCCTTCCTCGGCTGTCACTCTGGTCGTCTCGGATTCAGGGGTGGCCGATCTGGCCGACGAGTTGGGTTCGGTCTCCGCGAATGTGACGGGCTCAAGCAGCGACAATGCGATCACGACAGGCGCAGGCAACGATGACATCAATGGCGGCGACGGCGCAGACACGCTGAATGGGGGCGCCGGAAACGATCAGCTTCGTGGCGGTGATGGCAATGACACGCTGAATGGCGGTGCTGGCAATGACTTACTCGCGGGCAGAGATGGCAATGATATTCTGAATGGCGGTGACGGCAATGACCAGCTTGTAGACGACGTCGGAAATGACGTCATCAGAGGCGGCGCGGGCAACGATACGATCTCCGATGGTGACGCCGGCGGCCGTACCCCTGAAGTCTTCGACATCAATGCGGGCGACGGCGACGATGCCATAAGCGTGAAGGCTCAGGGCTCCGGAACAATCGACGGCGGCGCCGGGATCGATACTCTCCAAGCGTTTGAGCTAAGAGGCCTGACGATCAAGAACATCGAAGTCCTTGAAACGGTGGGATATTGGGTTGCCGGTTCAAGCGCGCAGTTCGAAAGCTTTGACAAGATCGTCTGGTCGACAGATCCGGCCCATCACTTTAACGCCGCACTGGCAGTCACGGACAGCGCCCACCTCGATCTTTCCGACGAACTGGGAAATCTTGGAGCTTTTGTCACCGGTTATGTCTCCGGCATCGACGTCAAGACCGGCGGCGGCGACGACGAATTTACCGGCACCGACGGCGACGACATTTTCGACGGCAGCGGCGGCAACGACATCCTCAATGGCAAGGCCGGCAATGACAAATTGACCGGCGGCGCCGGCAACGACACCATTGATGGCGGCGCCGGCATCGACACGGCGTTCTTCGCCGGCAATTTTGCCAATTATTCCCTGGCATTGAGCAATGACAGTCACATCCTGACCAGCGCCGCCGAAGGGACGGATACGCTGCATGACGTCGAATTCGCGCGCTTTGCCGACGGCGTCTACGATTTCGCCACCGAAAAGTTCACACCAGACGGCAGCGACGCCGCGCCGACCAATATCCAGCTTTCGAAAACCACCCTCTCAGAGAACACCCCGATCTGGACCACGCTCGGCCTGCTCAGCGCCAAGGACGCCGATGGTGACACCCTCACCTACAAGCTCATCGACGGCGCCGACGATCACTTCCGCCTGAATGGCAACCGCATCGTCACCTCGAAGGCTTTGGACTACGAGACGGCCAATTCGTACACGATCAAGGTCGCTGTCTCCGACGGCAAAGTCACGGTCGAAAAGGACATCACGATCAACGTCCTCGACGTCAACGAGGCCCCGGTCAACAAGGCGCCGATCAATCTTGCCTTCTCGCGCGGCTCGATATCCGAGAATGTCGCGATCGGCACCTCGGTCGGCCTTCTCTCCGCCGTGGATCCGGAAGGCGGCGCGGTGAAGTGGCGGCTGACCGACGATGCGGACGGCATCTTCAAGCTCGTCGGCAACAAGATCCAGACGAAGGCGGCGATCGACTTCGAAAGCAACCACAGCCTGACCTTCACCGCCGAAGCCTATGACGCGGCTGGAAACACCACCAGCCACGATTTCACCATCGCTGTGAAAGACGTCTTCGAGCCGTCGTTTACGAGCCTGTCGCATGAAGCGTTGATATAACCGCGATACGATCGCCGGTGGACGCAGAGAAGCGTCACCGGCGATCCCGACCAAAAGACGGAACTCGCGTCTGGCGACCGTAGTCCCATCGGCCGAACTTTCCTGGCGATCGCCCGCCGACAACAGCCGGAGACGACAAGGCCAGCGGCCGTGCCCGGGCAATCTCCTTTCAAAAATGCAGCTCCACCTGGACGTCCGTTTCGGTTATGATTTCTGCTCATCCGAGGAGAGCCCGCATGCGCCTGCCCACATTCATCCTGGCCCTTGCCGTGTCGGCGCTTGCAGCCTTGCCCGCATCGGCCGAGACCTACAAGACACCGAAGGCGTTGCTCAAGGCGCTCTACAGTTACAACACCGACAATAGCGACGCCGAGGCGCCCTCGCCTTATTCGATCTTTTTCTCCGACCATCTGAACGAGCTCCTCCAGGCCGATCTCGACAACACGCCCGATGGCGATGTCGGCGCGATCGACTTCGATCCCGTCATCGCGGGCCAGGACGGCGCGGCGAGCGACGTCAGGATCGGTCAGCCCATCCTGCTGGATAATAAGGCCGAGGTGGAAGTGCAGTTCGAAAACGGCGACGAGGTGACGCTCTTCTACACGCTGGTGCGGCAGCACGGCGGCTGGAAGGTCGACGATATCGCCAATCAGAAGGGGAATAATCCGTGGAGCCTAAGCGCTTTGCTGGGTGATGCGCAGTAGCGGTAGCTATAGCACCGAAAGAGCAAGTGCCGCACCCTTTACTCGAGCACTAACGAGGGGAACTGGCCGAGAGAGCTAAGCGTTTCCGTGAGTTGAAGCGATCATGAGTCAGTCTGGGCTGAGACATGAGGTCTCAATGAGCCTTCCACTTTGACTTTATCCCGGTCCTGAAGCCCAAGGGCTGTGACCGTCAAAACGATGACTCCGATGGCGCCTGGGCTGACTGGAAGCTGAATGAATGCACTTACAATAGCGCCGGAGACGAGCAGCAATATCTGGATCAAGGCGATAATGATTGCGATCACAATCAGACGAATATTCGCGACCTTGAGTCTCCTAATATAAGAGAAAACAACGAGCGGGATCAGGATCGATGCTATTGCGAGAACGATAACTTGCAGGGTCGCCCCTTGCGCTGCAGCAGCAAGACTTGGGGCAATGAAGGCGATGACGCCCAACACATAAACTGCAGCGGTGATAGCAAGGACCGGCGGCCAGATGAGAATTTCCTTGGGCTCGACCGCTTCTCCTTCGACGACGCCAGTTTCACGACATGCCGATCTCCACAAGACAGACGTTACAACCACGGCCGCGACCGACATCACGAGATAAACCGCGACGATCAGCCATTGCGTCGAAGGCACGGCTCCGGTTCTCGTCATTTCGACTGACATGATTACGTTGTTTGGTAGGCCTAACAGGATTGGAATCGAATAGACCGGCCAGAAGCCGTCGCGCAGGCCCGCGATCCTTATCCGGTCGGAAAGAAAGATCGTAAACGCCGTCGCGCCCATGTAGGATGCAATCGTGAGGATGGTGAAATTAGTCACCTCGTCATCGACGAGAGGCGTCGCGGCCAAGCCGCCTGATAGGCCGCAAGCCTGCATAGCCGCAACGACTAGCGCGATCACAACGACAACAGCTCCTGGGCCGATGTTTCCGCTTTGCTTGTCCTTCCGCTTGAGCCAAGGAAAACCGATCAACCGTGCAATTTCCGCAAGTCCCAGCGCGGCGTAGAGGGGCATCAGTCCGAGGGCTAGGATCGATACACGAGAGAGCATGCCGGAATCGACAGTGTAACTCTGGCCGGTAAAGGCATCCAAATCGATCCCAGGGAGTGGGACGTGCAAACCCAGCACGTAAACGATGCCGACAAACGCGAAGGTGATGACCGTTTGCCGCGAATCCATTCGACTTCCTTCGGTCACCGATCTTGATGGTTCGCGTCTCGCGAGTGCCATCCATAGCGTGTAGTGAGTCCGATCATGCGAAGTCAAGGACTTCCGAATCGGACTTAAGCACTCCTTGCATTCTGGCCACCAACCGGTAGCGCTCCATGATTTTCTTCCAAAGTGCCCGGCCTGACTATTTGGCTAGCCAGCACTCCAGCTTGGCCGAGTTCCAATCAATTTTCGTGGAGCTTCGACCACTCGGTCCAGCTTGGTCCTCTCCCGTACCCTCTCGGTCACGTTCCGAAAGTCTCCAAAATCTGAGGCTTGCGGGCTGTGACCAAATCCTGTTTGCCGACGCCACCACCGCTCATCCCGTTTCGGAACGGAATCCCGCTCTGGCACAGCCATGCAAGGAACCGCTAACTCTTCCTCAAGTATCTGAATCTTCGACATTTCCTGCCATCGATGCGGGCATGCCAAAATAATCCCACTTGCTTTTTGCCCGAAAAGCTGCCACCAATTTGCTACTCGGGCATTTGCATGCCGGTGACTGGACAGATGTGGTAATCCCTTCCGTTTGGAAGGCGGCGCGGGACTACCCGCCTACGTAGACGTTCTTTCCCCGTACGTGACTTCTCCGACTGACCCTTCGTCCCCATCGATCGGGGCGAAAGCTAAAGCCGTCCGCTTCCTCTCGGGGGCGCGGATACTACACAGACTAAGGGAAAAGGACGATCCCAATGGCCACCAAGGGCACCGTAAAATTCTTCAACCAGGACAAGGGTTTTGGTTTCATCACGCCGGACGGCGGCGCAAAGGACGTTTTCGTCCATATCTCTGCGCTGCAGGCTTCTGGCATCCAGTCGCTGCGCGAAGGCCAGCAGGTTACCTTCGACACCGAGCCGGACCGCATGGGCAAGGGCCCGAAGGCCGTCAACATCTCGGCTTCGTAAGTCAGACTTCCGCTTCGGCGGCATGAACGGCGCTCCGCAAGGGGCGCCGTTTCTGTTTGCAGCGTCACCGTCATTTGTCGATCGCACCGCCAGATGTTATATGCGCGCTGAAGAGATGGTCCCGCCCCCGCGGCGGTGCGGGGCCCTTGCGGCACCCAGAGAACAACGAATTATGGAACGTCGATGACGCAGAAGAGCCCGATTTTTGCGGTCGCCCCGATGATCGATTGGACGGATCGGCATTGCCGCTATTTCCATCGCCAGATCAGCCGGCAGGCGCTGCTCTATACCGAGATGGTGGTGGCCGATGCGATCATCCACGGTCCGCGCGACCGGCTGCTCGGCCATGACGCCGCGGAACATCCGCTGGCGCTGCAACTCGGCGGATCGGACCCGGCCAAGCTTGCCGAGGCGGTGAAGATCGCCGAACCCTACGGCTACGACGAGATCAATCTCAATGTCGGCTGCCCCTCCGACCGCGTGCAGTCGGGCACCTTCGGCGCCTGCCTGATGCTGACGCCGGAGACGGTGGCCGAATGCGTCGGGGCGATGAAGGCGGCAGCGACCGTGCCGGTGACAGTGAAATGCCGGATCGGCGTCGACGAGCAGGAGCCGGAACAGGCGCTGCCGGCGCTGATCACCCGCGTTCTAGATGCCGGCGCCGACGCAATCTGGATCCATGCCCGCAAGGCCTGGCTGAAGGGCCTGAGCCCGAAGGAGAACCGCGAGATCCCGCCGCTCGACTACGACATTGTCTATCGGATGAAGCAGCGCTGGCCCGACATCTTCATCGGCATCAACGGCGGCATCCGCACGCTTGATGAAGCCGCCGCCCATCTCGAACATGTCGACGGCGTCATGCTGGGCCGGGCCGCCTACCAGAACGCCGCGATCCTTTCCGAAATCGACCAGCGCTTCTTCGGCGCGCCGGCGGGCGAACCGGATTGGGAAGCGCTGCGTGATCGGATGATGGCCTATGCCGAACGCCACATCGCGGCCGGCGGCCGGCTGCAGCACGTGGCCCGCCATATGGTCGGCCTCTTCACCGGCCTGCCCGGCGCCAGGCGCTACCGCCAGATCCTGTCGACCGATGCAGCCAAGAGCGGCGCCGGGCCGGAGGTGCTGGCGGCGGCCTTTGCGGCTGTCGATTTTTCAGGGACGGAGCAGGAGGCGGTCAGCGCCTGACGTGAGGTGATGTCTTTGTCAGGGCGTCCGCGCCGTCGGCAGCAGGGTCTTCTTCACGATCCGGCCTGCTACTGAAAACACCAGGATCTCGGTATCCCTCTCGATTCTGCTGCCATCCATCAATCGGACGATATCATCGACGCCGCCGACCGGACTGCCGTCGATAGCGAGGATATAATCGCCCTCCTGCAGCCCTCCCTTTGCCGCCGGCCCTTCCGGCTCGACGCGGCGGATGCGGACGGAGGTCGTCTGCACCGTGCCCGCCGCCAGTGCCACCCGGCGCGGCAGCACGATCGTATCGCCTGAAATACCGATGAAGGCGCGCCTCACCTGGCCGTAGCGGAGAATTTCCGAAACAACGAAATTGGCCGTATTCGACGCCACGGCAAAGGCGATGCTCTGCGCGCCCTGGATGACGGCGGTGTTGACGCCGATCACCTCCCCGCTGGAAGACACCAGCGGTCCGCCTGAGTTGCCGGGATTGAGCGCCGCATCGGTCTGGATGACATCCTCCATCAGCCGGCCGCTGGCTGCCCGCATCGACCGGCCGAGCGCTGAGACGATACCGGCGGTGACAGTCCACTCGAAACCGAGAGGATTTCCGATCGCGATGGCGATATGGCCTCGGCGCAGGCGTTGGGAATCTCCGAGCTTCGCCCAGGCGCCGGTGCTTGTATTGGCGCGAATGAGGGCGATATCGGTATCGACATCGCGGCCGAGCACACGGCCCTCGGTGACGAAGCCATCGGGCGTGGTAATGCGAACGACCTTGGCGTCGTCGACGACATGGCTGTTGGTGATGATCAATCCATCAGGCGAGATGGCAAAGCCCGACCCGTGCCCCTGCCGGCCACCGACCCTCTCGATCCGGCTGACGGCCGGCCCGACCGTGTCGACTGCTGCCGCGATCGATTGCGAATAGACATCGATCAGCGCCCCGTCATTCTGAGGCGCTATCGCCTTGTCCATGTAACCCATGATTTAATCCTCAGGCGGGAGTAACGGTCGTCCGCGGCCAAAGCGGTCTCGGTTGCGACGGTTCGCCATCATACTGTTGTTGAGGATTAGATGGTTGGGCGTCGACCGGCGTTCAAGTGAGCGTGGGCGGCTGCCTGAAATTGCGGGAGCACGCGAACATAACTAGCCGGACAGATATATCGAACTACCCGGACAGATATCTTGAACGAACGGAAAAAAACTGGCTCATTGCAGACGTTCGCCCGTGAAATCAGCTGCCGTCGCGACGCCATCAAGCCTGTTGCGGCGACCATCGCAGCGGGCCATACAAACTTCTGTCATATCAACATAATAGAAAAGGGTATTCAATAACAACATCAGCACATTCCGCCGGTGTTACCTCACGCCCCAGCTTCTTGCTCAAGCCTTCGGGGCAACGGCGCTCGTAGTCTTGCCAATTCCGCCGGCGACGGCGCAAACTTCCGACCGCATCAATCCAATCAACCAAGGAGCCATGACATGAGCACAGTCACGACTAAGGACGGCGTCGAGATCTTCTACAAGGATTGGGGGCCGAAGACTGCCCAGCCGATCATGTTCCATCATGGCTGGCCGCTATGCTCCGACGACTGGGACGCCCAGATGCTGTTCTTCCTCGAGAAGGGCTACCGGGTCGTCGCCCATGACCGGCGCGGCCACGGCCGCTCTACCCAGGTGGGCGACGGTCACGACATGGATCATTACGCCGCCGATGCCGCAGCCGTCGTCGAGCATCTCGATCTCAGGAATACCGTCCATATCGGCCACTCCACCGGCGGCGGCGAAGCGACCCATTACGTCGCCCGCCATGGCCAGCCGCAGGGCCGCGTCGCCAAGCTCGTCATCATCGGCGCCGTGCCGCCCATCATGGTAAAAACCGATGCCAATCCCGGCGGCCTGCCGATCGAGGTCTTCGATGACCTGCGCAGGCAGCTCGCCGCCAATCGCTCGCAGTTCTACCGTGACCTGCCGGCCGGCCCGTTCTACAGCTTCAACCGACCGGGTGCGAAAGTATCGGAACCGGTCATCAACAATTGGTGGCGCCAGGGCATGATCGGCGGCGCCAAGGCGCACTACGACGGCATCAAGGCCTTCTCGGAAACCGACTTCACCGAAGACCTGAAGATCATCACCGTGCCGACCTTCGTCATGCACGGCGACGACGACCAGATCGTGCCGATCGCCGACTCTGCGTTGCTCTCGTCCAAGCTGCTGCAGAACGCCACGCTGAAGGTCTACGAGAAATTTCCGCACGGCATGTGCACGACCCATGCCGACATCATCAATCCGGACATCCTCGCTTTCATTAAGGAATGATCCGTCATGCCGCGGGCGCCGGTGAGGCGCCCGCGGCATGACTTGACCGCCACGACAGATTTGAGCACCCGTCGGCTGCAATAGACGGGCGACGCCGACCACCTCGATTTTTTGAGAGCGGCTCCCTCGTTTTCTCATGAAACCGTTTTCGCCGATTTGCGTTTAGCGGCCATGACAAGAGAACGTGAACCCTCATCAAAGGCTTACCGGCAGGATCGCTTCGAAAACACCGAGCGAGCCGCCAAGGAAACCATCGAAGCAGAGCAGCGGGCTCGCCGCGAGAAAACCAAAAGGCTGAAAGAACTGCGTCTGTCGCAGCAAAGCGGCAAGGACCCCGCAACCAGGTAGATTTCCATGCTCGCGCTGCCTGTCAGGCCGACACGACCATCGGTCTCATACCCATGCGCACTGCCCTCGTCCGTATCCTTCCGGGCGTGCGCGCCCCGAATTGTTTTTGAATATCGGACGTTCGCCCATCTTGCAGAGCAAGGATCACGAAATTATCTTTTTTTCACCGATAGCGATTCACGGCATCGAAAGAGGGCAGATTGCGATGTCAGACAAGCTGTTCAGTACGCGTGACGAACCGCTCGCATCCGAAGATCTCGATGTGTGCAGGCGTGTCCATGAAGCGCTGTGTAGAGAGCTCCAGATTGACCGATCAGGCGAGGAAGCCGCCCGTCTAGGCGCACTTATCATCGAGCTCTACCGGCAAGGCGTGCATGACGAGAACCAGCTTCGATTGCTGGCCGGCGGGAAGCGAACCTGATAACGCGCAACCCGCTATACGCTCGAACGCAGCATTCTTTCCGGTCTCCGGCAGGCCGCGACCCACCGCATCGACCGCCGTTGGCCGAGTCCCATTTTACCCCGCTGCGTTAGCAGATGCGCACATACATCGCGCCTTTCATCCCAAAATGAAACCAAACCCCTTCCCCTGCGTTACCCCCTCGAACATCCGTTACCCAAGGTGAGAGAAATGAACAGATTCGCCATCATTGCCCTGTCGATAGCGACGGCTTTCTCCGGAATGCCGGCCTCGGCAGGCCCTGCCTTCGTGCCGAGTCCGGCGCAATCGGCGCAACCGGCGTCTCAAAGTGCCGCCCATATCATGACCGTCGGCTGCAACAACTTCACCAATTGCCCTGGGCAGTTCGGTAATGATCACAGGTGGTACCGAAACCGCCACCACTATCGCGATGGCAGCTACTACCGCGACGACCGCTATGGATGGGATCGTGGCTATAATCGTCACTATCACCACCATGACAATAGCGGCGCCATCATCGGCGGGCTCGCTGCCGGCGCGCTCATCGGCGGCATCATCGCCTCGCAGCCGCGCGCCTATTCTTCACGCGCCTACAGCTCGCATGCCGACTATTGCTACAGCCGCTACCGGTCTTACCGCGCCTACGACAATACCTTCCAGCCGAGCTACGGCCCGCGCCGCGAGTGCCAATAAACCGATCCACCCGTCAACAGCGAGCCTCGCATGAAAATGCGGGGCTTTTTGATGCCGCACGGGCAACGCCTGTGGCAAGACTGAGCGTGTATCTCTCAGTAGGTCGCCGCCGGTTTCGGCTTCTTCTCGGTCCATTGCGGCGGCGCGCCGTATTTGGCGGCCACAGCTCCCATCAGTCCGGGCGACCGGCCAAAGGCGTCGCAGGCGGCGTATTTCGGTTTTCCGCCGAGCCAGGATTTCATTCGCTGCCCCGACGGCAGCGAGATATCCAATCCCTTCGGTTCCTTGCCTTTGATCAGCATGCGGGAAAATTCGCTGCTGAATTTCGACGCCAGGCCATAGGCGTCGCCGACTTCGGAAACGCGGGGAGTGTTCTGCAGCGAGTTTGCCCCGCGCGACCAGACGATCGCCGCCCGCTGCACACCATCGCGGTCGACGGCCTCAGCCTCGACCGCCAGTCCACCGAGGCCGGCCGGCAGCCGCGGCACGCCGACGGGCAGCACGAAACCGGTGCCAACCGTCACAACGGTGGAAACACCCGCCATCGCCTTATTGGTCGGTACAATGTCGGTGACAACGGAGCGGATCGTCAGGTCCGCCGGTTGGCCTGAAGAGACCAGCTGATATTTGTCGCTGAGCGAAATGCAGAGCGCCCGGTCCAGCGCGTTCGCCACCATCACCCGGTCGGCGTCCGATTTGACGCGGGTCGCGGCGCTGAAAGCGAAGGTTGTCGGCACGATATTCACCGTCTTTGCCGGGCTAAGGCGCGTCCCATCGACATAGACGCGCGATTTCGACAACTTGCCCTTCGGCGGGCCGAGATTGCCGTAGAAGGAAAGCGTGCCGGCCCCCTTGAGGGGCACCGAGCTGCACCCTGCCGCTGTCATGGCAAGCGCCACCGGCAAGGCGAGAGACAAGCCCCTCGGAGCCTGTAGGAAAGAAAATGAAAATGGATTGCTGCGCACGCTGTCTGGCCTCCGTCGCCGATAGCGCATAACCCCGAAAATCGAAATCGATTTCCGGAAAGGATTATGCGCAGGTTTAAAGCGCTAGAGCGTCCTTGGCGCGTCTTGTAAGACGCGCCGCGCTCTAGTCTCAGGCGAAAGTGGCGGTCGAGAATTGCCGCAACATTACAGGTCGCTTCCGGCGGGCGGTTGCGGCTCAAGCCAGCCTGACCTACCTATGCGAGTTCGATCATCACTCGTGTCCCGGCTGCACTGCTCTCGATGCTGACCGCGCCGCCATGGTTTGCGGCGACCTGCTTGACGAGGCTGAGGCCGAGACCGGCGCCCTTGCTTCTTGGAGTGACGCGATAGAAGGGCTCGAACACCAGTTCGCGATGTTCGGCCGGAATGCCTGGCCCCTCGTCGGCGACGCTGATCCTGCCGCCGCCGGAAGCCGAGCGCGATATCGCGACCGTGATCATGCCCCCATTGCCGCCGTGGTCGATGGCATTGCGCACCAGGTTGCTGACCGCCCGCGGTAAGGCGGAAGGGCTGCCGCGGCGTTCAAGGCTCTCCACCTCGCTTTGAAAGCAGATCTGGTAGCCGCCCGCGATTGCCAGTGGCGCGAGGTCGGCAACCACAGTGCGGGCGATGCCGACGAGATCGACCGTTTCGTCAAGATCGGCCGCCTGGTCGTTTCGCTCGAAATCGAGCAGCTGTTCGGCCGCCTCGGCCAGCCGCGCCACGTCGTCGAGCAGCCGCTGCCGCTCGCGGCCATCGGGCATGCCGTCGATACGCGTCTGCATGATGGCGATCGGCGTCCGCAGCTCATGCGCCGCATCGATCAGGAAGCGCTGGCGTTTGCGGAATTCATTCTCCAGCCGCTCCAGCGTACTGTTGAAGGCGGTCACGAGCGGCGACACTTCCCGGGGAATGCCGCTCACGGGAAGGCGTGCGCCCTGCCGGCGCGGTTCGATTGCCGCTGCGGCACGCGCCACGTCGCTGATCCCCCTCAGCGCCCGCCCGACAATCCGGGGCACAGCAAAAAAGACCGCCGGCAGAGCGACCGCCAGCAGCGGCACATAGATCGGATAGGTCTCTGTGAGCATGGTCAGGAAGGTGGCGCTCCGGCTCGGGTTGCCGCCATACATCACCCGGAAAGGCCCGATCCCCGTCTCGACACTGTCGATCGAGGCGCTCTCGCCGGTAAAGGCGGCACCGCGTATATCGGCCTCCTTGATCAGGTGCACATAGGGGCCAAGCACCTGATAGGCCTCCGGCACGGCGCCATAGGAAACAGTCTGCCCGTCCGGCGCAGCTACGACGAACCAGAGCCTGTCGCTCTCGGCCTTGAAGGCGCTAAGGCGCGGGCTGTCGACGATGACGAGCTTGCCCTGCGTATCGCGGATCAGCGCCTCATCGAGCGCTGCGGTCAGCCTGTATTCCATGGCGACGTTCGGCGAGAGGATCATCGCCCCGTAAACGCAAAGGCCGACGATGACAGCCGCCACCACGGCGACGAAAACGATGCTGAGCTGCCAGCTGAGCCGCCACCAAAGCGACGGATTGGCGTATTGCACCTTGGCCATCATTCTTCCTTCATGAGATAGCCGACGCCGCGGATATTATGGATCGCGACACCGGCGCCGGCATCGATCAGCCGCTTGCGCAGCCGCGAAATATGCGCATCGAGCGCATTCGACTGGATTTCCTCTTCGTAATTATAAACCGCCGCCTCCAGTGTCGAGCGGAGCACGGTCTTCTCCTTCCTCCTTACAAGGGCGGCCAACACCAGAAGTTCGCGTCGCGGCAGGTCGAGCGGCACCGTTGCGACAGTGACGCTGAGATGCAGCGGATCGATCACCATCCGCCCGGCGGTAATCTGCAATTCGGCAAGACCCGGCGCCCGCCGCAGCACGGCCCGCAGCCGCGCCATCAGCTCTCCGACCAGGAACGGCTTGCCAAGATAGTCGTCGGCGCCCAGGTCCAGCCCTTCAACCCGTTCCTTCGGCTCGTTGCGCGCCGTCAGCACAATGATCGGCGTATCCTTCCCCGTCCGCCTCAGCTCTGGAATGAAGCTCAGCCCCTCTCCATCGGGCAGGCGCCGGTCGAGCAGGATCGCGTCGTAGAGGTTCTGCCGCGTCAGCTCGACGGCATCGGCCAGGTGCATCGTGTGGTCGGTGACGATCGCATGTTTGCCAAGCGCTGCCGACAGCGCCTCGGCCAGCTCCCGCTCGTCTTCTATCAACAATATCCGCATCGCCCGCCTGTTCTCTTGACCTTCCCTCTGTCCGCCACAAGGGTTGCGGCAGCATTGCGGAGCTTGCAAGGCAGCCGGTCATGCTGCCGCAATTGTTGAGGTCCAGTACAAAGGACATCCGCGGCATCTGGAGATCAAGATGATCCGACCTATCCTCCGTTTCCTCAAGAGGCATTTCCTCTCCGCCTTCATCCTCGCCGCGCTGCTCGCAGCCCCGCTCGTGATACTGCACACGCTCCAGGAAAAAACAGCGTTCGAGAGCGGCCTGCTGATGGAGATCCGATGACCGGGCGGACCTCAGGCGATTTAGCCGGCTGCCTTGCAATAGGCCGAGAAGGCCTGAAGATAGGCCTGCACCCTCAAACGGTTCTCCACCGTCGCGACAGCCCGAAACACCTCGGCCGGTTCCAGCTTCATCAAAGGAAGCCGCAGAAAGATATCGTCCGCGAAGCGGTCGGTGATGGTCGCAAGGATCGTGCGCAGACCTGCCAGCATGTCATCGCCCCGATGTGATGCGTGCAGCAGTGCAACGGGCCTGTGGACGATCTGCTCTCCTGACACCAGCCAGTCGATCGCATTCTTGAGGCCGCCGGGAATGGATCGCACATATTCCGGGCTGGCGATGATCACCCCGTCGCTCCGAGCGATCACGTCGATGAAATCCCGCACCGCCGCCGGCAGGGATTCCCCCTCGAGATCAGGCGAGAATACCGGCAGGTATCCCACGCCATCGAAGATCGCAATCTCGATCTCACTTGGTGCGACGACGCTGATGGCCCGCAGCATGGCCGTATTGGTGGAATCGCGCCGAGCGCTGCCGGATATTGCGAGAATCTTCATGACCCCAACAGCGATCGATTGATCACCGCTGTCAACGCAAAAGGCTGCGGCGCCGCGCGTGTTTTCGGATGCGCGAAGGATGCCGCAGCACTTTGAATTGGGCGATTGAGTGACAGCCAAAAGCGACTTTTGCTTGCACTGGCCGAGCCCGGCGTTAGCCTGGGTTCCAATCCTCACAGCTGCCGAGTCGGCGGGAAATACATATGACGGCTTTGATCGAAGCCCGGGGCGTCAGCAAACGCTTCCGGCAGCACAAGAGATTTCCGGGCTTTCTGGGCGCGCTAAAGACGCTGGTGACGAGCGAATATACAGAGGTTCTGGCCGTTTCCGACATCGATTTCGACGTCGCGGCCGGCGAAGCTGTGGGGTATCTCGGCCCCAATGGCGCCGGCAAATCCACCATGATCAAGATGATGACCGGCATCCTGGTACCGAGCGCCGGCACGCTTACCGTGCTTGGCCGCACACCGCATCTCAAGCGAATGGACAATGCGCGCGAGATCGGCGTTGTCTTCGGCCAGCGCAGTCAGCTGTGGTGGGACCTGCCGCTGGTCGACAGTTTCACCTTGCACCAGCGCATCTACGATATATCAGCCGCCCGCTATGCCGATAACCTCCGGCGCTTCAGCGAGCTGCTCGACCTCACGCCCTTTCTCGACCGCGCGGTGCGCCAGCTCAGCCTCGGCCAGCGCATGCGCGCCGAGATCGTCATGTCGCTGCTGCACGATCCGAAGATCCTCTTTCTGGACGAACCGACCATCGGGCTCGACGTGGTCGCCAAGGATGCGGTGCGGCGCTTTCTTGCGGAGATCAACCGCGAGCGCGGCGTCACCATCATCCTCACCACCCATGACCTGCAGGACATCGAAACCATCTGCCCGCGGCTGATCATGGTCGATCACTCAAGGCTGATCTTCGACGGCGAATTGAGGAGCCTGCGCGGGGCATTGGGCTCGGCCCGGCGACTGACACTCGAATTTGCCAGCGATCCGGGACCTTTGCCGCTCAAAACGGCGTCGCTGGTCAGCGACGAGGGCCTGCGCAAGAATTATCTGATCGAGCGCGAAGACATATCGCTGGTCAAAATCCTTTCGGAGGTGGGAAGCGAGCGCGACCTCAAGGATGTGGCGCTGCACGAGCCCGACATCGAAGAGGTCATCCGCACCTTCTACCAGGGCCGCGACGCCCGGGCGCGAGCATCATGAGCGCTTATTTCGCCTTCACCCGCAGTGCCCGGGCACGGACACCATGAGCGCCTATCTCGCCTTCACCCGCAACGCCCGGGCGCGGACACCATGAGCGCATATCTCGCCTTCACCCGAAACGCCCGGGCGCGGGCACCATGAGCGCTTATTTCGCCTTCACCCGAAGCGCCTTCCACGCGCAGCTTGCCTATCGCAACGAGGTCTGGGCCAACATCTTCGGCAAACTGGTGCAGGTCGTCGCGCGGGTCGCCATCTGGCTGGCCGTTTATGCCGGCGTCGGTGCAACCGTGGTCGACGGCGTCTCGCTGCAGCAGATGGTGACCTATGCGCTGCTCGGCGGCGCAGTGATGGGCGCCACCCGGCCTGAGAGGATCATCGGCGAGATCGGCCGGTCGCTCAAGACCGGTGATATCGCTGTCTGGTTGCTCAAGCCGCTGTCCTATCCGCTCTATCTGTTCGCCAATGAATCCGGCAGCTTTTTCTATCGCCTGGCTACGCAGGTCATCCCGACCGTCGCCTTCACCGCATTGTTTTACGGCATGCTGCCGCCGGCAAGCCTGTTTGATGGCCTGATGTTCATTGCCTTCTGGGCGCTGTCCTTCGTGCTCGTATTTTTGATGTCGGCGGTCTTCGGGCTCGTCGCCTTCTGGCTGATGACGAGTTTCTCGCTGGACTGGATCCTCGGCGCCTTGCTGCATCTCTTCTCGGGCCTGCTGGTGCCCTTCTGGTTTTTCCCCGAACCGCTGGCGACGATTGCCCGCCACCTGCCCTTCGCCTGGGTCGTCTATTATCCGAATGCCGTCTATCTCGGCAGGCTTTCGGCTGCCGACACCTGGTTTCATCTCGGCCTTGGTCTCGGCTGGGCCGGAATGTTCCTCTTGGGCGTCCTCTGGCTGTGGCGCTCAGCCTCCCGCCGCATCACCGTGCAAGGAGGCTGATCGTGCTCATTCATTACCTCCGCGTCATTCCGCTGCTGGTGCGGATGCATGTCCGCTCAAAGATGGAATATCGCGGCGCTTTCTGGCTCGATCGTTTCGCGCAGATCCTGTCCTATGGCAGCGTCTTCGCCACCATTGGCATCCTGCTCGCCCGCTTTCACACGCTGGGCGGCTGGACCTTGCCGGAGCTGGCGCTGTTGTTCAGCTTCCAGCTGCTCGCCTATTCTCTCGGCGCCGCGATGAGCTTCGTGCAATTGCGCGACCTTGAAGAACTGGTGCGACTCGGCACTTACGATACGCTGCTGGTCAAGCCATTCAGCCCCTGGGCCTATCTGGTCTTTTCCGGCCTCAATATCGGCTATGCCGGCCATGTCATCCTCGCGGCGGCGCTGATGGGCTGGGCCATTCTGTCGGTCGACTTCACCTGGTCGGTTTGGTCCGTGTCGTTCCTCATTGCCACGCTCATCAGCGCGACGCTTTTGACCGGTGCGCTGATCACCATGATCGGCGCGACGGCGCTGATGTGGGTGCGGTCCAACCATTTGTTTTCGATCTTCTTCGGCTTTTGGGAACTGACCCGTTACCCCCTTAACATCTTTCCCGGCGGCATCCAGATCACCCTCATCACCGCGGTTCCGTTGGCCCTGACCAGTTCGGTCCCGGTCGGCGCCCTGCTCGGCAAATCTATCCCGCTCCTTGGGGACTGGGCCGGGCCAGTGGCGCTCGCCGCCGGCCCCGTTTGGGTGTTGATATCGATCGCTCACTGGCGATACGCCACCGGCAAATACCAGGGCGCCGGCGGTTGACCTTTCTCGAAATCAGGAGACCGGCGCCGACGATTTTGCGCGGACCTCGAGGAACGCCGCCGTCAGCTTCGCCAGCACCGCCGAAGTGCACGTGCCGTTGGCTCCACCGATCGGATCGACGATATGGATCTGCTGGAGATCCTCCATGAATTCGTCCCAGAGCGGCGGCCCGCCTTCTTCGAGAAGCTGCGCGCGGATGCTCAGTTCCTCGCTGACAGGCAGATGGCGCCGCCCCCAGGCGCCGATCATGGCGAAGACGGGAACAAGCTGGATGGCCGGCTCCTCGAGGCTGTAGATTGCTTTCTGGCTGTGGCTCGGATCGTCCCGCTTGCTGATAAACCCGAGCGAGAGCAGGCGCTTCAGCCTGGCTGCTAGAATGTTGGAGGCGATCCCCTCCTCCGAATGGGTCAGCAGATCGCGGAAATGGCGGCGGTTGCCAAACATGATGTCCCGGATGATGATGAGGGTCCACCTGTCGCCCAGCACTTCCATCGTCAGGTTGATCGGGCAGCCCGAGCGCAGTTCGATATCCACCAGGCATCTCCTTCAAAAAACTGGTTGCATTATAGGATCACTTATGCGACAAAACAACCAGTTTTAATTTGCAATCAGATGGAGGAAACCATGTCCAAGGTTCGTGTCGCAGCATTTTCCCTTTCCGTGGATGGTTTCGGCGCCGGGCCGGAGCAAAGCATGCAAGATCCACTCGGCAAGCGCGGAACTGAGATGTTTCAATGGTTTTTCCATACCCGCACGTTTCGCGCGATGCAGGGAAAGGACGACGGCTCGCAAGGAATTGACGAGGATTATGCCGCCCGTGGCATGGCCAATTTCGGCGCCTTCATCCTCGGCCGCAACATGTTCGGCCCCATCCGCGGCGATTGGCCTGATAAGGCCTGGAAGGGCTGGTGGGGGCCAAACCCGCCCTACCATGCGCCAACCTTCATCCTGACGCACTATCCCCGCGAACCCCTCGTCATGGAGGGCGGCACGACCTTTCACTTCGTCACCGGCGGCATCGAGGACGCCCTTGAAAAGGCGAAGGCCGCGGCCGGCGGCAAGGATGTGAAGATCGGCGGCGGGGTCAGCACCGTGCGCCAATATCTTCAGGCCGGCCTGATCGATGAATTGCATTTCGCCCTCTCGCCCGTCGTGCTCGGCAAGGGCGAAGCAATGTTCACCGGCATCGACCTGCCCGCTCTCGGCTTCCGCGTCGCCGAGCATGTCGCCACCGAACACGCCACGCACATCGTGCTCACAAAATAAACGAGCCGCCGATCGGAATCGGCATTCGTTCACACCAGCGCGTGCCGCAGGATGCCTGCGGCGGCAATGGCGATGATGACGGTCGGCAGCACGGGCAGCCGGGCTGCCGCCAGCATCGTCACCGCAAGAGCAATCAGATCCGCCGGCCGGCCGGTGACGAAGTCGGGTGCGATGACAGTGATCAATACGCAGCCCGGAGCACTCTCCATGACGATGCGCAGGCGCGGGCCGAGCGCGCGGTTGCGCAGGAAGAGATAGCCGCCGATGCGGGTGAGATAGGTGACCGTCGCCATCAGCACGATCGCGGTGAGGTAAAGCGGATCAGCCATCGGCGCGCGCCATCAGGAATGCCGCGGCAACGCCGGATAGCGCGCCTGCCGGAACATACCAGGCCCCCGGTAGCGCCAGGTAGGTTGCAGCCGCGAAGAACAGGCTGACGAGCCAGGGAAGTGCTGCTTTCGCGCCCTTCCACATGCCGGCGAGCATCACCAGGAACACGGCCGGAAACGCCATGTCGAAACCGTATTCGGTGACGTCGCCGAGGATCGGTCCGACCAAGACGCCGATGGTCGTGAAGATGACCCAGCAAAAATAGAGGCCGAGCGCCACGCCGAAGAAATAACCCAGGCTGAGATTGGCCCGGGCCTTCCTCGCATCCGCCAGTCCCATCGCCCAGCTCTCGTCGCACATGAAGAACAGCGCCATCAGCGCCTGTCTTTTCGACAGATGGCGAATGAAGGGGGCAAGTGCTGCTCCCATCAGCAGATGCCGGCTGTTGACGAGAAAGGTGATGGCGGCGATGAGAAGCACGTGCGGCGGCGAGGACCAAAGCTCCACAGCGGCAAACTCCGATCCGCCGCCGAAATTCAGCCCCGTCATCAGCGGCACCTCAACGGCCGTAAATCCCTTGCCGGCGGCCTGCGCGCCGAGCACCAGCGCAAACGGCACGAAGCCCAGCATGATCGGGATCGCCGCCTTCAGGCCGCGCCATGCCTCGGATCGCCCTTTTGCGGGCATGCTGATGTCTTCAGAGATGCAGTCCGTCACCTCGGTAACCCTTGTTATCGAAAGCGTGCCGCGAACAGCGGTGCGTCGCCTGAATTATTATCGCAATCCCGAGAGCGATTGGTTGCGTTCTCAAATATGTATTGCCATTTTATTGGCATCCCGTGCCAATGACTAGCCAATCACGAGCAGAGGACGCCAATGAAGCTGGATTCCATAGATCGCGCCATACTCCGCGTCCTGCAGCAGGACGGCAGAATCCAGAACACCGAACTGGCCGCCAAGGTCGGACTGTCTCCGTCACCGTGTCTGAGGCGCGTCAGGATGCTCGAAGAAGCCGGGATCATCAGACATTACGTCGCATTGCTGGACCCGGTGAAGCTCGACATGGGCTTCAGCGTATTTGTCCGCATCTGGTTGTTGGCTCAGGACGAAGAGACGACGGCGGCCTTCTGCCGTGCGGCGGAGAAGCTGCCCCAGATCGTCGAATGCCATCTGATGGCCGGCGACTGTGATTTCATCCTCCGGGTCGTGGCTCCAGATCTGGACGGCTACAGGCGCTTCCAGATGGAATACCTCGGCCGCATCGAAGGCGTCCGCAACATCAAGACGGAAATCCCGATGCAGAAGATCAAGCAGTCATGGCAGGTTCCGGTCTGACGGCCGTGAGAAAAAGAACAAGGCGCCGGCATTCTTCAATTCGCGCGCATGTCCGTCGAGATCTACGAACGCTCCGAGGACGCATTCCTCGAAACGTTCTGTCTTGAGCATGATGCCGATCGACAAGCTCAGATTGCCAGAGGATACGGGCGTCCGGCCGGGCAGGCACCAAACCGTGTCAGAGAAATAGCGGTGGTGTAGCTGGGGAATGAGCGTAGAGTGAGCGCCATCGGCCCATCGGCATCGGCACTTCCGCTTGAGAGACCATAGGTGCTCTTGCCGCTTTTCGGATGGCACGACGATGCTCCTATCGCTCATCTCACTCAATGATGATGAAATAACAATCGTCACCGATGCAGTTCGGCTATGGTGCTGCGAGAGGAAGCTCGACATCGACAGCATCGAAGGGCGCCGCGCCATCACCATTGCCGTCGATCTCATCCAGATGAACACTGACCGCGACAGGCTTTTTACCGAGCTGTCGAAGCAGTTGGACCACCAGTAGGACCCGACGGCGGTGGCTCGAGAGGCTTAAAGTCGCTTTTCAAAAAACGTGTCGGGATATGGGTCGTCATTGAACCGGTCGATCTCATGCCAGCCGGTTCCGCGATAGAGCTGTTGCGCCTCGGAAAGCGCACTGTTCGTATCCAGACGGAGGAGCTTGACGGATAGCTCGCGGGCGATGGTCCCGGCGGCAAACATGAGGCGTGTTGCGAGCCCGAGGCCACGCGCGGAGGGGGCGACCCAGAGCCTTTTGATCTCCGCGACCTCGCCACCGCTACCCTTCAACCCGACGCAGCCGATCGGCAGGCCATCGGACAAAGCCACCAGGAACGCACCGCGCGGACGGGTCATATCCTTGGCGTCGGGATCGCGGGACAGCGATACATCGAAGCCCTTCTCAAACCGGCGTGAAAGTTCGCCGTAATATTCGCTCAGGCAATAGCTGGCGTCCTCGTGCCGAGGGTCCGTCTCCTCGATCACGATCTGGTCGCGCCTCAGCGAGGAAGCAACGATGTCCATGGCGCGTAGGAGTTCTTCCGGGCGGCGATGGCGTGCCAGAAATCCCTCCGCCTGCGCATTGGAAAGCGCTTCATAAGCCTGGAACTCGGACTGACCGATTTTGGTCAATCTGGCGATGCGGCGACGCGCGTCCTGAGGGTTCGGCACCGTCTCGATGAGCCCCTCCTCTTCCAGACTGCGCAGCAGACGGCTCATCAAGCCCGAGTCCAGACCGAGGTAATCGCGGATCACGGCAACATCCGATTGTCCCCGTCCGATCGAATTGAGCACGCGGGCAGCCCCGAGCGGACGCCCGCGCCCGAGGAAAGAGCTGTCGAGAGCGCCGACTTCGGAAGTGACGGCACGGTTGAAGCGACGGACGCGGGAGACAGGATCGCAAGCCATATTATCTGACTTAAGTCAGATAATTGATCCTGTCAATTCTGAGATCAAAAGCAGAGGTCTCGCCGGTCGGCGGTTTGCAGCCATCTTGCGGATCCCCATCCCCTCGCCTAAGGGATGGTAACGTCCCGCAAGGCCTCCCCCGTGTTCCGTTTTGCTCTCCACGTCCTGATCGTTCTCCTTCTGACGCTGCTCACGCAGATCGGCGGCATCGCCTATCTCATCGCCTTGGCCGCGTCGCGCGCCTGGGGCATCCGGCGCTTTCTGACGAAGCTCGCCATCTTCCTGTTTTGCTATGCCGGTGCGACATTTGCCGCGAGCCTCGCAGCCCCGATGGTCGGGCGGGTACCCCTCTCCTGCATATCAAGCGCCACAGACAGGCTCGTGGTCCGCTCCCCGATCTATTGCCTGCTGAACCGCAACTACGTCACCCCTCACCTGCGCGATCTGGCAAAAGCGCTTGCCGCCCACATGAACGAGGAATTTCCCGGTACCGTCACCGTCGCGCTGGATGCGAATTTCCCCTTCGTCAACGGCTTTCCGCTGCTGCCGCACCTTTCGCATGCCGACGGAAAAAAGCTCGACTTCGCCTATTATTACAAGGATGCGGACGACGCTTTCCTGGATGGCGTCACCCGCTCCCCGATCGGTTATTTCGCTTTCGAGCAGCCCGCGCCGGGCGACGAATTGCCATGCCAAGGGCGCAATGACTGGCTTACCACACGCTGGGATTTCGACGCGCTGCAGCCGTTGTTTCCGGCCTATGGCATCGAGGAGCAGCGCACATCGGCCGCGGTCGCCTGGCTGACGAGCGAAGGCGTGGCGCGCTTCGGCCTGCAGAAGATCTTCATCGAGCCGCATCTGAAGAACGCGCTTGGCATTACCGACAGCCATGTCCGCTTCCAAGGTTGCCGCGCCGCCCGCCACGACGACCATATCCATATCCAAGTTGAATGAGCGTAAGCTGCAAGGATTGAAAAGCCCTATTGCGCCACACGGACTATGTCAGACGAGAGTGGGGAGGTTTGCTCCGTATGAATATTTTCATTCTGCTGATCGGTTTTCCAGGCGTCGGGAAACTCGCGATCGCCAAAGAATTGAGCCCCCTTTTTTCCGCAAAGATTGTCGACAATCATTGGTTCAATAACCCGATACTGCGCCTCATCGATGATGACGGGACATCTCCCCTCCCAAACGGAATATGGGAATACACCGGAAGAGTTCGGCAAGCCGTCTTGGATGCGATCGTCGCCTATAGCGCTTCCTCGGCAAACTTCATCTTCACGCATGCCGGTATTGACGGCGATCAGCGTAGCATGCGCACTTTTCAACAAATTGCTGCCGCGGCTCAACAGCGCCAGGCCTTGCTGGCGCCGATCCGATTGCTATGCGACGAGGATGAGTTGGCACGCCGCATTTCTACACCCGCACGCCGCGTCCACTTAAAATCAATAGATGTAGAAGCCTCGAGAGAACGCAGCCGACGAGCTTCTGTTCTCGATCCGCGGCATCAAAATACGCTCGTCTTGGACGTAACATTCGCATCACCTGGGGAAAGTGCGGCCGCTATTCGAAATCATGTTTTGAACGTCGCAGGCAACCCCTGAAGTCGGTGCTTTGCAGCCAAGCCGCCCAGTCGATGAGGAATCTGTCGTGAATGAACGTGCGCTGCTTCAGATCCTCAGGCGCGTCCCGCCGATGCACGCTTGAGGAAGCCGCGGCTGCGGACGGGAAAGACCTCTTTCGCCGTCAGGAATTCCAATGTCAGCTCCGGATAATTAGCGTCCCGCGCGTTGTGATAGTTGACAGGGTTACCCCAAAGCTTCGGGGCCAAATCGGCGCCCGCGCTCTGGCTTCCGCAGCGTTGCGAAAGAACCTTTTGCGAGACGCGCTGGACGCGGCGGATGTGGTTGAAACGCACCGGCCGGCCAGCGGCCTAATGCCACACAGAGCGGCACGCCAACGGCTGAACAAGTTTACGATTCTTGGGCACCGTTGAGATAGCGTGCAACGCTCAGCCGGCACTGACTTGAAGGATCCACGCCCGCCGGCACTTATCTGCAAAGAGTCGGAAAAATCATAATGATCAATCGAACGGCGCCCACAGTTACAATCGAGCAGGCGGCTGCACTGATGCGCCCTCACCGCAAGAAAAGCATCAGGTTGGACCGGGTTTGGCCACCGAATGAAGCTCTGGGGCTCTTGTCACAGATCGGAGGAGAACCGAATCTTCCGCCGAGCCTCGATTGGCCCACGATCGAATTCGAGGATGGGACAAAGGCATCGCTGGATTTCCTGGCGCAAATCAATCTGGAGGAACTGCCTGAAATCGAGGCTCGCGGCGCGCTTCCGAAAACGGGGGTGCTCTATTTCTTTGCCTTGGCGGAATCCAACGAGCCGCTCCAGACCTACGGTTCGGATGCCTGGCGTGTTCTCTATTACCCTGGCAACGCCGCGGATTTTCCCAGCCGCTCAGTTCCTGAGGACGCCGGGTGGAGAATCGATCATCTAGATTACGGTGAAACACCGGGAAGCAACTATCGAAATCCAGAGAGCCCGAAAGGCGAGCTTTTCCCGAGGTGCACCGTTCGCTTCACCGTGATCGATTTATGGGACATCCCACGATTTTCAGGATCAGACGATCCTCGGGTCCGGCCTTTTGAGAACGCCATTGCCATGGAGCCGGCCGATTTCGACGAGCCAAATGGCATTCCGGATGCCATCCGAAATTTTTGGACGAGGATAAATCCGTTCAAGCTCCAGGCGCCGAAGACACTTGAGACCTCTCAAAAGCAGCCTCCCCAAGCTCGCGTGGATGTCGAAATGTCCGACATCAGCGACCTGGCATATGACTGCCTTTCAATGCTGCGGAGAGAAGAGGGAGAAAACTGGTATCACTCTAAAATCCAGCTGAAATCATGGAGCCTGCCATACCGCGTGGAAGACGCGGTCATGCTTTTGAATGAAGCCAGAAATGAGTGGTGCGAAAATGCGCTGCCGCTGGATGATGTTCTTGAGCACTGGGGTGAACCCTCCGACACCTTGATGCAGGCCTACGACGGTTGGAAGAAGCAAGCGATGGCGCTGACTGGCAGCCTCACCGCATTGGGCAGAGCAACCAAGCTTTCCCCCGAACTTCGCGAAAAGGTTCTGAACGTCGTGGAAGAGGGCCGTCAACTACGAAAACAAGCGGGAGACTACGGATTGCACCCGCATCTCGAAACGGCCTTCCGCGCATCTCTGACGACCCTTCTTACCGATTTTCCCGGCATTGCTGAAATGGAACCGGAATTGGTTGCTGCCGGAAATCCCGCCAATCAGGCCGAGCTGAACGGGTACTTGTCACACCGCATGGTGGGAACCGGCGACGGGTTACAATCCGACCTCGAAGACGATGCAATTCTCCTGCTTCAACTCTGCAGCGATTCCGAGGGCCCACGCTTCCAATGGTGGGATGTTGGAGTAATCCGATTTTCGATCAATCGGGAAGCGTTGCGGACCTGCGAGTTTCATCTGGCCGAGGCTGAAATCGAGGGCCACTGACCCCTGGAGCAACAGTCTCCTGAACGGCGCTCCTTAATCACGCCTCAGCCGATCTGGAAACCGCCTTCTTGGCGCGGCCGGATCGGCAAGCGTTCCAGACCCACCGTCCCAGCCGAAACAGAGCGCGGAATGCGTAGAAGATAACAAGGATCAGCAGGGGTGCGACCGCCAGCAGAAGAGCGATCTCGGAATCCAACTCCCAGATCCCTTCGACAATAGCTTCCAATCCCGACTGAAAATCATGAAAGAATCCCCCATTGCTCGGCTTCTGCTCCCGGTCGTGCATGGCTGCTCCGTTACCCGTTTCAAGGGCACGTGGGGATGCGATGAACATGTTGCAACCGTTCGCCCAATCACCCGCCCTCGTCCTTCGAGGCTCCGGCTTTCAGCCTCCGCGCCTCAGGATGAGGGCTGACCGATGTGACCCTGTATCAGCACGGCCCTCTCTCCAGCCTCATCCTGAGGCGCCCCGCAGGGGCCTCGAAGACGGGGCGGGCCACCCGTCGGCACCCATCCGACGGGCAAGGAGCCACGCGTGACCTATCGCAACGGCAGCTCGTAGCTTCGCTTCAGCGTTTCCATCGGCACGTCGGTCTTGACGCTGAGGACGCTCGGAATGCGGGTCAGGTGGTCGGCCTGAAAACGCCAATAGCTGTGTAAATCGGTGGTGACGATGCGAAGCACGGCGTCGCACTCGCCCGTCGTCAGGTAGCACTCCATCACCTCGGGAAACCGTCTCACGGCTTCGGCGAAGCGCAGGGTGACCTCGGCATCCTGAGTTTTGAACCATACGCGGGCGAAAACCGTCAGCCCCGCCCCGACCTTTGCCGGATCCAGCACGGCGACATAGCGATCGATGATCCCGGCTTCTTCCAGCAGCCGCACGCGGCGCAGGCAGGGCGAAGGTGACAGGCCCACCTCCTTTGCCAGCTCGACATTCGAAATGCGCCCGTCGCGCTGAAGTACGCGCAGAATATGGCGATCGATCGCATCGAGCCCTGTCGGCATGTTATAGCTCCAGTTTCCATACAAATGGCAGAATATGCCAATTATTTGCAATTTTGAGGACGCTTCGCAAGCTCATTGCGCAAGACATGACCTATCGTTCCAAACATCGATGTGGAGATGACCAATGGTAGGAAAAATGAATAAAATCGTGCTCGCTTATTCCGGCGGGTTGGATACCTCGATCATCCTCAAATGGCTGCAGGAGAGCTACGGATGCGAGGTCGTCACCTTCACCGCCGATCTCGGCCAGGGCGAGGAGCTTCAGCCGGCGCGGGCAAAGGCGGAGATGCTTGGCGTGAAGGACATCCGCATTGTCGATCTACGGGAGGAATTCGTCCGCGACTTCGTCTTTCCGATGCTGCGGGCCAACGCGCTCTATGAAGGGCAGTATCTGCTCGGCAGTTCCATCGGCCGGCCACTGATTGCCAAGCATCTGGTCGCCATAGCCCGCGAGGTCGGCGCGGATGCCGTCGCCCACGGCGCGACGGGCAAGGGTAACGACCAGATCCGCCTCGAACTCGCCGTCAATGCGCTCGATTCATCGATTAGGGTCATCGCTCCCTGGCGCCGGTGGAACTTCCGCTCCCGCATCCAGCTACTGGAATATGCCACGAAGCATCAGATTCCGGTGCCCAAGGACAAGCGCGGCGAAGCGCCCTTCTCGATCGACGCCAACCTGTTGCACACCTCGACCGAAGGCAAAATCCTCGAAGATCCGGCCGAGGTCGCGCCCGAATACATCTACCAGCGCACGGTCGACCCTATCGACGCTCCCGATACCCCCCAGACCGTCACCATCGGCTTCGAGAGCGGCGATCCGGTGTCCGTAAACGGCGAAGCGATGACGCCGGCCACCTTGCTCACCGAGCTCAACAGGATCGGAGGCCGACACGGCATCGGCCGGCTCGATCTCGTCGAAAACCGTTTCATCGGCATGAAATCGCGAGGGGTATACGAGACGCCAGGAGGAACGATCCTGCTTGCGGCCCATCGAGGCATTGAATCGATTACGCTTGATCGCGCCGCCTCCCACCTGAAGGACGAGATCATGCCCCGCTACGCCGAGCTGATCTACAACGGCTTCTGGTTCGCCCCCGAGCGGGACATGCTGCAAGCCCTGATCGACCGGAGCCAGGCCTTCGTCAGCGGCGAAGTGACGCTAAGGCTCTACAAGGGATGCGCCTCGGTCATCTCTCGCACCTCCCCTCGCTCGCTCTATTCCGCCGACCTCGTCACCTTCGAAGAGAGCTCCCTCGCTTACGACCACCACGACGCCGAAGGCTTCATCAGGCTGAACGGATTGCGGCTCCGAAGCTGGGCAGCCCGCAAGGGAACATGAGCGGTCGGCCTTGCATCCGACGGCGAATTGAAAGCTTCCAGCGCAGAACCAAATTTCAAACGATTTTAAAAATCCCACCCGAAAAGCTAATCGATTTTAATTTTATTATTAAAATTTTCTTGTTGCAGCGCAAAAAAATTTAACCACTATTTCTGTAGACGCTCAGGTTGTTCGTTGGAGAAACTCGCATGACTGTGACATTTCCGCTATCCGAGAAGCGCGACGCAGAGTTATTGCTGAAGCACTTGACGTTGCACAAACTCAGCTGTCCGGGAAACTGTGTCGTGTCGCTCAAGGCGTACGTCGCCCACGTTTCTTCCTCTCATACCACGGCACTCGGTACCGCTCGTACCGCTTGGTAATGATCGAATGTCTTGGGCTCCTTGCCGAATGTTCGTGCCTTTCGCTTTTGCTCAAGGCGTCGACCGCCTATCTCGCTGCAGGCAGCCTCATGCCGGCGAACTTCAGGATATCCTCGATCTTCGTGTCGAGATCCGCGTCGGGTTCGACCTGGCCGTCTATCATCAGCAAGGCAAGGCCGTGCGTCAACGACCAAAGAAAGAGCGCGGCAATCGGCACATCCTCAGGCGTCAGCCGTTTTTCCAGATCGTCCTTCATCTGCCGGTAAACCCGCGCCCGCGAGGCGCGGATCGCTTCATTTCCTTTGGAATAGGCCTGAAAACTCTCCCCGAACATCAGCCGATAGAGGCCCGGATTCGCGCGGGCAAAGGCGACATATGCGATGCCGCCGGCAAGCAGGTGTCGCCGGGGACCATCCAGGGCGGCATCAATGGTTTCGCTGAGTTCGGCAAAGCCTTGTTCGGCAAGTGACGCCGCGATGGCGTCAAGGCTGTTGAAATAATGGTAGGCCGCCGGAGCCGAGACCCCGGCGCGGCGACCGATTTCCCGCATGCTGAGCGCCGCCGGGCCTCCCTCCTCGATAAGCGCCCTTGCCATCGCCAGTAACGTGGGGCGCAGATTGCCGTGATGATAGCGGGTCGCTGTTTTATCCCTAGTCATGTCTTGATCTAATCTTTACATCGTTAAAATCGTGTTTTAACCTGCCCGCGATGACAAGGGTCAGCTACGGTCCGGGCGTCGGGACCAAGGTTTACAGACAACGAGGCTTTCATGCGAGCATCGGAACCAAGCCGCACCGCGCTGGGCGCTGCAGCCTACAGGGCGGCGCACCAGAACGTCGATGGCGGCGCAATCTTCTTCGACCCCTACGCTCGCCGGATACTCGGTGAGGAGGCGAGCGCCGAGGCTGACCTGAAAGCCCGGGACCCCTCTACGCGATCCTTTCGCCTCTTCATGGCGGCACGCAGCCGATATGCCGAAGACTGCCTTGCCCTGTCCGTAGCAAGAGACGTCCGGCAGGCAGTTATCCTCGGCGCCGGGCTCGACACCTTTGCACTGCGCAATCCCCATGCCGGCCTGAAGGTCTTCGAAGTCGATCATCCTGCCACGCAAAGCTGGAAGCAGACGCGGCTGAACGAAACCGAGCTGACGCACGCCCCGCCGACATTCGTTCCGGTCGATTTCGAGCAGGAAGATCTCAAAGAGTGCCTCGTCGCGTCCGGCTTCAAGCTGGAAACGCCATCCTTCTTCATCTGGCTCGGCGTCGTGCCCTATCTCAAGGAGGCGTCGGTCTTTTCCCTGCTGCGCTTCGTCGCCGGCCTGCCGAGCGCATCCGTCGTCTTCGACTACAGCGAACCCCTCGAAAATTATTCACCCGAACGCCGTGCCCGCGCGGCGGAAATGGGATCGCGCACGGCTGCGGCCGGCGAACCGTGGCTGACACACTTCGATCCGAAGGAAATCTCCGAGCGATTGCTGAGCCTGGGGTTCGTATCTCTGGAGGATCTCGGCCCCACCGAAATGGCAAAGCGCTTCTTCGGCCTGCCAAGGGATGCACCGGATCGCGGCGCTGGCCCGCACGTCATATGGGCGGGGAGATAGGAATAGTCGTAACGATTGAATTGCGACACTTGGACCTCAGCGTTGTAGAGGACAGCATCCAGCCGGCTCACGCATAACCGGCGTATCCATTCGGCAGGTCATGCGGGCGGGGATGTTAAAGCATGTCGCGGAAAAGTTTGCAGCGGTTTTGCGGCAACGACATGCGTAAAAACAAAGAGCTAAAGCGCAAGGAGGGAATCTGAAAGATCGCGACGCGCTTTAGTCACGGCAGACTGCCGTTGCAGTGCTTGCAAAAATTCCTATTCTCGGCGTCACCGATGGCGATGAAAAGCTGAGGCATCCGGTTTATTGCGATAGGAATTTTAGATCACATCATGACGACACTCAGCCGCCCTGATCTCAGCGACATCAACCATGGCGACTGGGTGGATCGCCGGTTACCGGCCGCATGGCGGCCATACACGCGACTGGCGCGGCTCGATCGCCCGGTCGGAATCTGGTTGACGCTTTTCCCATGCTGGGCCGCCATCATCCAGGCATCGCACGGTCTGCCGAACTTCTTGCAGTTGGCGATCTTCTCTCTCGGCGCCGTGCTGATGAGAAGTGCCGGTTCCACGGTCAACGACATCGCGGATCGGAAGTTTGACGGCCATGTGGAACGGACTCGCTTCCGGCCCCTTGCAAGCGGGGAGCTCCGCACCCTGCACGCCTTCGTCTTTCTGGCCGTGGAACTCGTGGCTGCGGCATCGCTTCTACTCTTCCTGACACCCTATACGTGCCTGGTGGCAATCTCGGTTCTGCCGCTGGTCTTCATCTACCCGCTCTGCAAGCGCTTCACCCACTGGCCCCAGGCCGTCCTGGGTGCAGCGTTCAATTGGGGGATGCTGATGGCATGGGCCGAGCTTGCAGGCCATATTCCGGCCGGCGCCGTCTTGATGTGGGGCGGGGCCATCGCCTGGCAGATCGGTTATGATACGGTCTACGCCTATGTCGATCTGAAGGATGATACCCGCCTCGGCCTGAAGTCGACGGCAATCCTGTTCGGCAGGCACGGCAAGATGTGGATCGGCTTGTTCTATGCTCTGGCCGTCGGGGCCTGGTCGCTCGGCGGCTGGCTGCTGGACATGTCGCCGCCTTATGCAATCGGAATGCTGGTCATCGCCGCTCATCTCGCCTGGCAGACCCGGCGGATCGACCTTGCCCGCCCCGACCTGAATTACCGCCTCTTCCTCGCCAATATCCTGACGGGCGTGCTACTCGCCTGCACGGCTTTGTCGGGCACATTTTGACGAGGTCGAGACCGTGAGACCAATGACCTATCTGAAACAGGGCATGCTCGCCGCGGCCATGATGCTGACAGCAATGATGATGTCCCCACATCGAGCGCATGCCGGACAATGCGAGCGGGAAACCTTTGAAGATGCGGCATACGTCGTCTGCACGTTGGACCTTGAAAAAGCCGACCTCCGCCTGTTCTGGAAGGGCGCCGATGGCGCACCGTACCGCACCTTTTCAAGCCTTGCCGAAGCCGTTCACGCGGCGGGGAAGACGCTGGTGTTGGCCGTCAACGCCGGCATGTACCGGGCCGATTTTTCGCCGATGGGACTGTATGTCGAAAACAGCAGGGAATTGAAACCCGCCAATACCGCAAAGGCCGAAAGCTCCGCCAGCCAGGTACCCAATTTCTACAAGAAGCCGAACGGCGTGTTCTTTCTGAGTGAAACCGGCGCAGGCATCCTCCCTACAGATGAATTTCTGAAGCTTGCGCCCAAAGTGCGGTTCGCTACACAGTCCGGCCCGATGCTTGTCATCGCCGGCACGCTGAACCCGATCTTCATCCCAGGCTCGACGGATCGAACCCGCCGAAGCGGTGTCGGCGTCTGCGCGGCCGGCACGGTTCGCTTGGCGATCAGCGAAGACGGGGTGAATTTCGACGATTTCGCGCGGCTCTTCCGCGATAATCTGAAATGCCCCGACGCCTTGTTTCTCGATGGCGGAAACGGTGTCGGGCTTTACCATCCGGCAATGGGCCGCAACGACCGCTCCTGGCACGGCGGTTACGGCCCGATCCTCGGGCTTGTCGAATAGAACCGGTATTCATTGAGGCGGGCGTTGAGCCTTGTGCCTCATCTATCATCCGGCCGGTCACCAAAAAACCTTGCCGTGGCCGTGATCAGCCGGTCCAGCATATCGACGTTCTTACAAGTGTTGAAAATGTGATCCATGGGAGCCTCCCAAACTTGGTGTGCCCCCTTATGCGCCCGAGCGAACTTTGCCGCTGTTCCCACAGGAATGGCGGTATCCAGGCTGCCTTCGGCAAGGAAAACCGGTCCATCATACTTAGCAATCTCGTCCAGCGGATCCAGGCTTTCGACGTCGGCAAAGAAGTCATGGCCGAGAGTCATGGACGAGCCCCACGGAAGTTGAAGCTTGGTGGGCGATCGGTTTTCGAGCGCCCGTTCATACACATCACGCCCAATCAAGGCTGGAAAGGATAGTTTCGGCTCGCCGACAGGGGCCCAGAGCGCGACCGCCGCTGGTCGATTTGTTCGGCCCGCCGCCACGGCAGCAACCAGGCCACCCTGGCTCCATCCCAGCAGAAAGATCGCATTCGGACCACCCGACGGCAGATCGCTGACGAAGTCCATGGCGGCGATGCAATCCTCGATTTGGCGATTATATGTCGTGTCCTGAAAGCGTCCGCCGCTTTCGCCGACACCTCGAAAGTCAATCCTTAGGCTCGAAAAACCGAGAGACGCGAGCTTCTCCGCCGTATGCGTGAAGATACCGGTGCCGGTCTGAGAAATCATGAGTTCGTGCCGCGTTCCTCCGAACCCATGGAGAAGCACGACAGTCGGTGCGTTTGCCGAGGCCGTCAGACGCAATGTTCCGACAACATGATCCCCACCGACCTCAAAGTTTACCGTTGCCTCTGCCGCCATTGCTTCCTCCGAACCTCCCCGTCAAAGCCTATCCCTTCCCCGCACGTGTCATTTCGGCGCGCATCCAGCTCGAGTCACCCCAGGTGGAGAGCCAGATCATCAGATCGGTCAGAGAGCCGATGATGGGCAGGAGCAAGGCGTGGTTCAGGCCCCGTCTCCTTTGACTGTCCTCAGCCTTCCTCAGATGCGCCAGCTCCTGTTCCTGTATCGAGGCGATCAGGGCGTGAAGCTCGGGATCGCGCTTGGCGAGGAAGGCCAGTTGGTCTTCGAGATGGCGGTGGACCGTGCTTTCAACGGCCTCTGTGCAGATCCAGATCATGTTGCGCCCGCCAAGCGCCGTCAGGATGCCGAGTACGGAACCGCCGAGGCTCCAGAAGGCCATGACGCGGCAGGGCCTGGCGCGCCTTGCAGGCATTGCCTCGCGAAACAGCCGGCAATGGTCGATCTCGTCCTCACGCATCTCTTCAAGCGCCGGCACGATGTCGGGAAACAGCCGCCGGGCCATCAGGATCTGGGCGCCATAGATCCTGATAGCACCGAACTCGCCCGCATGGTTGACCTTGAGAATGCGACGGATGGTGACATCGGCGTCGCGCATTCCCGAGTTGCTCGACGGATTGATCATGACCACCCTGCCCCGGTTCCCTTGCAGGCAATAGGCAGGAGTGCCGCCGTGATCGTCAAGGGGTGCGTCGACTCAGTCTGCCGCGACAAAAAATTCAACGACTCAGTCAGCCCTGGGTGAGGCCGGAAATGCTTCAACGATGTCTTCGGGAATGAAGCCGCCGGTCTGGCGTTTCCACAGGCGGGCAAACAGGCCGTCGCCTTCGGCTAGTTCGTCCGGACTGCCCTCCTCCACGATCCGCCCGCGATCGAGCACGACGATCCGGTCCATCCTGGCGATGGTCGACAGCCGGTGGGCGATGGCGATCACCGTCTTTCCCTCCATGACGAGGTTCAACCGCCCCTGGATGGCGGCTTCGGATTCGCTATCGAGCGCGGAGGTCGCTTCGTCGAGCACCAGGATCGGCGCGTCCTTCAGCAGAACGCGGGCGATAGCGACACGCTGGCGCTGGCCGCCGGAGAGCTTGATGCCGCGGTCGCCTACGAAGGCGTCATAGCCCCTGCGGCCCTCGCTGTCAGTCAGATCAGCGATGAAGGCATCGGCGCTCGCCATCTTCGTCACCCGTTCGATTTCGTTCTGCGTCGCCTCTGGACGGCCGTAGCGGATATTGTCGCCGACCGACCGGTGCAGCAGTGCGACGTCTTGCGCGATCACCCCGATCGCGCGGCGAAGGCTTGACTGAGTGACCGCCCGGATGTCTTGCTCGTCGATCAGGATCGAGCCGTCGCCGATGTCGTAGAAGCGCAGGAGCAGATTTGCGAGCGTGGTCTTGCCGGCGCCGGAGAGGCCGACCAGACCCACCTTCTCGCCGGGCCGGACCGTCAGCGACAGGTCGTTGATGACAGGCTTGCCTGACTTGTAGGCGAAGTGGAGGTTCTCGAAACGTATTTCGCCGCGCTGAACACTGAGCTCGGTCGCATCCGGCCGGTCGGTGATCGTCGGAGGTGTGGTCATGACGGGCATGGCGTCCTTGATCGTGCCGATCGCCTGGAAGATCTGCTGGCCCATCTGGAGGAAGACGAAGATCTGCGACGACAGCCGGTTGAGGATGTAGACCGCGCCGACGAACTCGCCGACCGTGAGGAAGCCTTTGACAAGGCCGGAAAATCCGATCGACAGCATGGTCAGCCACAGCAGCGTGTTGAGAATGACGACAGTCACTTCCGACGACCGATAGATACGCTGTTCGCTGTGCTGCGTCTGCACGGTCCTCTGGATGATGCGGCGGATGGCGCCGGCCTCGCTGTCTTCGGCCGCAAACTGCTTGATCATCTGCATGTTGGTATAAAGATCGGTGATGGCGCCGGCGACCAGGCTGCGCTGCTTGGCGGTGCGGCGCGAGCGCTGGACGAAGGTTGGCACGATCCTGGCGGTGAATGCGATGTTGAGCGCGATCCAGACGACGACAGGCAGGGCAAGCTGCCAGGCGAGTGCGCTCAGCAGGATCACAGAGCCCACCAGCTGCATCAGGAAGCGCGGGATGGACTGGAAGCCGGCAAGGATCTGCTGCTGGACGGCGGAGGATACCTGCGAGAGGCGTGAGGCAACCTGGCCGGCATAGAGATCATGGAAGAAGGCAAGGTCTTGCCGCTCCACCGCCTTATGTCCCTGCCATTGAATGGCAGCCGGCATGCCGATGCCTAAAGTATGCGAGTTCAGCGTATTCAGCATGAACGACACGATCGGCATGACCGGAAAGATCAGGAAGCCGAGAACGGTCAACAGCAGCCATTCATTGTGCAAGAAGGCGGCGGCGCCCTGTTGCGTCACGCCATCGACGATGACCGAAAGCCCCCAGACGATCGTCAGGTTGATCAACTCGAACACCATGGAGCAAAGCGCAAGCGCGATCAGCACGCCACGGAACATCGAGATGAAGTGCAGGAGCACCGTCACCGGACCTTTGGAAGGCAGCGGCCGGTAGGGAATGTCGAGCGGCCGGATCAACGTTTCGAAGGGACGGTAAATCGCATCGGAAATCGACATGGGCCGCTCGGATCAAAATTGGGAGGAAGCGTGGACTCGGACTACGCCAAGTCGTATGGGATCATCTTTTGGCCGCCATCTCAACTAGAACTTTTATAAATTGACCAAACGGGAATATCGCCAAAACAGAGCCTGGCGAGCGCGGGACAGCGAGCGCCCGAAAGCCCCAATTGCGGTCGTCGCGCCATTGAGGCAGGATGCCGTCCTTGAACAAGAAGCAGGATTGAACTGACGCTCATGCTGACGGGCTCATGTCATTGCGGCAAGGCGAGTTGGACACTTAGAGGTGATCCCGGCTCGATCACCGCCTGCAACTGCACTCTCTGCCGCCGCTACGGCACGCTCTGGGCCTATGATTACGAAGGAGAGCGTATCGCTCTCAGCGGAGAAACCGCCTCCTATACCCGCTCCGGCCGGGAGACCTCGTCCCTCGAAATCTTGTTCTGCCCATCCTGCGCCTGTGTCTTGAGCTGGCGCGGCCTGCGGCTTCAAAAGGATGGCCGCCGGCGCATGGCGGTCAACATCCGGCTTGCGCCGCCGGATCTGGTCGCCGATCTGCCAATCGATCACTTCGACGGCCTGGATACGTTCGAAGATCTTCCGTCCAAAGAGCGCTGCGTGCGCGATCTCTGGTTTTGACAGCCTGTCCCGTTTCCGAAGGACCCTGGAAATGTAGGTCAATCTCACCGGACCCGACACTCCGGAAAACCTACTGCGTGAAGGTTCAGCCGCGCCGAGCCGCCTCGAGCGCCGCGACGTCGATTTTCCTCATGGTCATCATCGCATCGAAAACCCGCTTTGCCTGGTCGCCACCTGCCGCGAGCGCTTCGGAAAGGATACGTGGCGTAATCTGCCAGGACACACCCCATTTGTCCTTGCACCAGCCGCACTCGCTCTCCTGGCCGCCATTGCCGACGATGGCGTTCCAGTAGCGGTCGGTTTCCTCCTGGTCGTCGGTTGCAATCTGAAATGAAAAGGCTTCGTTGTGTTTTAACGCTGGACCGCCGTTCAGGCCGATGCAAGGAATACCCGCAACGGTGAATTCAACGACCAAGACGTTTCCCTGCTTGCCATCCGGATAATCTCCCGGTGCACGAATGACGGCGCCTACGGCACTGTCTGGAAACGTCGCGGCATAAAAGCGGGCAGCCTCCTCGGCGTCTTTGTCATACCATACGCAGATCGTATTCTTCGCCATTGCGCGGTCCTTTCGCTCTTCGTTTCGCATTTCCTTCGTTAGATATGAGGCAAACCGTCTTTCTCCAGCCCATGGTAGCAATTTCTCGGGAAGGACTGCCGAGCGCTGCCAAGCGGACGCAAAGAGCCGATAAAAGAGGGCCTGGCTCTCCCGGATCGCGCCAATTGCAGTCATCATTGATCTGTAGCATGAGCGAGCTGCTGCACCGTCCTCTTCGCTTCAATAAACCCCTCATTGTTGCATTGATTTGCCTGGAACAACGCTGATGATTTTCCTGCTTCGCCATGGCGAGACCATTTGGAACAGCTTAGGCCGCTTCCAAGGCCAGAAAGATTCATCCCTTACGGAGCGCGGTATCGAACAGGCCGAACAGGCGGCGAAGCTTCTGAAAAAGGAAGTCGCAGGCACCGAGCGTTCATTCCAACTCCAAGTTAGCCCGCTAGGTCGAACGAAAGAGACTGCGGCTCGAGTGAAACGGATATTGCCTTTGGAATCCCACCAGGAACCGCGGCTGATGGAGGTGACCATCGGCTGTTGGGACGGCATGACCAAGTTCGAAATCGACAACGAGTTTCCGGGAATGCTGGACGGGTCCGACGCTTTTGATTGGTATTTCAAATCTCCCGACGGAGAAAGCTTTGATGCTGCCTGTGCCCGGGCGAAGGACTGGATCTCAGGCATACGCGGAACGACAGTCGCGATTTCTCACGGGCTGTTTGGCAGATTGGTCCGCGGTGTCTATTCTGGCCTTTCAAAACGAGAGATGCTGGAACTGCCCGTTCCCCAATACGGATTCTATCGCCTTCGCGACGGCGAGTTCAGTCTGGTAGGCGCTTCGGCCGAAACGATATCCGACGTCGTTGCGTAACAAGGGTTCATGCCTGGTGACCGCCGTGTTGCTGCACCACCGGCGGAGTCTACACAAACTCATAAAAACAAAGACTGAAACCGTCGCATGAATCAAAGTCTGAACAATGCAGTTTTGGTGTCCTAGACACAAAACTCGTGTCAAACTGCGCAAGCCACGGGTACGCCTGCGCGCCGGTCGAGAGGGCAGAAGCCATGCACAAGTTCACCGTATCAGTCACCCGGGAGATCGAGGCAGATACTGCCGAGGAGGCTGCCCTGCTCCTGTATCAGGAACTATCAAGAGGATCGGTCCCTGACCGCTATACGGTCACCGACGAGACCACGGTGACCACGGAGGTGAAGCTTGACCGGGAAAAGGCGGATGAATTCGCCAGCATCGATCACACCGCCGACCCCGGCAATTGGTAACGCCAAGCAGCCTCCGGAACTTGCCGACATCCGATCGATAGCAGCCTCTGAGAAAACCTCATGGCGTACAATCCGCACTACCCGACAATCCTGCCGGAATTCTTTGCGCTTTCGCTTGTCTTTGTTTTGAACATCCTAATACCTGCTTCGGCGATCTTCATCGCGCGGATGCTCACGCGCCGTAGATGGCTGCTATACCTATTCGCGTTTCTATGGGTGTGTTTCTCGCCAATCACGCTCGCCATATTGGCAACGCCGGTGATGGCGCCCGGAGAAGAGACGGGACCTGGCGACGGAATGATCCTGCTTCCGGTCTTGGCGGAAATACCCGTCGTACTAGTTGTTTACGCCGTCGCTCTGTTTTATCTGCGTCTAACGCGACAAACCTCCTCCGCTTCGCACTCGCCCTTCTGAGCTAGGAAAGACCGTGACCTCATCCATCAAAATAGCCGTCGCCGGTGCGAACGGCCGCATGGGTCGTGCCATCCTGCCGCTGCTGGCGGCCGATCAGACTTTTGCGTTCGTCGGCGGCATCGGTCGTGAGGGCTCTGCAGGCGCCGGGCTGATCGACCGCTCGGATGCGATCGCGGAGGCCGATGTGATTCTGGATTTCACGACGGCAAGCGCTGCCGCCGAACTTGCCGGCTTGTGCGCATCAGCCGGCGGTCCGGCACTGGTGATCGGAGCGACGGGTTTCGAGCCGGATGACCTCGACCGGATCGCTGAGGCTGCCCGGACGATTCCGATCCTGCGCTCTGGTAATTTCTCCATCGGTTTGAACATGCTGATCGGTCTCGTCACTCAGGCGGGGCGCGCCCTTCCCGCGCATGGCTGGGATATCGAAATCCTCGAGGCCCACCACAACAGGAAGATCGACGCGCCGTCCGGCACGGCGCTGATGCTCGGCGAAGCGGCCGCCGAGGGCCGCGGCGTTTCCCTGGCATCCGTCGAGCGGCGCGGGCGCGATGGCATCACCGGCGAGCGGCCGCCCGGCGAGATTGGCTTCGCCGTCTTGCGCGCCGGCGGGTTGGTAGGAGAACACAGCGTGCTGTTTGCCGCCGCCGAGGAAGTCATAACACTTTCGCATTCGGCTCTCGATCGCGGCATGTTTGCCCGCGGCGCGCTTGCCGCCGCCCGCTGGGTCGCAGGACGCGCGCCCGGCGAATACGGCATGCGGGATGTCCTGGGTCTGGAGTGAAGGAGCGAATGGACAGGGTGAACAGTGGCTTGAAGCGCGTCCTTGAATCAGATTCTAAGCGCATCTCTGGTTGCCGCACGGCCTCCAAGAGAGCCTCATCCTGAGGCACCGCGCAGGGGCCTCGAAGGACGAGGCGGGTGTGCCGGCGATTGACGCATGCAATAAGCAGGGTTCCGACGTGTCCTTCGTGGCTCCGCCCTATGGGCTCCGCGCCTCAGGACGAGGGACCTTGGAGGATGCCGCGCCCTTTCATTTGACGTCGTAGATCTCGCTGCTCCTAAAATCTCAACGATAACCTGCATCAAAACAAACGCTTAATGCCCGCCTTGAATCAAAGCCTACGCCGACAACCCTAACCTATCGAGGATTGCCGAAGCGACGACGACTTCGGTTCCAGCCAGGCCGACCGAGCAAAACAGCGTCGTCTCTCCAAGCGATCCTCGCCCCGCCGTCCTCCCGGCAATGATGTCGGCAAGGTCGGCCAAACGATCTTCGTTGCCGGAACCGGCGAGGAAAAAGGGCGAAGCGTAGGCGTGGGCCTGTTCGGGAGAATCCGTCGCGATTACCGCTGCGGCATCAGCGACATCCAGGCCGAGCTCGTATCCCCGAAGCGTTTTCGGGCCGACGGTGTTGACATGCACGGCGGGCTTCAGATCCCGCGCATGGACGACGGGCGTTTGGCTCGTCGTCGCGGAGATGACGATGTCGGCGTCATCAACGGCTTCGCAAGCGCTGCCGACAGGGTCCACCTCCAGCCCCAGGGCGTGCTGCATTTCGGCCGCGAAGGCGGCGCGATTTTTCTCGTCGCGGCTATAGACGCGGGCACGGTCCAGTTTTCGAACGGCGGCGGCTGCGGCAAGCTGAGTTCGCGCTTGCGCGCCGCTGCCGAGGATCCCAACGATCCTGGCATCAGGCGCGCTGAGATGGCGGATGGCGAGACCTCCGATGGCGCCGGTCCTGAGGTTGCCGAGGCGTTCTCCGAGGACGATGCCCTTGAGCCTGGCATCGTCGGCCGACCACACCGCGACGATTTGCGAATGCTCCGTCCCGCCGAATGTTTCATAGACCCGAAAGCCCGCGAGCGGTTTGTCGCCAAGGATACCGCCGACGGTGAAGACGAGATCGCCTTGATCGGGAAAGGACACATGATGCCGGGGCGGAGAGACCAGCCGATTGCCGGCTCTCGCGAGAAAAGCGGTCTCGAGCGCATCCATCGCCACGCCCATCAACGCACTGCCGGCCAGATCCTCGTCTCTCAGAATCTTCGTCACGGCAAACCTCCAGCCCAAAGCATGTCGCGCAAAAGTGTGCAGCGGTTTTGCGGCAACGACATGCGCAAAAACAACGAGCTAAAGCGCAAGGAGCGATTCTGAAAGATCGCGACGCGCTTTAATGCCGGCATCCTGCGACCCCAACCGCGCTTGAGGTCAATAGATGAGGTAAAGGGGTTTGAGCTGAATTTCCCCGTCAGGCCCAATCGACCAGACGGCGAGCCATTATAACGTCGTCGATCTCCCTGCCCTCCTCCAGAACCCCGCCGGGGATCCTGCCGATCTCGGAGAAGCCCTGCCGCTGGTAAAAGCGGATTGCCGCGGGGTTTTCCGCGCTGACGAACAGTTCCAGTTGCCGAATGCCGAAGTCGCGTGCGTGATCGGAAACCGCCTCCAGCAGCTTTCCAGCGAGACCCGTTCCGCGCAGGTGGGCGCGGATATAGACCATGACGATCGTCGCGCGATGGACCATCTTGCTCGAGCGCTGCCGCAGCAGGCCCATTATACCGACGGGCTCATTATCCTGAAACGCAATGAAAACCGGCTCGTTCAGGCGATTGCGCCACTCCTCGTCGGGCAAGATCTCCCAATCTTCGTAGCGGCTGGCAAAGGAGGACGGCTCGGCGCGTAGCGCTTCCAGGCGAATACGCCGGAAAGCCTCCACTTCGTCTGCCTGGATAAGCCTGATCGTCACGCCGCTCGCATCCATCGGAGACCTCCTCGGATATCTCAGCTACGTCATTACAGAGGGCTCCGGCCGATGCAAGCCGACGCGATGACTTCGATTCCTGCTCCTATTGCGCCACCCCTCGCGCCAGCGCCAGAGAGAGCGTCATCCTGAGGCGCCTGCACGGCTCGAAGGACGAGGCGGGTGCACTGACGTGGAAAGAATGCAAGAAGCCGCTGCGGTATGTCCATCGAGGCTCCGCCCTATGGGCTACGCGCCTCAGGATGAGTTGGAGGATGCCGCGCATATGCTAGCCGGCGCAGAAGGATGCACGCGCCTCCACGGAGACCTCACTCTGAGTCGCGCCCCGCGAGAACCTCCAAGGGCGAGGCCGATGCTCCGCTGGCGATTACTCCGCCGAAGTTCCGACCCGGCCGCCCTTCCGGACGCCCGATTGATTGAATGGCATGACCACCGGTTGGTTCGATGGCCGGAGGTCCCATTGATCCGGCGGCTGGACGGCTGGTTGGTCGGTCGCCGGTTCGCGCGTCGACCGAACGACCAGCTCATCCGGCTGTTCGCTCGGCCCAGTCGCCAATTGATCGGCTAACCTGGTCGGCGATTGATCGGCTGACCCAGTCGCCGGCGTATCGGCTGACCCGGTCGCCGATGTAGCGGCTGACCAGGCGGTCGCTTGATCGCTGAGTCTGTCCATTTTGAAGGGTGCAATCTGATGGATGAAGACGAGAAGAATTATCCCGACCATAGAGCACACCAGCGCGTAGACAACGAAATACTTCAATGCATATCCCTCGCTGATTGGCAGAGCGGCCTTGACAGCGGCGCGAATGATATTTCCACATTATTGAATGATACTTGGCAAAATGCAATAGATTTTAAGCATACGTTAATAATTTCAGAAATGAACAGCAGATGGTAGGGTGGTTATTGGAGAGAATAAGAAAGCATCTCCCGCTATGCTCGATTTATCTTAAGCATCCCGGTAAAGGCGAGACGTGCGCCGAAGGCGGCTGCCACTCAAATCCTCCTGTATGTGCCAGGACTTCGCGGGGCTACAGCTCTCGCACTCGTAGCAACGACGATTTCGGGCAGTGCCCTGGGCAGGAGCGCTCGGCATACTGTGCGCCAACCTCAATATGCGTCCTCGAGGCGCGCAACGACAGCGCCGGCGATATCGGCTAAACTGCCTTGATAGAGCAGTTCGCTTTGAGCGGCGGCCCTTCAGGATCGACGACAGAAGGGGATCCGCATGTCGGCAATCGCATCTCTGTTTCAGGAAGCCGCTCGGCTTGCGGCCGCGTTCCGGCAAGCAGCGCCCGCCCGCCATGTGCCCACTCACGACTACGCCGCCTCCCTCGCCGCTTTCGACGAGCCGCTGTCGGCCGCCGGTTCCGATATGCTCGATGTCATCCGGCAGCTCTCGGATGGCGCCGAGCCCGGCCTGCACGCGACGACCGGCCCGCGTTTTTTCGGCTGGGTCATCGGCGGCTCGCATCCGGTCGGTGTCGCGGCTGATTTCCTTACCAGCGCCTGGGGCCAGAATGCCGGAAATCATACTGTCGCTCCGGCCGCGGCCGCCGTCGAGACCGTTGCTGCAAGATGGCTTCTCGATCTCCTGAAGCTGCCGGCCGAAAGCTCGGTCGGCTTCGTGACGGGCGCGACCGTGGCGAACTTCACCTGCCTTGCCGCCGCACGCGGCGAGGTGCTGCGCCAAGTCGGCTGGGATGCCGATGCCAATGGCCTGTTCGGCGGGCCCGAGATCACCGTGCTGATCGGCGACGACGCCCACACGACGGTGTTCTCGGTGCTGCAATTCCTGGGCCTCGGCCACGATCGCGTGCTGCGCGTGCGCACAGATCCAGTGGGGCGGATCGACCTGGCCGCGCTGACAGGCACGCTCGATACGGTCTCCGGTCCCGTCATCGCCATTCTCCAGGCCGGGCAGATCAATACCGGCGCCTTCGACGACTTCGCCGCCATCATCCCCCTCTTGAAAGCGAAAGGCGCCTGGGTGCACGTTGACAGTGCTTTCGGCCTCTGGGCGCAGGCGTCAGTGAAGACCAGCCATCTCAGCCGCGGCATCGAAGCGGCCGACAGCTGGGCGACCGACGGCCATAAATGGCTGCAGACGCCCTATGATTGCGGCTATGCGATCGTCCGCAACGAGCTCGCCCATCGCCGCGCCATGACGATCGCCGCAAGCTATCTGCCGCTCGCCGGCGAAGGCGAACGCGATCCCTCCCATTACGTGCCGGAGCTTTCGAGGCGCGCGCGCGGCTTCGCCACCTGGGCGATGCTGAAACATCTCGGCCGCGAGGGTGTGGCCGCCCTCATCGACCAGTGCTGCGCCTCGGCGCGGCTGGCAGCCGATCTGCTTGCTCGCGAGCCCGGCATCGCCATTCTAAACGAGGTGACGCTGAACCAGCTCGTCATCCGCTTCGGAGCCGACCTGCCCTCCGAAGAAGGCGACGCCCTGACCCGAAAGACGATCGAAAGGATCCAGGCCGACGGCATGATCTTCGCCGGCGGCGCCAAATGGCGCGGCCGCGACGTGTTGCGCCTCTCCGTCACCAATTTCCAAACGACATCGGATCAGGCAGAACTGGCGGTGGAGAGCATCATCACCGCGTTCAGGAGTGTCAGCGGCAATTCCTATCCGCGCTAACCTGCAATTGCGTCCGTCGCCAATCCATTGCCTTGCAGAGTCTGGCCCCTGGCACGGCGCGGCGACACAAGCCGCACCCTCTCTCCCACCTCATCCTTGCTGAGGTGCCCGCAGGGCCTCGAAGGACGAGGTCGGCCACCGGCCACGCGCGCGCACTCGGCCTGCAAGCCGGCATCATCGTCGCACTGCGACGACCGAACTGGCGCGATACCTGGACAATTGCACCCGGTTGGATTGATTGCCTCCGAACAGGTAGACGTACTGTCGGCGCTGGTCGATGTGATCGAACAGGCTGACATGGAAGCGTCGGCCGCTTCGGATCACCACCACGTCTCCCCGCCTGGCTGAGCGGAAGAAGACCGGCCTGCCGAAATTTTTCCAGGATATCGCCATATTAGGATTGGGCGGCGGCTGCCGGAAAGATCGCTTGGCGACAAAGGCCAGGAACGCCCCGCACCACGAAACCCTGCGGGGATTGATGCTGAGGAAGGAAATGGAGCGTTCGTGCATGCTCTTGTACTTGGATGCCGTGCCCAGCATGTCCGCCTCACAGGGCACGGCAAGCACCGTGAGGACGATGACGAGAATAACTTTCATAGTTACCCACCATTGTTTGTATAATGTTGAAATTCAGAAATGTGGCAAAGAATAAATCAGGAGCGGCAACGTAGGTGCCAATTATGGCGTGATTTAGAAACAACTAATACTGGCATTTTGGCGGCAAGAATTTGTCCGAAACGAGACCGAAAATCACCCAGTGCAAGCCATCGATCTCGAATGGACACGACCATCGCAAACCCGGCAGAACGCATATTTTGCAGGCAAGTTGGCTAGACATCCGCTATCCGAACGAGGTTCATTCAGAGGCGACGCACCGCACCCCGCAAGTGCTTGAGCGCCAAGATCATTCGCCAGGGAGTTGACGATAGTGTGCGATTTTGGTTGTCACCTATACGAGCTACATTCAAGATAACTATGAATAATACTTTAGATGCGCCAAGTAATACAGTGCACATGGCTCCAATCACCCAGCAAAAGCCGGTAATCACCCCTGCCGGCTACGGACATGAATGCCCCAGGACAACCGACAGCCGCCGCGCGTGTTAACCGTATGGTTGCACCGGTTTGGGCGTCCTGACTGCTCACAAAAAAATCGCACGCCACATCAATTTACTTGCCGTTCTGCAATGCGGCATATGTTTGTGTTCAAGGCCAGGTGGCATGAGCGGGGAACCATGACGTCGACACATGCAGACAGAACGGGTGAAGGTACCGGCCGAAAGGGCTTCGTCGGGTTGGTCGTCGGCGCGATCGGCGTCGTATATGGCGATATCGGCACCAGCCCGCTCTATGCCCTTCGTGAGGCGCTGAGGCCCTTTGCCGCCGATGGCGTCCACGAGGCCGAGGTCGTCGGCCTCATTTCGCTGATGGTCTGGACGCTGACGATCATTGTGACCTTCAAATATGTGCTCTTCCTTCTCAGAGCGGACAATGATGGCGAAGGCGGCACGCTTTCGCTTCTCGCCCTGCTGATGAAGAAGATGGGGCGAAACGTGCCTGTGCTCTTTTTCGCCGGGCTGATTGGAGCGGCTCTGTTCATCGGCGATGCGATGATCACGCCTGCTCTGTCGGTCATGTCGGCGCTCGAAGGCCTGAAGCTCGTCACACCGGCCTTTGCCGAATACGTGCCGCTTGCCTCGGCTGCGATCATGATCGTTCTGTTTGGCGTCCAGTCGCGGGGAACGGCTGCCGTCTCGATGTTTTTCGGGCCGATTACGGTGTTGTGGTTTCTGGCCATGGCGGCGGGCGGTCTGATCCATATCGGTGACGACTGGACAATCCTGGAGGCGCTCAATCCGATCAATGCATTCCTGTTCCTCACCCATGCCGGCACCGTCGGCCTCATCGTGCTCGGTGCCGTCTTTCTGACCGTCACCGGCTGCGAAGCGCTCTATGCCGATCTCGGGCATTTCGGCCGCCGCCCGATCCAGACGGCATGGTTCGTGCTCGTATTTCCGGCATTGCTCCTCAACTATCTTGGCCAAGGCGCGCTGGTTCTCGCCCATCCCGAAACGGCGGCCAATCCGTTCTTTCTAATGTATCCCGATTGGGCCTTGCTGCCGGTGGTTCTGCTTGCGACGATGGCGACGATCATCGCCAGCCAGGCTGTCATCACCGGCGCATTTTCACTGGCCCGCTCGGCGGTTCACCTCGGCTTCCTGCCGCGGTTGCGGATCAAGTTCACATCGGAGACCAACACCGGCCAGATCTACGTGCCGAGCGTCAATCTTCTCCTGCTGATCGGCGTCTTGATGCTGATCTTTTCCTTCCGCGACTCCGAGTCGCTGGCGACGGCCTACGGCATCTCGGTGACCGGAACCATGGTCATCTCGACCATGCTGGTCTTCCAGTTCCTCCGGGCCGTCTGGGGCTACTCCCTCGTACTCGCCGCCGTCGTGCTGCTGCCGCTCTTCCTCATCGAAGTCCTGTTCCTGGCAGCCAACCTCTTGAAAATCTACGATGGCGGCTGGGTTCCGGTCGCCCTTGCGCTGGCGATCATGATCCTGATGTGGACGTGGACCCGAGGGCAGGCCTATCTGAAGCGGCTGCGTGCCAACAACGAGATCCCGCTCGATTCCTTCATAAGGTCGATCGAACGAAAGTCGGACCATTCGCCGGTCACCGTTCCGGGAACGGCGATTTTCCTGACCAGCGTTCCGGATCGGACGCCGAATGTTCTGCTCCACAATCTCAAGCACAACCACGTGCTCCACCAACAGAACGTCATCCTGAGCGTCTGGACCGAAGACGAACCTTATGTTCCGGACAGCCGCCGCATTAAGATCAGCCAGCTCTCGCCGCGCTTTGTGCGGCTTGATCTCACCTTCGGCTTCATGGACGACCCCGATGTCACCCGAGCGCTCGCCCTCTGCCGGGAGGGAGGGTTCAAGTTCGAGATCATGAAGACCTCCTTCTATCTCGGCCGCCGGAACCTCGTCAGGACGCCGAACACCGGACTGCCCGGCTGGCAGGAGCGCATATTCATGGCGCTGGAAGGCTTGGCGATCGATCCCTCCGACTATTTCAACCTGCCCTCGAACCGTGTCGTCGAGCTCGGTGAACAGGTTGCCATCTAGCAGGCTGCTGAAATTCGCTCTGCGTTGGCGCAGTTGCTTGCTGTGGGTCTGATTTTTTTACAGACTGGCTGTCGTGCGGTGGGATTTTGGCCGATTGAGGCGGGTTTTCTGGCCATATCGGCTTATT
>NZ_JABDWE010000015.1:0-179207 GCF_019685125.1 Rhizobium sp. NZLR10 | reverse complement strand
AAGGTCGACATACGAAAACAGCGACCCCGTCCGATCATCCCCGCCGCGCATCCAAATTCCCTCGAAATCACTTGCAAGATGGAATCATGTGTCCAGCCCAAAAGCCAGTGGGTTTTTCAGCAGCCTGCTAGTGGCCGCCTCCGGAGACTCCATCGGCATAATGGGCCAGGTTGGAAAGCAGGAGAACAACAAGGAGCAGCACCGGCAGCGCCATGAAAACGATGGCGAAACCGATATGCTCGGCGACGAAGCCGATCAAGGACGGCGCAACCAGCATGCCGGAATAGCCCATGGTGGTCACGACAGAGATGCCGATGCCGGGCTTGAGGCCGGGAATGTTGCCCGCCGCCGAGAAAGCGATCGGCACCATGTTGGAAATGCCGATGCCACAAAAGGCAAAGCCCAGAATGGCGATCTCGGCGTTGGGTGCCAGGCCTGCAAACAGCATGCCGACGATGGCAAACAAGGTGCAGATCCGCAGCGTCTTGACGCCGCCCAGGCGGTCGCGCACCAGGTCGCCGGCAAAGCGCATAATCGCCATCGTCGCCGAAAAGGCTGCGAAACCAAGGCCAGAAAGCGCCACGGATGCATCCATTTCCTGCCGGAGATAGAGCGCACCCCAGTCCAGTACCGCGCCTTCCGGCACCATGCTGAACAAGGCCATCAAACCGAGCAGCCACGGCAGCGGCACCATCGGCAGTCTTGTCTTTTCCTTCCTTGTGTCGGGATGCGGCGGATCAGCAAGGATCATAGGCCAGGAGATAGCCAGGAAGATCGCCGCCAGCACCGTCGCCAGTTCGGCATGACCGAGAATGCCGAGCTTGGAGATCGCGATGCCGCCGAGGCCTGAGCCGATCAGCCCGCCAAGGCTCCAGAAAGCGTGGCAGGACGACATGATGGAGCGGCGCATGGATTTCTCCACCGACACCGCATTGGCGTTCATCGCCACATCCATGGCACCGATGAAGCCGCCGAACAGGAAGAGCGAAATTGCCGCGGTGACGACATTTGGCGCCAGCGTCAATGCCAGCAGCAATGGCAGCACGCAGACAGCCAGGACCTGAACGACGACACGCGAGCCGTGTTTGGCAATCTGCGCCCCGGCGATCGGCATCATCACCAGCGAGCCGACGCCGAAGACCAAGATCATCAGCCCAAGTTCGAACTTGGAGAGCGCCAGGCGCTCGGCAAAATCCGGGATCTTCGGCGCCCAGCAGCCGACGACGAAGCCGTTCATCAGAAAAAGCAGGGAAACCGCCGCCCTGCTTTTGGTAACGAAGCCGCTCCGCGCTCCCGGCGACGCATTCACATGACTATCCATTTCTCGGTCTTCCTCATTGCCGGGCTTGTACGCGCCCGGTTTCCCTAAACTCTATGACAACCGCCTAGTTCGTTTTCTCGGCGATAACAGTTCTGCATCCGCGCTCGCGATAACCGGCGAGTATGGCCGGATCGGCATCGTGCTCGACGACCAGGCAGTCACAATGAGCAACCGGCAGGATGCTGTGCGGGGCAGCCGTGCCGAACTTCTCCGAAGTTGCCGCCACCAGCACTTTTCTGCTTCTCGACGCCGCATACCGCTTGAACTCGGCATCTTCGAAACCGAACACCGTGATGCCGGCCTCAAGATCGACGCCGCAGGCACCAAGAATACAGAGATCGGGCGCAAGCTGTTCCATATCCCGCAAGGCTTTGGCGCCGAGCGAACCGCCCGTCTGCCGGTCCACCATTCCGCCGATCAGGATGACGTTGACGGCAGGCTTATCGATCAGCGCGGAGGCAATCGCCGGCGCATTCGTCGCAGCCGTCAGCGCCAGTTCGGCCGGCAATGCGTTGGCAATCGCCAGATTGGTGCTGCCGGCATCGAAAAATACAGTCGAACCGGCGGCAATCTGCTGTGCCGCAGCGCGCGCCAGTGCCTGTTTCCGGTCAGCCGCAAAACCCATCCGCTGCGTCAGGTTCCCGTGCGCCGGCGAGACCGGCAGTGCGCCGCCATAGACCCGCTCGCAGAGCCCTGCTGCGGCCATCTCCCGCAGATCGCGGCGCACCGTATCCTCGGAGACGCCGAATTCGAGGGCAAGTTCCGTCGCCAGCACGCGGCCGTTGATCCGCAGCCTGTCGGAAATCACGCCTTGGCGCTCGCGCAATAGGAAATCCTGCATGTTTTTACCGGGTCGAAATCATTGGAACCAGAAACGTGCATAAACACTTATGATCATGCGCACAACATGCATAAACACACGTTTCCTGACGGTCTGAAACAAAGCTCTACGACCAGAGTGGAATCCGGACAGCCCGGTTGGCGGATGGAGCCGGTTTTTACAGGATTCACGGTTTAACCGGCCGCTTGAGAAAAATATTTGCAGTTGCTGCTTTTATTCGCAGTTTTTTACGCTTCCGACGCCCTAATTTTCTGCGAACTATCGCTCATCCGATGACAACCTCCCAAGGATGGATAAAACAATGAACTGGTTGAAAACCGTCGCCGCCGCTGCCCTCATTCATGCTGCTGCCCTCCTGCCTGCCCATGCCGGCGAGAACCTCGCCGCCATCAAATCGGCCGGCGTCTTCAAGATCGGCACCGAAGGCACTTACGCGCCCTTCACCTTTCATGACGAAAGCGGCAAGCTCGTCGGCTTCGACGTCGAGATCGGCGAAGCGATCGCTGCCAAACTCGGCGTCAAGGCCGAGTTCGTCGAGGGCAAGTGGGATGGCCTGATCGCCGGCCTCGACGCCAAGCGCTACGACACCGTCATCAACCAGGTCGGCATCACCGAAGCCCGCAAACAGAAATATGATTTCTCCGAACCCTATATCGCTTCCAAGGCCGTGCTGATCATCCGCGACGGCGACGACAGCATCAAGACCTTCACCGATCTGAAGGGCAAGAAATCCGCCCAATCGCTGACCAGCAATTTCGGCAAGATCGCAACCGAAGCCGGTGCCGAACTCGTCGGCACCGACGGTTTCGATCAATCGATCCAGCTCGTGCTGACCAAGCGCGCCGACGCCACGATTAACGACAGCCTCTCCTTCCTCGATTTCAAGAAGCACAAGCCGGACGCGCCGGTGAAGATCGCCGCAGAGCAGGAAAATGCCGATTATTCCGGCATCATCATCCGCAAGAACGAGCCGGAGCTTCTTGCCGAAATCAACAAGGCGCTTGCCGACATCAAGGCCGACGGCACTTACAAGAAAATCGCCGACAAGTATTTCGGCCAGGACGTTTCGAAGTAAGTCCCACTCAAGAATGGCCCCTCCCCCTTGTGGGGAGGGGTTGGGGAGGGGTATTCGAGATATCACCACCCAACTGACGAGAGGGAACGCCCCTTGCCGCACTGGCTCCAACTCATGGCGGATTCGCTGCCCTCGCTCCTCTGGGCGGGGCTGATCTTCACCATTCCGCTGACGCTGCTGTCCTTCGTCTTCGGCCTGGCCCTCGGGCTCGCCACCGCAATCGCCCGACTCTTCGGGCCGGCGCCGCTTTCCGCCGTCGCTCGTTTCTATGTATGGGTCATCCGCGGCACGCCGCTGCTCGTTCAGCTCTTCGTCATCTTCTACGGCTTGCCGAGCCTCGGCATCCTGCTTGACGCCTTTCCAGCCGCCCTGATCGGCTTCACGCTGAATATCGGCGCCTATAGTTCCGAGATCATCCGCGCCGTCATTTCCTCGGTGCCGAAGGGCCAGTGGGAAGCCGCCTATTCGATCGGCATGAGCTGGCGCCAGGCGATGAGCCGCACCATCCTGCCGCAGGCCGCCCGCGTCGCCGTGCCGCCTCTGTCGAACACCTTCATTTCGCTGGTCAAGGACACCTCGCTTGCCGCCGCAATCACCGTGCCGGAGCTCTTCCAGGCGGCGCAGCGCATCGTCGCCACCACCTATGAGCCGCTGATCCTCTATATCGAGGCGGCGCTGATCTATCTTGCCCTAAGCTCCGTCCTCTCGCAGCTGCAGGTGCGGCTGGAACGCCGCTTCGCGCGTTATGGCGGCATGCTGGAGGCAAATGCATGATCGAGCTTTCCAACATCGAAAAGCGCTTCGGCGACGCCGTCATCCTCAAGGATATCAGCATCCGCATTCCCGAAGGCAGCGTCACCGCCCTGGTCGGGCCTTCGGGCGGCGGCAAGAGCACGCTGCTGCGCTGCATCAACCTGCTCGAAATTCCGACCGCCGGTTCCATCCGCCTCGGAGAGGAAACGCTGGCCTTTGCGCCGGGCAAACGAACGAGCTGGCAGGCGATCCAGAAGATCCGCCGCCAGACCGGCATGGTCTTCCAGAACTTCCAGCTCTTCCCGCATCAGACCGCGATTGAGAATGTTATGGAGGGCCTGGTGACAGTCCTGAAATGGCCGAGGGAAAGGGCGCGCGAGCGGGCGATGGAGTTGCTGACCAAGGTCGGCATGACCCACAAGGCCGATGCATGGCCTTCGACGCTCTCGGGCGGTCAGCAGCAGCGTGTGGCGATCGCTCGCGCCTTGGCGCCGTCGCCGCGCGTGCTTCTCTGTGACGAACCGACCTCGGCGCTCGATCCGGAACTCTCGGCAGAAGTGGTCGATGTGCTGGGTCAGCTTGCCCGCGAAGGCACGACCATGGTGATGGCGACTCATGATCTCAGGCTTGCCTCGAAGATCGCCAATGACGTCGTCTTTCTGGAAGCCGGAAGCGTGGTGGAAACGGGTAGCGCCAGGGCGATCTTCACTGCGCCGGAGCGCGAACGCACCAAGCGCTTCATCTCGACGATCAACGCGGCGCATACCTACGACATTTGAAGCAATGCCGGGATGCGGCCATCCCGGCATTGCTGGAACTCCAATCAGGAGGCCGTGACGACGGCGCGCGCAGCCTTCAGCGCATTGCCCCACCATGTGATCTGATCGAGCAGGTTCTTGGCAGCCTCGTTGAGATGGGCGTAATCGCCAAGGCTCTTGCCTTCCTTGAGAACGGCAAGATATTCGCTGAATGCGATGTGGACACCGGTCTTGACGGAAGCGGCGCCCATTTCCACGAAGATCAAACGCAGTTGCTCGACCGCACGTGCGCCGCCGACGCCGCCGTAACCGACAAAACCGACCGGCTTCTGGATGAATTCGCCGAGATCGATCGCGTTTTTCAGAACGGCCGTCGGAGCATGATTGTACTCGGCGGCGGTGAAGATGAAGCCGTCGAATTCGCGCAGCTTCTTCTTCCAGCGCTCGGCGGAGTCGCTTTCCGCTGTGGTGGCGCGCGCTTCGCCGAAGAAATGCATGGGATAGTCGATAAGATCGAGAACTTCGACTTCCAGATCGGAGCGCTGGCCGACCAGCTCGGCAATCCACTTGGCCGGATGTTCGGCGAAACGGCCAATACGCGTGCTGCCGACAATGACGGCAATCTTCAACTTGCTCATGGAGATGATTTCCTGATGGGTCTTGGGGGCGGATGGTGGGAGCGCAAGTCTATGAGAAAGTCTCCTCGCCGGGCAAGGCAAGGAGACTGCCAACTCGTCGAAAAATCAGCTTTTCACCGCCCGATCATACACAATCGGGTGATTGGCCGCAGTCGTTGGACAGCAGAACGAAGCCTCTCGGCGACGATCGCCCGCCCGTTGCTCAAGCGCCATAGACGACGAGCAGGTCCTTGGCGTCGATCTGATCGCCGGCCCGCACCAGCACCTCCGAGATCGTCCCGTCCTTTTCCGCATGCAGCGCCGTTTCCATCTTCATCGCCTCGATGGAGACGAGCACGTCGCCGGCACTGACCGCCTGACCTGGAGAGACGAAGACACGGCTGATGACGCCCGGCATCGGCGCACCGACATGGACGGCATTGCCCGGTTCCGCCTTGCGGCGGACGGCTGCACCTGTTGCCCCATGGGCCCGGTCCGGCACCTTGATGCGGCGCGGCTGGCCGTTGAGTTCGAAGAAGATGGTCACCATGCCCTGGCTGTCAGTCGCGCTCATCGCCTGGTTGACGATGACCAGCGTCTTGCCGCGTTCGATATCGGCAAACAGTTCCTCGCCATCTCCGAGCCCGTAGAAATAGGCCGGCGTCGGCAGCACCGAAACCGGGCCGTAGGTATCGGAGGCAAGCGCGAAGTCGGTGAACACTTTCGGGTACATCAGGTAGGAGGCGAATTCGAAATCGCTGACCTCACGTTCCAGCTTCGTCTCGATGACCTTGCGCTCAGCATCGAGGTCGGCCTCCTTGAGCAAGGAGCCGGGCCGCACGGTATAGGGCTTGTCGCCCTTCAGGGCCTTCTTCTGCAGCGTTTTCGGCCAGCCTGAGGGCGGCTGACCGAGATCACCCTTCAGCATCGACACCACCGATTCCGGGAAGGAGACTTCCTTGTCGGCGCTGACGACATCGGCAACTGTCAGGTCCTGGGAGACCATCATCAGCGCCATGTCGCCGACCACCTTGGAGGACGGCGTCACCTTGACGATATCGCCGAACATCTGGTTGGCATCGGCATAGGCCTGCGCCACCAGATGCCAGCGGGTCTCGAGGCCGAGTGAGCGGGCCTGTTCCTTGAGGTTGGTGAACTGGCCGCCCGGCATTTCATGTAGATAGACTTCCGAGGCCGGGCCTTTGAGGTCGCTTTCGAAGGCGGCATACTGGTTACGCGCCGCTTCCCAATAGAAGGAGACGCGGCGGATCCACTCCGGATCGAGGCCCGGATCGCGCTCCGTACCGCGCAGCGCCTCGACGATCGAGCCGAGACAGGGCTGCGAGGTGTTGCCGGATAGCGCATCCATCGCCGCATCGACCGCATCGACGCCGGCATCGACGGCGGCAAGCACGGTCGCGGCCGCAATACCTGATGTATCATGCGTATGGAAATGGATCGGCAGGCTGGTCGCTTCACGCAGTGCCTTGAACAGAACCTTCGCAGCCGCAGGCTTGAGGAGGCCGGCCATATCCTTGAGCGCGATGATATGCGCGCCGGCCTTTTCAAGCTCGACCGCAAGGTCGGTATAGTATTTCAGATCGTATTTCGGACGGGCCGAGTTCAGGATATCGCCGGTATAGCAGATCGCCGCCTCGCAGAGCTTGTTCTCCTCGGCAATGGCATCCATCGACACCCGCATGTTCTCGACCCAGTTCAGGCAATCGAAGACGCGGAAGAGATCGATGCCGCCCTTGGCTGCCTGGCGGACGAAGTATTTGACGACATTGTCGGGATAGTTGGTGTAGCCGACGCCGTTGGCGCCGCGCAAAAGCATCTGCAACAGAAGGTTCGGCGCGCCCTCGCGGATCAGCGCCAGGCGTTCCCACGGATCCTCCGTCAGAAAGCGCATCGAGACGTCGAAGGTGGCGCCACCCCAGCATTCGAGCGACAAAAGGTTCGGCAGTGCATGCGCATAGGTGCCGGCGATGCGGGCGATGTCATAGGTGCGCATGCGGGTGGCGAGCAATGACTGGTGGCCGTCGCGCATCGTCGTGTCGGTCAGAAGCACGCGTTTTTCATTGCGCATCCATTCGCCGAATTTCTTCGGACCGAGCGTGTCGAGCAGTTGCTTCGTTCCATCCTTGACCGTGTTGCCATTGGCGTAGGGAACCACCGGCTGGGCAGCGTTATCAAGCGGCCTTGGCCTGTCCTTGGCCTCGGGATGACCGTTGACGGTGACGTCGGCCAGATAGGTCAAGAGCTTCGTCGCGCGGTCCTGGCGCTTGACCTGCTGGAAGAGTTCCGGCGTCGTGTCGATGAAACGTGTCGTGTAGCTGTTGTCGCGGAACTTCGGATGGCCGATGATCGCTTCGAGGAAGGTCAGGTTGGTAGCGACGCCGCGAATACGGAACTCGCGCAGCGCCCGGTCCATGCGGCTGATCGCTTCGGACGGGTTCGGCGCCCAGGCCGTGACCTTGACGAGCAGCGGATCATAATAGCGGGTGATGATAGCGCCCGAATAGGAGGTGCCGCCGTCGAGACGGATGCCGAAACCCGACGCCGAGCGATAGGCGGTGATGCGGCCGTAATCCGGAATGAAATTGTGCTCCGGATCCTCGGTGGTGATGCGGCACTGCAGCGCATGACCGTTCAGGCGGATGTCAGCTTGAGCGGGAACGCCCGATTCCGGCGTGCCGATCGCAAAGCCGTCGAGAATGTGGATCTGCGCCTTGACGATGTCGATGCCGGTGACGACTTCGGTCACCGTATGCTCGACCTGGATACGCGGATTGACCTCGATGAAGTAGAATTTGCCGGTATCGCTATCCATCAGATATTCGACGGTGCCGGCGCCGACATAATTGGTCGCCGAGGCGATCTTCATCGAATAAGCGGCAAGCTCCTGGCGTTGCGCTTCCGAGAGGTAGGGCGCAGGCGCGCGCTCGACGACCTTCTGGTTACGGCGCTGGATCGAGCAGTCACGTTCAAACAAATGAACGACATTGCCGTGTGTATCGCCGAGAACCTGGCTTTCGACGTGGCGGGCGCGTTCGACGAGCTTTTCCAGATAGACCTCGTCCTTGCCGAAGGCGGCCATCGCCTCACGTTTGGCCTCGGTCACTTCACGGGCCAGATCCTTCGGATCGCGGATGGCGCGCATGCCGCGACCGCCGCCGCCCCAGGAGGCCTTCAGCATGACGGGATAGCCGATCTCCTCGGCCATCTTCGCCACTTCGGCCATATCCTCCGGCAACGGCCCCGTTGCCGGCACCACAGGCACGCCGACCGAGATCGCCAGGTTGCGCGCCGCGACCTTGTTGCCGAGCTGGCGCATCGTATCGGCCTTCGGGCCGATGAAGATGATGCCGGCCTTGTTGCAGGCATCGACGAATTCGGGACTTTCCGACAACAGGCCATAACCTGGATGAATGGCATCGGCGCCTGAGAGCTTGGCGACGCGGATCACTTCCTCGATCGACAAATAACTTTCGATCGGGCCCATGTCCTTGGCAAGATGCGGGCCGCGGCCGACCTGATAGCTTTCGTCCGCTTTGAAACGGTGCAGCGCCAGTTTGTCTTCCTCCGCCCAGATCGCCACGGTTTTTATTCCAAGCTCGTTGGCCGCGCGAAACACGCGAATGGCAATTTCGGAGCGATTGGCAACGAGTATCTTGGAAATGGGCAAAACGGTCTCCTCAGGCGTTCAGACGCGGGCATGCTGCACCCGCGAAGGAAATTCTTAACTTCTTGTTACAGGAAGTTCAATTTCTCTTGCGACTGCGAAATGTAATTTCTCGCCATTCTGAATGCTGATGATGTCAGGCCGGATCGGACTAAATCATATTTCTCATCAAAATCAAAGGCATAGCATGAAAACCGCTCATCCTTTCGGCATCATGCTCTAGCTTATCAGGCGGTGACGGAAGGCAAGCGCCACCGCCTGCTGCCGGTTTTTCGCCTTTAGCTTGTTTTGCAAGCCGTTCATATACCAGTCGACGGTGTGGTTTGAGATCTTCAGCATCTTGCTGATTTCCATCGAGGTCATGCCTTCGGCGAGATAATGCAGGATCTCCATTTCGCGTCGCGTCAGCGGCGTGTCGGCCGGTAGCACGGTTTCCAGCGCCTCCGCCTCATCCTTCAGCTCGAGCAATCGCCAGAAGCTTTTGCGTGCCACGGCCTCGAAAAGGGCGATCTCCACCGGCGACAACTCGATCGGCTTGCCGGCGAGACTGAGGTTGCCGAGAATGCCGTTCCGTCCGTGGATCGGAAAGATATAACCGTCTTCCAGTCCGTGACCGAAAGCATCGACCATCATCTGCTCCATCCGACGCTTCTGCGCATCCTTGCGGAATGCTGCCAGGCTTTCCCGCCAGCGGAAAGGCCGCTGCGCATGAGCGAGGTAGCGCACCATCGGATCGATCAGCACATATTTTTTCGCGGTATAGATTTGCGGCCATTGTTGCGGCCAGCGGCCGGCAAGCGCCGCAGCCCAAGGTTCCAGATTCTGCTGCGCCGGATTCTGCGGCAAATGGCGCCGTAGGCCGTAATATTCGAAGCCGCAATCTTGGATGACCTGCTCCAGCTCGGTAACCACGGCCTGAGGATTTGACGTTTCTTCCAGAATGATAAGCAATTGAATTAACAAATTAATATTCACAAAATGCCCCTTGCCCGGACGGATGCCCGCATCGAGGCCGTCGGCGGCTTTTCAAATTGGTCGCGAAACGGTCTTCTTCAAAAAATGCAGTCTCTAATTTAATGCTGCGCTAAATATTTATTAAAATGCAAGCGCAAATTGTTGCAGGGATATAACCGAGCAGAAAATTCAGCGCCATAGTCATCTCGTCGAATCCCACGATAATGCGATCGGGTTACTCGTCGCCTCGATGGACCCTGAATACTCCGTTAATCGCCGGTTCAGGTAACCTTTTGTAGCATCGCATCATCCAGTTTCGCAGATGCATAAGAGGTTCGACGTGACGCTATTCAAGGTCTATGCAAGAGCTCTGCGCTATCTCAGCGCCTACAAGCTGCGCGTATCCCTGGTCGTGGTCGCAAACATCGTTCTGGCGACAATTACCATCGCGGAGCCGATCCTGTTCGGTCGCATTATCGATGCGATTTCGGGCAAGGGTGAGGTCAAGCCCATCCTTTTCATGTGGGCGACCTTCGCCGTTTTCAACACGGTTGCCTTCGTCCTGGTCGCCCGCGAGGCCGACAGGCTGGCCCATGGCCGGCGCGCGACGCTGTTGACGGAAGCCTTCGGCCGGATCATCTCCATGCCGCTTGGCTGGCACCATCAGCGCGGCACCTCAAACGCGCTGCATACATTGCTGCGCGCCTGCGAGACGCTGTTCGGTCTCTGGCTGGAATTCATGCGCAACCACCTGTCGACGGTTATCGCGCTTGCCCTTCTGATACCGACGGCAATGGCGATGGACCTGCGCCTTTCCGCCGTGCTCATGGTGCTCGCCGTCGCCTACTGGATGATCGGTCGCGTCGTCATGAGCCGCACCAAAGACGGCCAGGCTTCGGTCGAAAACCATTATCACACCGTCTTTTCGCATGTCAGCGACTCGATCAGCAACGTGTCTGTCCTGCACAGCTACAACCGCATCGAGGCTGAAACCAAGGCGCTGAAATCCTTTGCCGACCGCCTGCTCGAAGCCCAGTATCCGGTGCTCGACTGGTGGGCGATCGCCAGCGCGTTGAACCGCATGGCGTCGACCATTGCAATGATGGTGGTCCTGATCATCGGCACCATGCTTGTTCAGGCCGGCCAGCTGCGCGTCGGCGACGTCATCGCCTTCATCGGCTTTGCCAACCTGCTGATCGGCCGCCTCGACCTGATGCGCCAGTTCGCCACGCAGATTTTCGAAGCCCGTTCCAAGCTCGAGGAATTCTATGCGCTCGAAGACTCGGTGCGTGAACGCGAAGAACCGGCCGGCAATGGCGAGATCAAGGACGTCAAGGGTGCGATCGAATTCCGCGACGTCTCCTTCGGCTTCGGCAACAGCTCGCAGGGCCTGCACAATGTCTCCTTCTCGGTGAAGGCAGGCCAGACGGTCGCGATCGTCGGCCCGACCGGTGCCGGCAAGACGACGCTGGTCAACCTGCTGCAGCGTGTTTACGACGCCCAGGGCGGCCAGATCCTTGTCGACGGCACCGATATCACCAAGGTGACCCGCAAGTCGCTGCGTCGTCACATCGCCACCGTCTTCCAGGATGCGGGCCTGCTGAACCGTTCGATCAGCGACAATATCCGCCTCGGCCGTGAAGGCGCCAGCGAAGAGGACATGCGCCGTGCGGCCGAAGCCGCCGCTGCCGCCGACTTTATCGAGACCCGTGAGGATCGCTACGATACGCATGTCGGCGAACGCGGCAACAAGCTCTCTGGCGGCGAGCGTCAGCGCATCGCCATCGCCCGCGCTATCCTCAAGGACGCGCCGATCCTGGTGCTCGACGAGGCGACCTCGGCGCTCGACGTCGAGACTGAAAACCGCGTCAAGGCCGCAATCGACAACCTGCGCCAGAACCGCACCACCTTCATCATCGCCCACCGCCTGTCGACGGTCCGCGAAGCCGATATGGTGCTCTTCCTCGACGACGGCCGCGTGGTCGAACAGGGTAGCTTCGACGAACTCAGCCACAGCAACGGCCGCTTCGCCGCCCTGCTGCGCGCCAGCGGTATCCTGACGGACGAAGAGGTCCGCAAGGCCCATACCACCGAAGCCGCCTGATCGGCTTGGGTTTCAAACAAAGGCCGGAGGGGTAACCCCCTTCGGCCTTTTTTGTTGGGCTGGGTTAAGAGGCTGCATCGAACGGCATTCCTACGACACGCTTTCAGACTTTGCTTTATCCGAATACCGCTGTGGACGATATGCATTGGCACTGTGCCGTGTGGATATCCCTCTGCCCTGGCGGGCATCTCCCCCACAAGGAGGGAGATCGGCTGGGCGCGATGGTTTCCCCAAACAATGACCAACTGATGTCCCGCACGGCAGTAGAGAGGAATTCAGGGCCAACCACTGGCCGATCTCCCCATCTGTGGGGGAGATGCCCGGCAGGGCAGAAGGGGCTCACACGCAGCAACGTCTCGATTCCAAGCCAAACCGATTGACCACCCTACCGATCTTCCTAATTTCCGGTTTGATACCGACTACCGAAGGGAAAAACCATGAAGGTCCTGCGCATCGTTGCCAATGTCCAGGCACCTGACATCACCATGGCCCGGCGGTTCTATCAGGATATCCTCGGTCTTGACGTCATCATGGATCACGGATGGATCGCGACGTTCGGCGCCCCGCGCTCGATGACCGTTCAACTCAGCGTGGCCAGCGAAGGTGGCTCCGGAACGCCGGTACCGGATCTCTCGATCGAGGTCGACGACCTCGACGCCGTGTTTAAGGCAATGTCGGCGGCTGGCTTTCCCATCGAATACGGCCCGGCCGATGAGCCCTGGGGCGTCAGGCGCTTCTATGTGCGCGATCCTCTGGGCAAGCTGGTGAACATCCTTGTTCACAAAAACTAAGCCGGCGGCCATCGGCCGCCGGCTCCCTTCATCTCACAGGCATACCCAAAGCCTATTTCCGATCGTTGCGGCGATAGACGTTGGCCGTTCCGCCAATGCGAACGGGCACCGGGACGCTGGCGAGCTCCGTGACCAGTTTCGCCTTGACCTTGCCCTGCTGGCGCTTGCGTTCGAGATAATAGGCATAGGCGAATTGCGTCGCGATACCAACGATCACCAAGAGCGGACCGACCAGCGGATCCTTATTGGTAATATAGAGCACTACCTGGCCAATCATGGCGAGGATCGTGCCGGCGACGAAAATGTTCAGCGAATGGCGGCCGAGGATCGCCAGCGGATGGTCTGCAGGACGGCGCAGAATGCGCGAGAGCGCCGGAATGCTGATGACCAGATAGGTCAGTGCCAGCACGTGCAACAGACGCGGCAGCGACAGGAAGGTCTTGTCGAAACCGGTGATGACCGTCGGCAGGCCAAGTGCGGCCAGCGAATTGCCGAAGACCCAGAGCTGGCCGGTCACCCAGACAAAGGACAGCGCGACGTAACCGGCAGCGGCCGCAAGCAGCAGCCGATGCCGGGGGATGGTGCCGCCGCGCTTGATATGCAGCATCGAAACGATGCCGATCGAAAACAGGAACTGCCATGAAAGCGGATTGAGGAACCAGTAGCTTTCGATCAGCATGTTGTGCGGCGCCACTTGGTAGATGCCCGCAAGCAGCCAGACCGTGCCGGAAACGCCGAGCGCCAGCAACGGGCTCCGGGCATTCAAAAGCAGGATGATCGGCACCATCAACATCAACGCGCCGTACATCGGCAGGATATTGTTATAGCCGATCTGGTGGCCGAGCAGCAGCAACGCCGGAATGCCTTCCTTCAGGTTCATCAGCACCGCCAGGATGTTGATTTCGACCAGCAAGCCCGGCCGGTGAAACAGCCACGCGCCGCAGATAAACAGCGCCAGCGTCATGAAGGTGGTGATCATGTGGGCGAGATAGAGCGTGAAGGCGCGCTTCACCGCCTTGATCGCCATCGTCAGCCGGTTGCCCGGCCGGAACCCGGAACCGTAGGCAAGGCCGACGGCAATGCCCGAGATCAGCACGAAGGCTTCTGCAGCATCGGAAAAACCGAAATTCTTCGTCGTCAGATATTCGAAGATCTGTCCAGGAACATGGTTGATGAAGATCATGATCAGCGCCACGCCGCGCAAGACGTCGAGCCTTGTATCACGTATTGGCGCGGCGGCGGATAGGGAACTGCGCCCAGTGACGATGGCTTGGGTCGGCGTGCTAGCCATGGGTGTCTCCTTGTCATCCGATTTGCAAACGCGACGGCGGCCAAAAGGGTTCCCTTTTGGCCGCCGCGAATCGCCGTGTTTTTCAGCGTGGAGAACGCTGTTATCCGAGCGGATATCCCTCTTCGGGATCGGTGACTTCGCAGCCGTTGATCGTCAGAGTGTAGCCGCTGTCATTGGACGCTTTTGAGACCGAAATGCGGTATTTGCCGCCGCCCTGCTCCACCTCTGCCGCAAAACCGTCCCATTCCGACGGGAGCGACGGCCGCACATAGAGCCGGCCGCCCTTCAGCCGGATGCCGAGGATGCCTTCGACGGCGGCGCGGTAGAGCCAGCCGGCGGAGCCGGTATACCAGGTCCAGCCGCCGCGCGACGTATAGGGCTCATGGCCGTAGACGTCGGCAGCCACGACATAGGGTTCGACCCGGTATTGCTCCGCCGAAGCCTTGTCGAGCGCGTGGGTGATCGGGTTGAGAATCTGGAAGCAACGGAAGGCATCATCGCCCCGCTTCAGCTCCGCCAACGCCATCACCACCCAGGTTGCGGCGTGGGTATATTGTCCGCCGTTTTCGCGCACCCCCGGCGGATAGGCTTTGATATAGCCGGGATCCCTGGCGGAATTGACAAAAGGCGGCGTGAACAGCCGGATGATCCGGGCATCCTCGTCGACCAGCTGGTCGAGCACAGCGTCCATCGCTGTGACGGCGCGGGCCGGATCACCCTCGCGCGACAGCACGCTCCATGACTGCGCAATCGAATCGATCCGGCATTCCGGGCTTTCCCTGGAGCCGAGCAGCGCACCGTCGTCGAATGTGCCGCGGCGATAGTAGCCGCCATCCCAGGCCGCAGTTTCGAGCGCCTTCTTCAGCTCGATCAGATGCGCCGACCAGCGCTCTATGCGGGCCGTGTCGCCGCGCTCTTCGGCATAGGGAATAAAGGAGCGCAATGCGCCCGCCAAGAACCAGCCGAGCCAGACGCTGGTGCCGCGCCCGCCGACGCCGACGCGGTTCATCCCGTCGTTCCAGTCGCCGCCAAGGAACAGCGGCAGGCCGTTTGCCCCCTTGCGGGCGATGGCGAGATCGAGCGCCAGCGCCGCGTGCTCGTAGACGCTCGCCTTGTCCTCGGAAATCTCCGGCCTGTAGAAGGAGTCGTGCTGGCCTTCGAGCAGAGCCGGCCCTTCCAGGAAGGCGATCTGCTCGTCGAGCACGCTCCTATCGCCGGTGACGCTGCAATAATGATGGATCGCGTAAGCGAGCCAGACGACGTCGTCCGAGATCAACGTGCGCACGCCCGCACCCGTTCCGGGCAGCCACCAATGCTGCACGTCGCCTTCGCGGAATTGGCGTGACGCGGCATTGAGGATCTGCCCGCGGGCGAGGGAGGGTTCGTGCAGCACGAAGGCCAGCGTGTCCTGCAGCTGATCGCGGAAGCCGAAGGCGCCGCTTGCCTGGTAGAAGGCCGTGCGGGCCATGATGCGGCAGCCGAGGCTCTGATAGGGCAACCAGGTGTTGACGAGATTATTCATTCCACGATCTGGCGTCGATATCTGCAGCCTGCCGGTAAAATCCCGCCAGAAGGTTCGGTTCGCCTCGACGGCATCGTCGAACGAGGCCTTGCGGATCTCGGCGATGACTCTGCGCGCTTCTTCCTCCGTCGGCGTATCGCCGAGGAAGAAGGTGAAGTCGCGCTCCTCACCGGCGCCGAGCTCGATGTCGATGGCAAGCGCTGCGGCCGGATCACCGTCGAGGTCGGCCGTGCTGGAAAGGGCGGCGGCGGAGGTAACGGCCTGCGGCGCGTGGATCGTTCCCGCCTTGCCGACAAATTCGCGCCGGCTTGCCGAGAAGCTCGAAAGGGCCTCGCTCGCCGCGAAGAAGGCGGTGCGGCTGGAATAATCGATGCTGTAGGGATTGGTGGCAAACAGCGCCCCAGTCTCCTCGTCATATCTAGACAGGATGAACGGTGCCGTGCGTGCCGCATTGCTGCCGAGGATCCATTCGACATAACCGTAGAGACGCAGCTTGCGGCTGGTCGAACCGGTGTTGCGCAAGCGCAGGCGCTGCAGTTTAACCGGCCTTTCGCGGTCGATCGTCTGCGTCAGCTCGAGAGCGATATCGTTCTGAATGCTGGAAAAGACCGAATAGCCGAGCCCGTGACGGGTTTCGAAGCGGATGTCCGGCCGGCCGGAAAGCGCTGCGAACGGCGTCATGACGGCACCGCTCTCGAGATCGGTCAAATAGAACGCCTCGCCGGAACGGTTGACCACCGCATCGTTCGACCAGGAGGTCAGCTGATAGTCGCGCGAATTGGCGCTCCAGGTGAAGCCGGAGCCCTCAGCCGACACGTGGAAGCCGAACCTGTCATTGGAGATGACATTGATCCACGGCTGCGGCGTCGCGTGACCTCCGGGCAGCCGAACGACATATTCGCGTCCATCGCGGGCAAAACCGCCAATACCGTTCCAGAAGTCGAGATCGCCTTCCTCCTCGATGACGACGGCGGGCACGACAGGCGGCGGCACCGGCGCAACACGCTTGACCGGGGCCTTGTTGCGCTCGGCCCGTTCCATCTCCTGCAGCTCCTCCTTGGAGGGCGCAAACAGCGCCACGGCGCGGCCGATCTGGTCGACCACCTTGCCGTTCTTCGTATGCAGCGTGACGCGGGAAGCCGCAATCAGCGCGTGATAGGTGCTCTCCTCCATCAGGTCCTTGCGAACAGCAAAGATATGCTGGCGCAAGCCGTCGGCCTGGCCCATGCGGCGCACGTTTTCGCACATTGCGTCGAGCGCGTGCTGCATATCCTGCGCGTAGGAAGAGGCGCGTTCGTTCATGATGACGAGATCGGCGGTGACGCCGCGCGAACGCAGATATTCCTGCGCCAGCAGCGCCTCGCGGGCGATCTCGAGATCCATATCGTCGTTGATGCGCAGCGTGAAGATCGGGAAGTCGCCGGAGATCGCCAGCGGCCAAAGCGCCGATTGCGACTGCAGGCCGGCCTCGACGGTCGCCTCGTCCTTGCGCAGCTGCATGTCGGGATAGACGAGGTAGCGTCCGAGATGCTGGAAGGCCGCTGCCTGCTGCGAGGTAACGCCGACATGGCGCATCTGCACCTGCGTGCGCGTCCAGGCTTGCACCAACTCGTGGTTGAAAGCGTCGGGATGACGGTAGCGATTGACCGCCTTGTCGACTTCGTCGCGGTTTGGCGCAGCGATCGTCCAGAAGATCACGCTGACTTTCTTGCCGGCCGGCACGCGGACGGTGCGACGCAGCGACATCACCGCATCGAGCATGAAGCCGTCGCTGCCGGAAAGCGTAGCGCCCGGATCGAAGGCTGCCGCATCGGCAAGGCTGCGGCCACGGCCGATGAATTTGCGCCGGTCGGTCTCGAATTCCGTGTGGCGGGTGTCGCCGGCATTGTCGACGATCAAGTGGGCGATGCTGATGTTCGGTTCGTTCGGATCGCGCTTGTTGCGTTCGGCGCGGATGACGTCGCCGCGCTTGCCGATCTCGGTCTTGACGAACATCCGGGCAAATGCCGGATGCGCATTGTCGGTATCGTCGGAGGTGATCACCGGTTCGAGATAGGAGGTGACTTCGATGAAACGGTCTTCCCCACCCATGTTGAGCAGGGTGACGCGGCGGGCCTCGGCATCATGCTCGGTCGCAATAATGCACTCTACCTCGCTTGTGAGGTCGCCGACCGTCTTGGTGAACTGCGCCTTCTCGTCGGCGAATTCGACCTTGATCTTTTCGCCTTCGACGCCCTTCGGCTCCGAGGTCGTCGACCACCATTCATTCGTGGCCGTATCGCGCAGGAAGATGAAGCTGCCCCAGCGGTCTTCGGTCGGATCGGCTTTCCAGCGGGAAACGGAGAGGCCGTTCCAGCGGGAATAACCGGCGCCCGTAGCCGTCAGCATCAGCGAATAATGGCCGTTCGACAAGAACACGAGTTCGCGATCACGCGAAGCCGGATCGCTGATCTTCCTGATCTCCGGCCGCAGCAGGTCGTCCTGGATGCTGGCCGGCGTGTCGGATTCATGCTTGCCGCTCATCACCGGAATGTCGCGCGGCGCCTTTTCCTGCAGCAAAAGCTCCGCTGCCTCGATGACCGGATCGGCGTGGAAGAGCTCGCGCAGATGACCATTGAAGGCGACGTTGGCGACGGCGGCGATCGACATGCCGTGATGGTGGGCATAATAATTATAGACCACAGCGCATTTTTTGCCTTCCGGCACGCGCGTCGGCGTGAAGTCGACGGCATCGTGGAAGCCGAACTTGCCGAGCGCACCGACCTTGCGCAGCCTCTGCAGATTTTCGAGCGCGGCCGGCGGGTCGTACTGGCTGGCGAGCAGCGATGCATAAGGCGCAATGACGGCATTGTGGCCGAGGCCGCGCTTCAGGCCGAGCGTCGGCACGCCGAAATTCGTGTACTGATAATTGAGATTATGGTCGCGGGCATTGAAGGCCGCTTCCGAGATGCCCCACGGAATTCCGAGCTTGCGGGCGTAATTCATCTGTTCGACGACGACCAGATTGTTGGTCTGGTTGAGAATCCCTCCGCCGCGCTCCTGCATGACCAGCGGCGGCATCAGATACTCGAACATCGAGCCGGACCAGGAGACCAGCGCGCCGCGCGACCCCACAGGAACGACCTGGCGGCCGAGGCGATACCAGTGCTCCGTTGGCAGATCGCCCTTGGCAATGCCGAACAGGCTAGTCAGGCGACATTCCGAGGCGAGAAGATCGTAGCAGGCCTGGTCGAGTTCACCGCTTTCGACGCGGTAGCCGATCGACAGCAGGCGCCGCTCGGGCCGGAACAGGAAGCCGAAATCCATCGAGAACGCCAGATCTCGGGCTTTGTCGCGCAGTGCCACCAGGCGCGGCCTCAGCGCATCGACTTTGGAAAGGTCGAAGGTGCTGTCGGAAATATGCGCCTCACAGACCTTCACCAGGGAGGCCGCCCATTGGGTGACCTCTTCGCTCTGCTTCGACTTGACCTCATGGTCGAGATTGGCGGCGAGCTTCTCGATGTCGCGGGCGAGAACGGCGAGATTGATGATGCGGATCGAGGCGAATTCATGCTCGCGCTTGACGGCGGCAAGCGCATTCTGGAAGCCGACGATGCGTTCCTCCAGGCGCCGGCGCAGCGGCCGCACGGTCTTGCGGTCGTCGGGCAGGTCGGCCAGCACTTCACCGAGAATGCCGGCTGTGTCGCCGACGCCGTCGAGGTTGCCCTGCATATGAGCGGACGGCGCCTCGGCCCAGTTGCGGCAGGCCGACGAAATGGCGATCAGATGGCCGGCGAGATTGCCGCTGTCGACGGCCGAGACATAACGCGGCCCAAGCGTCTGCAGCGTATCGGTGTGATACCAGTTGAACAGATGGCCGCGGAATTTCTCCATTCTGTCGATCGTCGAAATCGTCTGCTCCAGCCGCTCGAGCGTCTCCTCGAAGGAGAACCAGCCGAATTGCCGGCCGGAAACGACCGAGAGCAAATAGACGCCGATATTGGTCGGCGAGGTGCGCGCCGCAACAATCACATGCGGCGTTTCCTGGATATTGTCCGGCGGCAGATAGTTCTGCTCGGCCGTGGTGAAGGTCTCGAAATAACGCCAGGTGCGTCGGGCGATCTTGCGCAGTTCGCTCGACACCGAATCGGCGACCTCGAGCCGGTCCTCGGTCTCTGCCGACTGGCTGACATACCAGGCGACGACAGGCGACAGGATCCACAACAGCGCGAAGGGAATGCCGACGACGAAGGCGCTGCCGCCGGGGAGGGCTGCAAACCCAAGCGCCAGCAGCGCCAGCGCCGGTGCGTGCCACATCCCTTTGTAATAGGAGATCAGCGTTCCCTGGCCGCTGGCGTGAACGCTGGCGGCGGTCCGCCACTGCAGCATCAGCTTGCGGCTGACCAAGAGGCGGTAGAGCGAGCGGCCGATCGCATCGGCCATCATGGCGGCCGAATCGGCGATGAAGACGATACGCAGTGCAACCTGCGCATTGGCGGCCGTGATATCGGACCAGACCGTATAGAGGTGGGCGCGGGCGATGATATCGCTGGTGCGCGGAATGATGCCGTTGATCAGCGACAGCGTCGGCGCGACGAAGAGGCAGAAGATCAGCAGAATCTGCCAGATCAGTGCGCCGAGCGGGCTCATGAAATACCAGCCGAGCACGGAGGCGAAGAACCAGGCGATCGGCGTCAGCGAGCGGCGCAGATTGTCGAACATCTTCCAGCGGCCGAGTGCCGTGACACCGTATTTCGGATTGAACATATAGGGCAGCAGCTGCCAGTCGCCACGCGCCCAGCGATGCTGACGCGAGGTCTCGACCTCGTAGCGGATCGGGAAATCCTCAACCAGTTCGAGATCGGTGACGAGGGCGCAACGCGCCATCGAGCCTTCGAGAAGATCGTGGCTGAGCACGGAGTTCTCATCGATCCGACCCTTCAGCGACGCCTCGAAGGCATCGACATGATAAAGGCCCTTGCCGGTGAAGGTGCCCTCGCCGGCCAGATCCTGATAGACGTCGGAAACGGTGAAGACGTAAGGATCGAGGCCGCGGTTGATCGAAAAGACGCGCTGGAAGACCGATGCGTCCTTGCCCGTCGTCAGCGACGGGGTGACGCGCGGCTGCAGCACGCCATAGCCGCTTTCGACACGGCCGGTTTTCGGATTGATGACCGGCCGGTTGATCGGATGATAGAGCTTGCCGACGAGCTTGGTGACGGCATCGCGCATCAGGCGCGTATCGGCATCGAGCGTCATCACATATTGCACCTTGGCCGGCACGGTGTTGGCGCCGGGCAGATAGGTCGTGTCGCGGTCGCCGCGCAGCAGCATGTTCAGCTCGTGCAGCTTGCCACGTTTGCGCTCCCAACCCATCCAGACGCCTTCGGAGGGATTGTAGAGACGGCGGCGATGCAACAGATAGAAACGCGTCTTGCCGTCATAGGCATAGCGGGCGGAAAGATTGGCGATCTCGCGCCGGGCATAGTCGAGAACCTCGAGATCGGCGGGCGTTTCCTCGGCCTCGCTGTCCGGCCAATCGCTGAGCAGCGCGAAATAGAGCTCACCGCGCGGATTGGCAAGATAATGAACCTCAAGATTGCGCACGTGGTCGTCGACGCTGTCACGGTTCGAGATCAGGCAGGGCACGACGAGCAATGTGCGCGCATCCTCCGGAATGCCTTCCTTGAACTCGTATCCGACGAGGCGCGCCGGCGTCACGAAGAAGGACAGCACGGTGTTGAAGAGACCCGTCGCCCCTTCCGACGCCGGCACTGAGAACATGATCAGCAGCAGGGCGATTTCGATCGCCCCCATGCCGGCATTCGCCATGAACCGGCCGACGATCGCCATGGCGATGATCATCAGCAGCATGACGGGCACGGCAATTGCCAGCCAGTTGAACCGACGCACGGCGCGCACGAAATGCTGGATGATCGTCGGGCGATAATTCGCCCGCGCCTCCAGCTTCGGCCGCTGCGCGCCGGACAGGAAACCGCCGACATTCGGTTCATGCGGCTGCGGCTCGTCGGAGGCCTTGGCAGCAGCCGTCATGTCGAGCGCCAGCTGGGCGATTTCCATTTCCGTCAGCGGCGAGCGTTTGGCCAGCTTTTCGATCTGTTTGCGATATTTGTTGCGCGAGCCGGAATCGAGGATGCCGTAATCGGAATGCTCCCAGAGCAGTTTGTCGACATGGCTTACCTGCTCGACCCAGACCGACCATTCGGCATCGTCGATCTCGCGAAGGCTGCGGATGATGTTGCCCATCGTCACGTTGCCGGAAGAAAGGCGGCTGTGTTCGGCCGTCGTCGTCTCTTCGCTGTTGCGGCCGAGTTCTTCCAGCCGCTCGTCGAGCCAGGTGATGGCGAGACTCGACGTCTGCGAGCCGTCACGAAGGCGATAGAGGAACTGTGTCGAGAAAGTATTGTCCTCGGCAAGCGGTTCCAGCGTCTTCAGGTAGGCCGCCGCCCCGGCCGGATCGGTCAGCCGCACCAATTCGTCGGCCGCCTCGTTGGCGCGGCGGCGCAGGCGGCGGCTGGCTTCGACGCGGCTGGAAATGCGGCGAAGGTTTTCCACGAGCACGTAGCGCACGAGCGAAGGCAATGCCCAGAGTTCGCCGATCCTCAGCGTCTCGCTGGCCTGAAAACCGTCGACCAGCGCCGTCAGGCTTTCCTGCGAGATCGTGCTATGGGTATGGGCGACGTAGAGCCAGGCAAGCACGAGGGTGCGCGGCACCTCGACACCGCCGACGACCATGGTCGGCAATTCGCGATAGAAGCGGCGGGGGAAGTCGCGCCGCACCTCCTGGATCGCCTCTTCGACGATATAATGATTGTCCAGCAACCATTCTGCCGCCGGCGTGATCGTCTCGCCTGCTTCGACGTCGGTCGCCGTGGTCCGGTAGACGCGCAGAATTTCCTTCTCGTTTTCCTTATGGCGCGCGAAGAAATCGAATGGGGCGAAAGCCGGCAGCTGGTCGACGCCGTTGCGGGCGACCGCATCGCCCATCGCCTTGATGTCCTCGATGGCAAGATAGGTCGAGCGGATCGAATCGTTATGATCGATCTGCTTAATCTCGGGTTCGCGCGGAAGGCTCGGAGAAAGATTGGAAATAGACATGGGTTCGGTTCTGGATCCAAACGAAGTTATGGCTGTTTTGCGCAGCCTTTTGCACTGCTTATCATGACTGCTACATGAACGGAGCCCCATTCTTCAAAGATCGATGAAGCCGGGGTGAACGACACTTGGGCCAAGCTATGCAACGGGCTGAGCTCTGGCAAAGGACGCGGCCCGACGGGTATTGGGACCATCGATACCTCTCCGCGAAAGCCATGTCGAAAATTTGGACAGTATCGAAATAATTCAAGTCAAAAAGCACCGGCCACCCTCAGCGAGCTGATCTGGGCGGTAGGCACAAAAATGCCGGCACTAAGGTGCCGGCAGGCAGGAACTCATCGATTCCGGTCGCACCAACAAGGTCGATGCGGCCGTTTTCGATGAATGAAAGAAGGACGGAAGAATGATGATGGGATCGGCTTCGATCAACCAGAGCAAGATGCCCCCTTATGGCAACTCGCCTTTGACATTCGAGTGTCGGGAGAACGCCGAATGAGATGTTCCGGAATTCAATAAGGGCGAAAACCGCCCGCAGCTGCCGGCATCACCGGCGCCTGCCATTTGCCGATTACCCGACGACCCCGCAAACCATGGCGACGACGAACAGGAATGCCGCGGTGAAGATCGCTCCATGAAGCAGCGTCTGAAGCCTATGGCGCGTGGTGAGCACCTTCTTGGCCGGGATGGAACCATACTGGTTCACGTGAGCATGCGAAATACCCAGATCTGCCATATGTCGCCTCCGTTGTTTTCGTGCGGCCGGTTGTGCGGCTCGCGTTGATATTCGTATTTTCTCTATCAAGTAGGTAGAGATAAAATTCCGTCCAGAGCGAACGGAGGAGAAAATTCAACCAGTCCTTTTAGCAGCCCGCCATTTTAGCAGAGTACGCGCCATGCCCAGATCAACGAGCGCTCGACGGCGTTCTCGCTTTGCGGCGAATTGGAAGACGTGTCGATCAGCCGGCGGTCCTTTTCCGCGGGAAGAGATACCGAAATCTGTTCCCTGCGATCGGCTTTGACCGGAGGATCTAGGTAGCCCATGGTCATCCCGCCGAGAAAGAACATGCCTCAACCTCCATCGATCACGAAAGCTAACAATCGTTAACAGGATCATGACAGAAGCAGGGCAGCTGTCAATAGTCTAGTTGAATGGTCGTCTTTTAGGGAAGTCTTATCCTTAACGCCGACCCTGACCCCTTCTTTTCAACGGGTTGAAAAGATTGTCTTTCAGGCTTTGACAAACCCCTTGCTGGCGATCATCAAATTTTTCGTGTAGTCCTCCCGAACCGCGCCGCTTGCCAGTTCTTCCGAACTCAACCGTTCGACGACAGCGCCGTTGCGCATCACGGCCAACCTTTCGCACATATGGGTGATGACGCCGAGATCGTGGCTCACCATCACGAATGTCAACTTGCGGTCGCGTCGGATCTGCTCCAAGAGATTCAGCACCTCGGCCTGCACCGAGGCGTCGAGCGCCGAGGTCGGCTCGTCGAGCAGCAGGATCGACGGTTCGACGATCAATGCCCGAGCAATCGCCACACGCTGCCGCTGGCCGCCGGAGAGCTGGTGCGGGTAGCGGAAACGGAAGCCGTTGCCAAGGCCGACCTCGTCGAGCGCGCGGGCGATACGCGCCTCGCCGTCGTCGATGCCGTGAATCGCCAGCGGCTCGAGCAGGAGCCGGTCGATCGTCTGGCGCGGATGTAGCGAACCATACGGGTCCTGGAAGACCATTTGCACGCGGCGGTAGAAGATTTTACTGCGTTTCGAGCCCTTCAACGCTTCGCCGTCGATGTTGATCGCCCCGCCGCTGATCGGCGCCAGCCCGGCCACGGCCCTCAGCAAAGTCGATTTTCCCGAGCCGGACTCGCCGACGAGACCGAAGGATTCGCCGCGCTCGACCGTGACGCTGACATCCTTCAGCGCGTGGAATTGATCGTAGACGACGCTGAGATTTTCGGCCTCAAGAGCGGCGCTCATGCCGCCCACTCCGGCCTGCGATCGAGCACCGGCAGCGGATGACGGCTCTGGCCGATCTCGGGCATACAATTCAGCAATCCCTTCGTATAGGGATGCTGCGCATGTTTGAGATCGGCGGCCGCGAGCTCCTCGACGATCTTTCCGGCATACATGACGATGACCCGGTCGCAGAAGGACGAGACCAACCTCAGATCGTGGGAAACGAAGATCAGCCCCATGCCGCGCTCCGCCACCAGCCTGTCCATGATTCTCAGCACGTCGAGCTGCACCGTCACGTCGAGCGCCGAGGTCGGCTCATCGGCAATCAGCAATTCAGGCCCGGCAATCAGCATCATGGCGATCATCGCCCGCTGCCCCATGCCGCCCGAAACCTCGTGCGGATGCAGGTCGAAGACACGTTTCGGATCGCGGATCTGCACCGCTTCCAGCATGGCGAGCGCGCGCTCGCGCGCCTCCGCCTTGCCGACCCTCTCATGGGTACGCAGCGTTTCGCAGATCTGCCGCCCGATGGTCATGACCGGATCGAGCGAATATTTCGGATCCTGCAGGATCATGGCGATGCGCTTGCCGCGCAGCCTGCGTCTTTCGCCGGCGGAAGCCTCGATCAGGTCGATGCCGTTGAAATCCAGCCGGTCGGCCGTGACGATAGCATGTTTCGGCGTCAGCCCCATGATCGCCCTGCCGGTCTGCGATTTGCCGGAACCGGATTCGCCGACGATGCCGAGTCTTTCCTTGCCGAGCGTGAAGGAGACGCCGCGCACGGCCTCGATCACGCCGGTGCGCGTGGGGTAGCTGACCTTGAGCTTATCAACCGTCAGAAGTGTCGTCATTGGCCGCTTTCCTTCGGATCGAGCGCGTCGCGCAGGCCGTCGCCAAGCAGATTGAAGCCGAGGCTGACGATGAGGATGGCGATGCCGGGCATCGCCGCGACCCACCATTGATCGAGGATGAAGCGCCGTCCCGAGGCAATCATCGCCCCCCATTCCGGCAGCGGCGGCTGCGCCCCGAGGCCGAGAAAACCGAGACCGGCGGCGGTCAGGATGATGCCCGCCATGTCGAGCGTCACGCGCACGATCAGCGAGGAAATGCAGAGCGGCATGACATGGCGCAGGATGATGCGGAACGGCGAGGCGCCCATCAGCTTCACCGCCGAGATATAATCGGACCGCCGGACCGTCAGCGTCTCGGCGCGGGCGATGCGGGCATAGGGCGGCCAGGATGTGATGGCGATGGCGATGATCGCGTTCTGAATGCCGGGACCGAGCGCGGCAACGAAGGCGAGCGCCAGCACCAGCTTCGGGAAGGCAAGGAAAATATCGGTGATGCGCATCAGCGTCGCATCGACCCAGCCTCCGGCATAACCCGATACCGTGCCGACGATCAGACCGATCGGCGCCGAGATGACCGCGACGAGCACGATGACGAACAGCGTCAATCGCGATCCATAAATCAGCCGCGAATAGATGTCGCGGCCCTGATCATCAGTGCCGAGCAGGAATTCCCCCGTTCCGGGCGGCAGCAGACGGGCGTTGCGCAGATCGCCAACGACGGGATTGTGCGTGGCGAGCAAATCTGCAAAAGCGGCGATGAAAAGCAGCGCGATGATGATCAGCAGGCCGACGACGGCGAGCCTGTTGGCCGTGAACTGCCGCCAGGTGACGTAGGCGCGACCGAGCCGTGCCTGCATGCGCGATTGCGGCCGGTCGGAAAGCAGCCATTCGCGGCGGCTCATCGGCTGGGATGGGCTGGCGGGAACCGTCATCGGTTTCGCGTCCTCGGGTCGAGTGTCCGGTAGAGAAGATCGGACAGAAGGTTGATGCCGATGAAGACCGTGCCGATAACGATCGTCCCGCCGAGCACGGCATTCATGTCAGCGTTCTGCAGCGAATTGGTGATGTAGAGCCCGATGCCCGGCCAGGAAAAGACGGTCTCGGTCAGCACCGATCCTTCAAGCAGGCCGGCATAGGAAAGCGCGATGACGGTGACCAGCGGCACGGCGGCATTACGCAGCGCATGGCCCCAGATCACCCGCGTTTCCGAAAGCCCCTTGGCGCGCGCGGCAACAATATATTCCTGGGAAAGCTCGTTCAGCATGAAGCTGCGCGTCATACGGCTGATATAGGCGAGCGAGAAATAGCCGAGCAGCGATGCAGGCAGGATGATGTGGCGGAAGACATCGTAAAACACATCCCATTGTCCCTGCCAGGCACTGTCCAGCAGATACAAGCCGGTGATCGGCGTGAACGTGTATTCGAAGACGATGTCGATGCGGCCGGGAAACGCCACCCAGCGCAGCTGCGCATAGAAGATGACGAGCGAAATTAGCGCCAGCCAGAAGATCGGCACCGAATAACCGATCAGGCCGACGACGCGCACGACCTGGTCGGCGATGCTGCCGCGACGCACGGCGGCGAGAACGCCGAGCGGCACGCCGACGAAAGCACCGATGAGCGTTCCGAGTGTCGCGAGTTCGATGGTTGCCGGCAGGACACGGCGGATATCGACCATGACCGGATTGGTCGTCAGCACCGAATTACCGAAATCGCCGGACAGTATGCCTTTGATATAGATGAAGAACTGCTGATAGAGCGGCAGGTTGAAGCCCATCTCCTCGCGCACGCGCTCGACGACATGGGTGGGGGCGCGATCGCCGAGAATGGCGAGCACGGGATCGATCGGCACAACGCGGCCGATGAAGAAGGTGACGGCCAGAAGGCCGAAATAGGTGGTGACGGCGGCAAACAGGAACCGCCCCAGCGCCTTTGCGAAGGCGCCGGCACGGCCCTTTCGGGGCCGCGCCGCCTGTGTCGTTTCGACGGTGCTCAAGCGGCCAATCCTGCCGGACTATTCCTTGGCGATCGGACCGACGAAATTGGTGTCGAAGCTCGGACCCAGCTTGAAGTCCTTCACGCTTTTGCGGTAGCCGGCCACCTCGGTCTGCTGGAAGATGAAGACGAAGGGGCTGTTTTCAAGATATTTCTTCTGGATATCCTGATATATGGCGGCGCGCTTTACAGCGTCGCGTTCCAGAAGCGCTGCCTTGGCTTGCTTGTCGAGTTCCGGCGCTTCCCAGGTATTGCGCCATGCGAGCGTCTTCACCGTGCCGGCATCGGAATTGTCGGGATTGCCGGTAAAGGTATCGGCATTGGAATTCGGGTCGAAATAGTCCGACCCCCATTGGCCGATATACATGTCGTGAGTGCGGGCGCGGTATTTGGTCAGCGTCTGCTTGCCGTCGCCCGGAATGATTTCCATCTTCACGCCGGCCTGCGCCAGCGTCTGCTGCATGGATTCGGCGATACCGGTCACCGGCTGAGTGTTGCGCACGTCCATGGTGATCGAGAAACCGTCCGGTACGCCGGCCTTGGCGAGCAGTTCCTTGGCCTTGGCGACATCGAGCTTGTAGGGATTTTCGTCGAGCGCGCCGAGCTGGCCCTTCGGCAGGAAGGTCTGATGGATTTCGCCGATTCCCTTGATCAAAGTTGCGCCGATCGCATCATAGTCGACCAGATACTTGAAGGCTTCCTGGACTTCCGGCTTCTTCAGATTCTCGTTCTTGTTGTTCAGGCTGACATAATAGATCGTGCCCTTCGGCGCACTCGTCGTTGCGAGGTCGGCATTCTTCGAAACGGCGTCGATGTCGCCAGGCTCGAGGTTGCGGGCGATATCGATGTCGCCGGCTTCGAGCGCCAGCCGCTGCGCAGCACTTTCCTTCATGTAGCGGTAGATGACGCGGTTGAGCTTTGCCTTGTCGCCGTAATAATTGTCGTTGCGTTCCAGAACGACCACTTCATTGGCGCGCCATTCGCGCAGCTTATAGGCGCCGGAGCCGGCATAGCCGGTCTTCAGCCACTCATTGCCGAAATCGCTGTCGTATTTGTGCTCGGCATCGGGCGTCACCGCCTTCACATGCTCCATCACCAGCTTCTTGTCGACGACGGAAGCGACCGTTGCCGTCAGGCAGTTGAGCACGAAGCTCGGCGCATAGGCCTTGTCGACGGTGAACACGAAGGTGCCGGCATCGGCCGCTTTGGCTTTTTCCGTAACGTTGTCGCCGGTCAGGCCGAATTGGGTGAGGATGAAGGCTGGGCTTTTGTCGAGCTTGACGGCGCGCTCGAACGACCAGGCGACGTCTCCGGCGGTGATCGGGTTGCCGGAGGCGAATTTCAGGCCCGATTTCAGCTTGAACGTATAGGTCAGACCGTCATCGGAAACACTCCAGCTGTCGGCCAGATCGCCCTTCACCTTGGATGTATCGTCCATGTCGAGACGGACGAGCAGGCTGTAGCTGTTGGTGGTAACTTCGGCGGTCGAGAGCTCGAACGCCTCGCCCGGATCCATCGTGATGATGTCATCGATGGCGAAACCCTCGACCAGCGTATCCTTGGGCGTCTCGGCGAAGGCGGCGGGTGCTGCCATCATCAGCAGCGAAAGTGCCGCTCCCGCGGAAAGCAGTCGGAAATTGCGGCTGAGCTTGGTGATCATCATGGTCCGTTCCCCTTGTTTTTTGATTGGATACGAAAGGCTTAGGCACGGTCTTCCCGCCAAGCCTTTGCCAGAATGCGAAGCCAGTTTTCACGGGCGAGTTTGGTCAGGTCAGCCTCAGCATAACCAACCTCCCTGAGAGCGGCAATCAGCTTCTGATTGCCCGCTGCATCGCCGATTTCCTCAGGAATAGTGGCGCCGTCGAAGTCCGATCCGAGGCCCACGCAGTCGATGCCGATGCGGTTCACCAGATAGTCGATGTGGCGGATCATGTCGGCAAGCGGCGTATCGCCGTCCGAACGCCCATCGGGACGCAGCATGGCGGTGGCATAGTTGATGCCGACGAGCCCGCGGCTTTCGCGGATTGCATCGAGCTGCCTGTCCGTCAGATTGCGCGCGACCGGCGTCAGCGCATGGGCGTTGGAATGGCTGGCGACCAGCGGCTGGTCCGTCGTCTTCGCTATGTCCCAGAACCCCTTCTCGGTGATATGGGCAAGATCAATCAGGATACCGAGGCGATTGCATTCCCTCACCAAAGCGAAACCGGCGTCGGTCAGGCCGGGTGCCGTGTCCGGCGACATCGGAAAGGCGAAGGGCACGCCGTAGCCGAAGACATTGTGCCGGCTCCAGACTGGCCCGAGCGACCGCAGCCCCGCCGCATAAAACACTTCAAGCGCCGAAAGATCGGCGCCGATCGCCTCGCAGCCTTCCATGTGTAGGACGGCGGCGAAAATATCGTCGACCATGGCGCCGCGGATATCCTTCACCGTCCGGCAGAGCCGCCAAGCACCCGCCTGGTCGAGCCGCAGCGCGATCGCCGCCATTTCATTGGCAATGGCAAGGGAAGGCAGCGGATCAAGAGGGGCCGCCATCGGCGTGATGTAACGGCCATCGGCATCAGGATCGGCGAAGACGAGATCGCCCGAGGGAATATAGATGGCGCAGAGACCGCCCGAAAGTCCGCCCTTTTTGGCCCGGTGCGCATCGATATGGCCGACGGTCGTGCCGTCTGCGAATTCCGCAATCGGGTCGCTACCGTCTTTTGAATGTGTCCAAAGTCGAAGGAGAACGTCGTTGTGACCGTCAAATACGAATTGCATCTATCTTCCTGCGCTGCCCGATCGGGCGAGAATGAAGACCAGAATAGAAAAGCTGACGGAATTCGCCACCTCTTTTTTATAAATTCCGTCTTCACGCGCCAAAAACGGAACGGGGGCCGAAGCCCCCGCAAAAACCATCGGATCGCATCATCTGAGATCAGTGCTTGCGGCGCTTCTTCTGTCTGTAGACGTCGATGACCACAGCCGCGACGATGATCAGACCCTTGACGATCTCCTGGTAATAGGCGTCGATCCTGAGGAAGGTGAAGCCGGAGGTCATGACGCCGAGGATGATGGTGCCGATGACCGTGCCGGTGATGCGCCCGACGCCGCCGGTGAGCGAGGTGCCGCCGATGACGGTCGCGGCGATCGCATCGAGTTCATAGCCGACGCCCATGCTTGCCTGTGCGGTTTCCGCGCGTGCCGCCGTGACGATACCGGCAAGGCCGGCAAGCAATCCGGCAATCACATAGACCTTGACGAGATGCGCCTCGATATTGATGCCGGAAACGCGCGCCGCCTGCGGGTTGGCGCCGATGGCATAGGTGAACTTTCCATAGCGGGTGTAGCGCAGCGCGATGTGAAAGATCAGCGCAACGACCAGGAAGACGACGACCGGCCAGGCTTTGGTTCCGATGAAGTGAAACTGCTCGGTGATCCCGGAAACCGGCTGTCCCTTCGTATACCACTTCGCGACACCGCGGGCCGAAACGAACATGCCGAGCGTTGCGATGAACGGCGGGATTTTCGTGTAGGCGATAAGCGCGCCGTTCGCCAGACCCGCCGCCGCCCCGATCAGCAGGCCGACGAGGATGGGCACGACAGCCGGCAAGTCAGTCAGCGAGGGGAAGACGGCCCGCCCCCAGGTCGACGACTGGGCGAAACTTGTCGCGATCATCGCCGTCATGCCGACGACCGAGCCCGAGGAAAGATCGATGCCGCCGGTGATGATGACCTGCGTGACGCCGACGGCGATGATGCCGATGACGGAGACCTGCAGGATCATGATCGTCAGGCGCTGCGAATTCATCAGGAAGCTTTGGCCGATGAACATCCAGCCGAGCGCTTCATAGATGAGCGCGATGCCGACGAGCACCAGGAAAATGCTCAGCTCGGTCGGTAAACGCCGCCGCCTTTGCCGGGTTGCGAGCGGAGCCGCTCCCTCTGCTGCCTTGGTAGTCATGTCAAACCTCCCTTGGGCGATCGCAGGCCACGCATCACTGCGCGGCCAGCTCCATCACCTTGATCTGCGTTGCTTCATCGCGATTGAGGAACCCGGTCACGCGCCCCTCATGCATGACCATAATGCGGTCGCTCATCCCGAGAACCTCAGGCATCTCGGACGAAATCATGATGACTGCGACGCCGTTTCGCGCCATCTCGGTGACCAGCCGGTGGATTTCCGCCTTGGCGCCGACATCGATGCCACGCGTCGGCTCGTCGAGAATGAGGATCCGCGGATTGGTCAGCAGCCAGCGCCCGATCAGCACCTTCTGCTGATTGCCGCCCGAAAGATTTTCCACCCGCTCGTAAAGGTTAGGCGTTTTCACCCGGAGTTTTTTTGCCATGTCTTCGCAGGTCGCCTCGAGCGCGCCCTGCTGCACGAAGCCGCCCTTGACGTATCTGTCCTGGAGCACGGCGATCTGCATGTTCTCGAGAATATCGAGGATCAGCAGACAGCCGGTGTCCTTGCGGTCTTCGGTGAGGAACGCCATCTGGTGGCGGATGGCCTCGGTCGGCGAAGAAATCGTCACCGGCTTGCCGTAGAGTTCGATCGAGCCGGAGCTTGCCGGCGTCACCCCGAACAGCGTTTCGGCGACATTCGACCGCCCGGAGCCGACAAGGCCGGCCACACCGAGTATTTCGCCGGCTCTCACATCGAAGGAGACGTCGCGAAACACCCCCTTGAGACAGAGATCCTTGACGGAGAGCATGACCTCGCCGATCGGCACCTCTTCCTTGGGAAACATCTGGGTGATCTCGCGCCCGACCATCATGCGGATGATGTCGTCGCGGGTAACATCGGTCGAGGCATGCGTGCCGATATATCGGCCGTCACGGAAAACGGAGAACTCGTCGGCGATCTCGAAAAGCTCGTTCATCTTGTGGGTGATGTAGACGATGCCGATGCCCTGGGCCCTGAGGTCGCGGATGATGCGGAAAAGATGCTCGACCTCGCGCTCGGTCAGCGCCGAGGTCGGCTCGTCCATGATCAGCACGTCGGAATTATAGGAAACCGCCTTGGCGATCTCGACCATCTGCCGGTTGGCGACCGAGAGGTGCCGGACCTCGATATCGGGATCGATCGCGATATTGAGCCGGGTAAACAGCTCTTCGGTCATGCGATGCATCACGCCGTGATCGATGAAGCCGAAGCGGTTCTTCGGTTCGCGGCGGATCCAGATATTTTCTGCGACCGTCATGAACGGCATCAGGTTCAGTTCCTGATGGATCATGGCAATGCCGTTCTCCAGCGCGTCGAGCGGAGATTTCAGCTGGATCTCGATCCCTTTCAGGCGAATATCGCCCTTGTCGGGGATGTAGATGCCGGCGAGGATCTTCATCAGCGTCGATTTGCCGGCGCCGTTTTCGCCCATCAGCGCATGCACCGAGGCGCGCTTCAGCCGGAACTGCACGTCATCGAGTGCAACGACACCGGGAAATTCCTTGCGAACGCCCTCGGCGCTCAAGAGATATTCCGCATTGGGAACTGCACCGCTCGCACGCACGGCGGCCATGGTTGTCGGGCTGACGGCCATATCATCTCCTCCGGATACGGACAGGCGGAAAGGATGCGGGCTTTGCCCGCATCCTGTTGGCACTCGTCTCAGTTCTTGGTGACGAAGTCCTTGACGTTGGCAGGGGTGACGAGCTGGAAGGGAATATAGACCTTCTTGTCGATCTTTTCGCCCTTGGCGAGCTTCAGCGCCGCGTCGAGCGAGCCCTTGCCCTGGCCGGCGGCATCCTGGAACACGGTGACGTCGAGATCACCTGCCTGCATGGCGGCAAGCGCGTCCTGCGTGGCGTCAACGCCGCCGACGACGACCTTGGTCATGTCCTTGCCGGCCGCCTTCAGCGCCTGGATGGCGCCGATCGCCATTTCATCGTTGTTGGAGATGACGGCGTCGAATTCGATGCCGCTGGAGAGCCAGTTGGCCATCAGGTCGGCGCCCTGGGTGCGATCCCAGTTCGCGGTCTGCTCTTCGACGATCACCAGACCCTTGCATTCATCGGTCTTGATGACGTCATGGACGTCCTGGGTGCGCATGCGCGCAGCCTGGTTGGAAAGCTCGCCCATCATGACGATGGCCTTGCCCTTGCCGCCGAGGATACGGCAGACTTCCTTGGTTTCCAGCGTGCCGGATTCCTGCTCGTTCGAGGCGACGAAGGCCTGCTTTTCCGGCAGCGTATCGACATTGACCGGCTGGCGGTTGACGTAAACCAGCGGGATGCCGGCATCGGCGGCGAGCTTCGACATCGCCGTGGTCGCATCGGTATCGACAGGGTTGACGATGATTGCATCGACCTTGGAGGCGATGAAATTCTGGATCTGGCTCTGCTGCTTGGAAACGTCGTTCTGCGCGTCTTCGACCTGCAGCGTCACACCGCTCAGCGTCTTTGCATAATCGGTCATGCCGTTGCGCAGAACGGTCAGAAAGTTGTCGTCGAATTTCGCCATCGAAACGCCGACGGTTTCTGCGTGAGCGGCCGTCGACATGACGAGCGCCATCGCAGTGCCCAGGATAAACTTTTTCATTTTCACTTCCTCCACAAAGCGGTGCCCGGCTGCACCCTCCTCACGCCGGAGCTCCGGGCATTGCCCTGGAGCCGCAATTTTCTCGCCGCCTCTCCCGCGGTGTCCCGTGTAAAACGGAACAAACAAACCGTAAAATTTGCTCTTCGGAATATTCATTCCATTTTCTGGGAACGACGTCAAGCCTCTTTCGCGGCGACGAGATATAGATGAAGGCGCAATGCCGCGGACGTCACCATCAGCGCCCGCATTGCCTCTGTTGTGAAAGACCAACGCCGCCTCCATCTATGGAAGGCTCGAAGACAAGACCGCGGCCGCAGGCGTCTTCGATATCCTCGACGCGGCCGGTCATTTAAAGATTTTGGAGACAGGACCAATGTCCATTTCGATCTATCGCCTCACCGTTCCGATGTTTCAGCGCGGCCTCGCCAGCCTGAAAACCTATCTCGACAAGGCCGAAGCCTATGCCAAGGAAAAGAATATCGATCCCGCCATCTTGGTCGCCGCGCGCCTCGCGCCCGACATGCTGCCGCTTTCCGGCCAGTATCAGCGCGCCAGCGACAGCGCCAAATTCACCCTCGCCCGCCTGACCGCGACCGACGCTCCGAAGTTCGAGGACAACGAAAAGACGTTCGACGAGCTGCGCGAGCGCCTGGCAAAGACCGACGCCTATCTCGCCAGCTTCTCCCAGGAGGCGCTGGAGGGCACCGAAAGCCGTGAGATCACCCTGCCGGGCAAGAGCGGCATCGTGCTCCCGGGTAACGAATATGTCACCGCCTTCGCCCTGCCGAACTTCTATTTCCACGTCACCACCGCCCACGCCATCCTGCGCAACCAGGGTGCGCCGATCGGCAAGCGCGATTATCTCGGCTAAACAACAAGCGGTTCCACGCACGGTTTGCGTCCGGAATGGCATGAAGACAAAGCTCTATCAGGGCCGGCGCGTCACCGGCCCTTTTTCCGTCAGCTCGGTATAGGCGAGCGTCTGATCGAGATGCCGCGCCCGGAGCGACAGCAGCCTTTCGGCATACTCGAGCCGGATCGCCGCATAGGCCGGATCCGCCGCGACATTGTCGAGCTCCATCGGATCGTCGCTGAGATTGAAGAGCAGCGGCGGCAAGCCGGCAAAATGCACATATTTGAACCGCGCATCGCGGATTACTGCGAGATTGCATTGATTGGATTTCAGCCCGAAATGCCGCTCCGCCTCGCCCGCGGCGATATCGCGGAAATCGAATTCCCAGAATGCCGCGTCCCGCCAGCCCGACCCGCTCCCGCCGTCGACAAACGGCATCAGCGACCGGCCGTCGAGGCCGTTCTTCGCGTCGATGCCGAGCTTTTGGCAAAGGGTCGGAAAAATATCCGCGGCACTGGTGAATTCGTCGGCGACCCGGCCCGCGGCACCGCTTGCGGGATCGCGAATCACAAGCGGAATTTGGTAGCTGCCGTCGAAAAAGCCGCCCTTCCCGAGCGTCCAGTGATCACCCGCCATCTCGGCATGGTCGGAGGTGAAGACGATAAGCGTATCGTCCCAGGCGCCCGCATCCTTCAGCGCCTGCCAGATCCGGCCGAGCTGCGCATCGACCTCAGCTATCATGCCGTAATAGATCGCCCGGATCGCGGCGAAATCCTCGCCGCTCCAGCCGCTGAGCAGCCCCGTTGCTCCGCGGATAAAATTGCCTTTGTCAGAACTCCGCATGGCATAAGCGAGATAGGGATGAGCGTCCTGTTCCGCCTCGCGGTTTTCCGCACGCGCAAAGGCCGGCCCCTCGCCCGGCTTGAACATCCGGTTGAACGGCTCCGGCACGGAAAAGGGCGGATGCGGCCGCAAGAACGAGACATGCGCGAACCACGGCCGATCCTGTTCGCCGAGCCAGCGAACAAACTCGCCGGCCAGGAAGGCCGTCTGGGTCTCGTCGCTGGAATAGGCCGGCGCCGCGTCGGAAATGTCGCCGGCCCGCGCGCCGACGGGAATGTGGATGTCGCGGCTGACGGCATTCGCATGCCCACGCGACCTCAGCCAGGAGAGCCACTGCCTTTCATGCTCCGGCAGCAGCTGGCGTGAGGTAAAGCCCGGCAGCACGCCTTCATAACTCGTCAGATGCGGATCGCTTGCATCCATCCCGCGCGGATCGGGCGCCGTGTCCGTATAGCCGAACAGCGTCGGGTCGTATCCCGCCCGCCGGGCGGCCAGCGCCAGATTGTCGAAGCGGGCATCGAGCGGCGAACCATTGCGGCAGACCCGATGGTTCATCTGGTAGAGGCCGGTATAGAGCGTGGCCCGGGCCGGCGAGCAGGGCGCTGCCCCGGCATAGTGCCGCCGGAAGAGCGTGCCTTCGCGTGCCAGCGCATCGACATTGGGCGTTTTCACGCAAGGGTGACCGACGGCCGACAGGCAATCGCCGCGCCACTGGTCCGCGGTGATCAGCAGGATGTTCGGCCGGCGAACCTTCTCAATTCTGGGCTCAATGCTGGTTGGTTTTTGCATGCCAGTTCCAGGCGGAGCGGATGATCTGACTGAGATCATACTGCGGCACCCAGCCGAGCACGTCGCGCGCCTTGTCGTTGTTGGCGACCAGCGTATGCGAATCGCCTTCGCGCCGGCCGATATACTCGACAGGGAAAGGCCTGTTCGACACGTCCTCGATCGCGCCGAGCAATTCCCTGACCGTCGTTCCGGTGCCGGTGCCGAGGTTGAGCGCAACGGATTGGCCGCCCTTCAGCAAATATTCGACGGCGCGCACATGCGCATCGGCAAGATCCAGCACGTGGATATAGTCGCGCACGCAGGTGCCGTCGCGGGTCTCGTAATCGCTGCCGAACACCTTGAAGCCCTGGCGGCGGCCAAGTGCCGCGTCGATCGCCAGCGGTATCGCATGCGTCTCCGGCTGGTGCCACTCGCCGATCCGGCCTTCGAAATCGGCACCGGCCGCATTGAAATAGCGCAGCACCACCGAGCGCAGGCTTCTGTATTGATCGTAGTCGGCAAGCGCCTGCTCGACGATATATTTCGTCCGCCCGTAGGGATTGATCGGCACCTGCCGGTGGGTTTCGTCGAGCGGCACGCTCTGTGGCAGACCGTAGGTCGCGCAGGTGGAGGAGAAGACGAAGGCGTTGATGCCGGCCGCCTGCGCCGCCGACAACAGCGTCAAAGTGCCGACCACATTGTTTTCGTAGAAGGAGACCGGATCTTTCACCGATTCGCCGACCTCGATCAGCGCCGCAAAATGCAGGATCGCCGCCGGCTTGTGCTTGGCCAGCACCTCATCCAGCCGGGCGCGATCGCGAATATCGCCTTCCTCGGCCGGCCCCCATTTGACGAACTCGCGGTGGCCGTTCGAAAAATTATCGAAGACGACAGGCTTATAGCCCTTGTTCGCCAGATCGAGGCACGTATGCGAGCCGATATAGCCGGCGCCGCCGACGACAAGAACCGTTTCCCCTGCCATGCACCACCCTTATTATTAGAAAAAGACGAAAGAAGCCTAGACGAGATAGACGTCAATAAAAAGAAGGAATTGCGATAAGCGTGAACGAACAATACGTCAAATGCCGAAGCCGGCGCGACCCGTGCGATTTGCGCCAGACCGGCGGCATTCAGAATTATTCGCGTGATTTGCATAAGTGCCCGATCTAAGGGGCTTGCACCGCCATGTGATGATCAACGTCCGCGGCCATCAGCCAGGGAGAGCGCGAATGAGGAAGGCATTGGTCGTTTGGGGCGGCTGGCAGGGCCATGAGCCGGAGCAATGCGCTCATATCGTCGCCGACCTGCTGCGCGAGGACGATTTTGCGATCGAGGTCACCGGCGATCTCGGCATATTCGGGTCTCCGACGCTGGCGAAGCTCGATCTGTTGGTGCCGATCATCACCGGCGAAACGCTCGAAAAAACCCATGCGAGCGCCTTGGTCGAGGCGGTGCGCGGCGGGCTCGGGCTTGCCGGCCATCACGGCGCGCTCGCCACATCCTTCAAGGAAAGCGCCCCTTTCCGCTATGTCTCCGGCGTCACTTGGGTCGCCCATCCCGGCAATATCATCGACTTCCGCGTTGCGGTCACCCGCCAGGACGATCCGGTCATGGAGGGCATTCCCGATTTCGACTACCGTTCGGAGCAATATTATCTGCACTATGATCCGACAGTCGAAATCCTGGCGACCACCACCTTCACCGGCGCATACGATCCGGCAGCCCGCAATGTCGTGATGCCCGTCGTCTTCAAGCGCCATTTCGGCGCCGGCCGCATCTTCTATTCCGCTCTCGGCCATGTCGCCGCCGAATTCGACCATCCCTATATGCCCCTCATCCTGCGCCGCGGCCTCGGCTGGGCCGCCCGCCAGTAGATTTGGGAAGGGTCGCGCGTCACGGATGGTGACGGGCGATGTCAACCAAGTCCACGCCTTGAGGGTGGCCGATCTCGGCAACGCTTTCGGTATTCCTCGATGCCGGCTTCATTGAAGTGGCAAGACGTCTGACCGATCGTCCGCCTGGAATGCCGCTGAATATTTCGGCAACCCGGGAAATTGTAATACGGCCTAACGGACCGCTTTCAGCTGCCGATCGTTGTCGACGGCGGGATCCGCCTCGTCAAAGATCCGCATCAGCCGCCCAGCTGCCTTCAGCTTCTCGATGAGATCGTTTCCATCCGGCGAGGCCTTCGTCAGCTCCAGCTGCTCGAACTCCCTCAGCGCCTGCGCCCAATGACTTTCCCCACGCCCATCCGGCCTGCCTTCTGCTTCCCACAATGAATAAGCGCGCTGGCTGACCCAGGCGTCTCTATTATGACTCATGATTAACCCCAGCGGAAAATTTGGAAGCAATATTCGACAGCCAACAAGGTGCCAAAACCGGCTTTAGGAGTCGTTACGAGGCAGCGTTAGTTTTTAGATAATACCTAGGTACCAAGGGATTATCCCCTTGCACACACTTCCAGACCTTGGCCTCGCATCGCCTCCGGGATAGGGTCATCGCAGAAACGACAGCGATGACCGATGGCAGCCAAGACAACACTCAATGCGAAGAATCTCGAACCTCTCGGCGCGCAGCGCCTTGCCGAACTGCTGATCGAAATCAGTACGGGCAGCGCCGCCCACAAGCGACGGCTTCGAATGGAGCTTGCCGGCAATCACGGCAGCGTCGAGATCGCACGGGAGGTGCGAAAGCGGCTTGCCAGCATTGCCCGGGCTCGCACCTTCATCAACTGGCACAAAGTGAAGGCGCTGAAGAGCGACCTGGAAACCCAGCGCAAGACGATCACGGAGAGCGTTGCCGCCGATAATCCCGAGGAGGCCTTCGAGCTGATCTGGCAGTTCCTCGCCCTGGCGGATTCGATTTTCGAGAGATCCAACGCCGGCAGCGAGTCGCTCATCCAAAGCTTTCGGCAGGCTTGCGAGGATGCCGGCGCCATCGCGGCATCCGCAAAGATCGAGATCGACGTCCTGGCCGACAAGGTGTTCAGAGCCGTGCAGGACGATGGCTACGGTCTGTACGAAAACCTGATTGCAGCGATGACGCCAGCCCTCGGTCATGATGGCCTCGATCGCTTGAAAGATCTTCTTGTCCAATGGGCCAAGGAACCGGAAGACAAACCGGCGAAGGACAAGCGCGAGGTCATCGGCTGGGGCAGCGCAGGCTCGGTTTACGAGGATGAGATCTACGCCACGAGCCGGGAATTGACGGTGCGCATTGCCCTGCAGGAGATTGCCGATGCCCAGGGGGATGTCGATGCCTACATCGCTCAGCAACCCGCGGAAACACGCAGCACGCCGATTGTAGCGGCCGAAATCGCCGATCGTCTGCTCACCGCCGGGCGGGCGAAAGAAGCGCTTGCGGTGTTGGGTGAGGTCGATACGAGAAGCTTGGCCGATATCCCGCTCGAATGGCAGCTGGCTCACATCGCGACGCTTGAGGCCCTGGGGCGCGCGGACGAGGCGCAGGCCTATCGATGGACGTGTTTCGAGCAATCGCTGCATCACCAGCATCTCAAGGCCTTCCTCAAGCGACTGCCGGATTTCGACGATCTCGAAGCCGAAGAGAAGGCATTCGTCCATGCCCAGGCTTTCCCGGATATTCACCGGGCACTGGCGTTTTTCCTGAATTGGCCGGCACCTGCCGAGGCAGCGAAACTGGTGATCAGGCGGAAGGCGGAACTGGACGGCGATCTCTATGAGCTGATGCCGCCGGCTGCCGAGGTTCTGGCGGAGAAACATCCGCTCGCAGCAACCTTCGTCTTGCGCTCCATGATCGATTTCACTCTCGATAGCGGCCGGTCCAGCCGCTATAAATACGCGGCGAGGCATCTTGCCGACTGCGCATCCTTTGCCCCTCATATCGACGACTTCGGCAACGCCAAATCCCATGACGCCTATGTCACAGACCTGAAGCGTCGGCACGGCAAGAAGCATGGCTTCTGGAGCCTGCTGACCTAAGTCGCTCGGGATAGCTTATCTTTCGGAGAGGAATTCCATGACAGGCGCCCAATGGCAGGCCGACCCGCTCACCTGGGGAACCGGACCGCGTATCTTCGAAATCTTCCTGGAGCCGACCTGCCCCTATTCGGTCAGAGCCTTCAACAAGCTCGATGCGCTGCTCAGCCAGGCTGGCGAAGACAAGATCACCGTCAAGATCCGCCTGCAGTCGCAGCCGTGGCACATGTATTCCGGCGTCCTCGTCCGCTGCATCATCGCCGCCTCGACGCTGGAAGGCGGCAAAGACACCGCCAGGAAGGTGATGGCCGCCATCGCCGCGCATCGCGAGGAATTCGAATTCGAGCGTCATGCCGGCGGCGCGAACATGGACGTGACACCGAACCAGATCATCGAGCGCCTGGAAGGCTACAGCGGCATCAAGCTGAAGGACGCCTTCGCAATCCCGAATCTCGACCGGGAGATCAAATGGCACTGCAAATACGCCCGGCAAAACGGCATCCACGTCTCGCCGACCTTCACGATCGACGGGCTGGTGCAGGCAGATATGAGCAGCGGCGATGAGGTTGGAGCCTGGGTGAAGAAGGTGCTGGGCCAGTGACACCAGCTATGCCGACGTTCAAAAATTGCTGGCGTTGACGCCCGGGAGCTTATGGCGGAGAGGGTGGGATTTGAACCCACGATACCCTTGCAGGTATGCCGCATTTCGAGTGCGGTGCATTCGACCACTCTGCCACCTCTCCGCGGTCTGGTCGGCGCTTGTTCGGCGCGGGCGTTCTCATAACGGGCCTATGACAGGTTGGCAAGCCGAAAAGTCGAAGCATTCCATCCTTTTGCCTTGACACCTTTTTGTCACTCGCGTATCTCGGCTGCGCACTAGGTTCGGAGTAATCCGTGCCTCGGCCGTCCCGCGCTCGCGCGGGGCTTCACCGGCAGGACGAATTCGAGGATTAGCCTCTGAAATCCCTGCTTAACTTCGACTGATAAAAAGACGGCCACCCTGCTGAAGCAGCGGGGAGAGCTGGAACGAACATGAAAGGATAAAAAATGTTCGCAGTCATCAAGACCGGCGGTAAACAGTACCGTGTGGCAGCCAACGACGTGCTGACCATCGAAAAGCTGGAAGCCACCGCTGGCGATTCCATTGAATTCACCGAAGTGCTCGTGATCGGCGAAGGCGCCGACGCTGCGATCGGTGCGCCCTTCGTAACCGGCGCCTCTGTCAAGGCAGAAGTCGTCGAACAGAACCGCGGCAAGAAGGTCATCGCCTTCAAGAAGCGCCGTCGTCAGAATTCGAAGCGTTCGCGCGGCCATCGTCAGCATCACACGGTCGTCCGTATCACGGACATCGTGGCTGCCAAGTAAGATCAACGGGACAGGGTTTAAAGGAGAACTCCAATGGCACACAAAAAAGCTGGCGGTTCATCGCGCAACGGTCGCGATTCTCAGTCCAAGCGCCTTGGCGTGAAGAAGTTCGGCGGCGAAGCCGTCATCGCAGGCAATATCATCGTGCGTCAGCGCGGTACTGAGTGGCATCCGGGTTCCAACGTCGGCCTCGGCAAGGATCACACGATTTTTGCGCTTACCGCCGGCAATGTGAACTACCGAACCAAGGCCAACGGTCGCGTCTACGTGTCTGTCATGCCGAAAGCGGAAGCAGCGGAATAAGCCGGTAGCGCTCAAAAACAGCCGGCGTCTCATCGACCCGGCTGTCCGTATCAGGTTCAGTCTAGAAAACAGGGGAGATGGGGCGCCATCTCCCCTTTTTCTTTGTCCAAACAGGAGGACTGAACCATGCAAGGCGAATTGTTAAGGGTAGACCAATCACGGTCGCCCCGGGAAGACCAGGTGTCTTCCGAAGAACGGCTGAGGCCGGAACGGTTAAGGACCGATTGCCCTGTCTTGTTATCGGAAAGGCTCGTCATGCGCGCGCCCCACGAAGAAGACATCGACGCCCTTGCCCATCTCGCCAACAACGCCAAAGTCGCCACCATGGTATCGCGTATGCCGCACCCCTATACCGCCGATGATGCTGCTGACTTCGTGCGTCGCACGAAAAATGGCGAAATTGGCAAGTGCGTCTATGCGATCACCAAAGCCGAAAACGGCGCCTTCGTCGGCTGCTGCGGCGTCGAGCCGCATGCCGACGGCAGAACCGTCGAGATTGGTTTCTGGCTGGGCGAGCCCTATTGGAACAAGGGTTATACGACCGAGGCCTGCCATGCCCTGGTCGATATGGTGTTCAGGACCCGTCAGGACGTCGATCAGATCGACGCCCGTTGCCGGGTGATGAACGTCGCCTCGCGCCGCGTCATTCAGAAGTGCGGCTTCCAGTTCCAGGGTTCGGGGCTCGCCGCCTCGCTGGCGCTCGGCAGCAACGTGCCTGTGGAATGGTACAGGCTCGACCGCAAGACCTGGATGTCCCTCAGAAGCTGGGGGAACATCGCATGAGCACGACCGCGCTGCAAAGGCCGGAGACCAAGCCGATGATGCCAGGCCCCGCGCCTGTCATCTCGACCGCCCGGCTGACGCTCCGCCCTCACAGGCTGAGCGATGCGCCATCGATTGCGGAATCGCTGTCCGATTTCGCCGTCACGCGCATGCTGTCCCGCGTACCCGCGCCGTTCGACCGGCAGGATGCGCTGGATTGGCTGGTCCCGGTCACATCAGGCGCCCTGCCGGACTGGCCGCTGGCGATCACCGGCAAGGACGATGTCCATATCGGTAACGTCGCCATCGAGCTGCGGCATGGCCGCTGGCACCTCGGTTACTGGCTGAACCGCTACTACTGGCGGCGCGGTTATATGAGCGAGGCGGTGGCGGCGATCATCGAGCGCTTTTCGCGCCGCATGCCGGAGACGCCGATCCATTCAGGCGTCTTCTCCGACAACCCGGCTTCGCTGCGCTTGCAGGAGAAGCTCGGTTTCCGCATGACGGGTTGCGGCGAAATCTATTGTTTCGCCCGCAACACCATGGTCTCGCACATCGAAACCGTGCTGCAGCCGGGCATGCTGCAGCCGCGCAAGGTGGCTTAATCAAAAAGGAGATGTCGCCGCCCCGCGGCGGCGTCTCCGTCAATTGCCGATCTCGACCCATAGCGGGAAATGATCGGAGCCAACGGATTGCGTATCGATCCGGGCGGATTTCAACCGGCCCTCGAGGCCGCAACTGACGAAGCAATAATCGAGATGCATGCGTTCGCCGTGATCCTCGGGATTCATCCAGCTGTAGCTCTCCGGGCGGTAGGCCTTGAGCGCCGCAAAGGCGTCGACCGGCGTGCCGATCCTGGCGATACGGCCGTAATATCCGCCGACGGCGCCGGCAAAGGCGCAATATTCCGGCGATTCCGGCTCCATGTTGAAATCGCCCATGATGACGTAATCCTCCGGCAGCGGCGGCTCCGGCAGATCGAATTCGCCGCCCCCGGTCAGCGATCCACCCTCCTGAACGAAAGCGTTGATACGGGCGTTCAGGAATTGCAGTTGGGCGATGCGCTCGTCTGGAGAGACGTGGTCGAGATGGACGGAATAGACGCGGATCGCCCCGCCGGGTGCCGCGATCACCGCCTCGGTTGCGCCGCGCTGCAGGTTGATCTTGCCGACCGTCCGGCTGCGCGGCAGAAGCAGCGTTCGGGTCGAAAGGATCGGCCAGCGCGACAAAACCATGTTGCCGAACTGGAAGCGCGTGCCCGGCACCCGCTGGCGCCTGCCTTCATCAACCTCGACAAACATGTCGCAGGCCGGTCCATACACCCAGAAATGGTCGGGAAACACGGCTGCAATGTCGGCCACCGTGTCGGCAAAACCGTTGCGCGAGAAGCCGCGGGTCACCTCCTGCAGCGCAATGACATCGGCGCCCTCAAGGCTCCGGGCAATGCGCGTGAGATCGTACCTGCCGTCGAGACCAAAGCCGTACTGTATGTTATAGCTCGCAAAATTCACGATAATCTTTGACCTCCGTCGGAACCGCCTATATCGAATGGGCCAAGACGGGCCGTCCAACTGCCACCGGATACTGGAAGTAAAATGAAATTTCTCGACGAAGCAAAGGTCTATATTCGATCCGGAGACGGCGGCGGGGGCAGTGTTTCCTTCCGGCGCGAGAAATTCATCGAGTTCGGCGGCCCGGATGGCGGCGATGGCGGACGTGGCGGCGATGTCTGGGTCGAGACCGTCAACGGCCTCAACACGCTGATCGATTTCCGCTTTCAGCAGCATTTCAAGGCGACGATCGGTACCCATGGCATGGGCAGAAACCGCACCGGCGCCAATGGCAGCGACGTGACGCTGAAGGTTCCCGTGGGAACCCAGATCTTCGAGGAAGACCGGGAAACGCTGATCTGCGATCTCACCGTCGAAGGCCAGCGTTATTGCCTCGCCCATGGCGGCAATGGCGGCTTCGGAAACGCTCATTTCAAGACCTCGACCAACCAGGCGCCGGATTGGGCCAATCCCGGCCTGCCCGGCGAGGAAAAGACCCTCTGGCTGCGGCTGAAGCTGATTGCCGATGCCGGCCTCGTCGGCATGCCAAATGCCGGCAAGTCGACCTTCCTTGCATCCGTCACTCGCGCCAGGCCGAAGATCGCCAACTACCCCTTCACCACGCTGCATCCCAATCTCGGCGTCGCCACCATCGACGAACGGGAATTCATTCTGGCCGACATTCCGGGCCTGATCGAAGGCGCCCATGAGGGTGTCGGCATCGGCGACCGGTTCCTCGGCCATGTCGAGCGCACCCGCGTGCTGCTGCACCTCGTCTCCGCCCAGGAGGAAAAGGTCGGCAAGGCGTATAAGACGGTGAAGCACGAGCTCGAAGCCTATGGCAACGAGTTGACGGACAAGCCGGAGATCGTGGCGCTGTCGCAGATCGACGTGCTCGACGAGGCCGAACTGAAGAAGAAGACCAAGGAATTGGCCAAGGCCTGCGGCAAGACGCCGTTCCAGATTTCGGCCGTCACCGGCAAGGGCATGACCGAGGTGCTGCGCGCGCTGCGCGACATCATCGTCGAGGAAAATGCCGAGGAAAAGCCGGCCAAGGTGCTGAAGCAGCGCCATCGCGACATTGTTGTCACCGATGAGGCTGAGGACGTTGGCGAGGATGGAGCCGATGACCAGCCGTAAGCCGCTTGGCCGCTATCGCCGCGTCGTCATCAAGATCGGCTCGGCCCTGCTCGTCGACCGAAAGGCCGGGCTGAAGAAGGCCTGGCTCGACGCCATGTGCGCCGATATCTCAGGCCTGAAGGCCAAAGGCATCGATGTGCTCGTCGTGTCATCAGGCGCAATCGCGCTCGGCCGCTCGGTGCTCGACCTGCCCTCGGGTGCGCTGAAACTGGAGGAAAGCCAGGCCGCTGCCGCCGTCGGCCAGATCGCCTTGGCGCGCGCCTGGTCGGAGAGCCTGTCGCGCGGCGAGATCGTCGCCGGCCAGATCCTGCTGACGCTTGGCGATACCGAGGAGCGCCGCCGCTATCTCAATGCGCGGGCTACCATCAATCAGCTTCTGAAAATCGGCGCCGTGCCGATCATCAACGAAAACGACACGGTCGCCACCAGCGAAATCCGCTATGGCGACAACGACCGCCTGGCCGCCCGCGTCGCGACGATGACCGGCGCCGACCTGCTCATCCTTCTTTCCGATATTGACGGCCTCTATACCGCGCCGCCGCATCTCGACCCGAACGCCACCTTCCTGGAGACGATTTCCGAAATCACCCCGGAGATCGAGGCGATGGCTGGCGGCGCAGCCTCCGAGCTCTCGCGTGGCGGCATGCGCACCAAGATCGATGCCGGCAAGATAGCGACGACATCGGGCTGCGCCATGATCATCGCCTCCGGCAAGACCGACAGCCCGCTGTCGGCGATCGAAAACGGCGCGCGTTCCTCCTGGTTCGCGCCGTCCGGCACACCGGTGACCGCCCGCAAGACCTGGATCGCCGGACAGCTGCAGCCGGCCGGCGAACTGCATGTCGATGACGGCGCCGTCACCGCACTCGGGGCCGGCAAGAGCCTGCTTCCCGCCGGCGTGCGCAGCGTTACCGGCCTGTTCAGCCGCGGCGATCCGGTGGCGATCATCGGCCCCGCCGGCCGCGAGATCGCCCGCGGCCTGGTCAGCTACGATGCCGAGGACGCCCGCCGGATTGCCGGCCGCAAGTCGGCGGAGATCGAGGCCATTCTCGGTTATCCCGGCCGCGCGGCCATGGTCCATCGTGACGACATGGTGATGACCGCACAGGTCGGTTCGAAATCGGAAAGGCAGAAGAAGGACGCGAGCTATGCTTGATACCGTTGCGCCAAGCCCTGACATTGACGCGCTGATGAATGACATCGGCCGCAAGGCAAAGGCTGCCGCACGACCGCTGAGCTTTGCGTCCGCCGAGGCGAAGAACAGGGCGCTGAACGCCATGGCCGATGCAATCCTGGCCAACAAGGCTGAGATTCTTGCCGAGAACGTCAAGGATTTGCAGGACATCGAAGGCACCGAGACGCTTGCCTCCTTCGTCGACCGGCTGACGCTGAACAACAAACGCGTCGCCGAGATGGCCGAGGGGCTCCGCGCCATCGCCGCCCTTGCCGACCCGGTCGGCGAAGTCATCGCCGCCTGGGACCGGCCGAACGGCCTGCAGATCGAGCGCGTCCGCACGCCGCTCGGCGTCATCGGCGTCATCTTCGAAAGCCGGCCGAACGTCACGGCTGATGCCGGCGCCCTCTGCCTCAAGGCGGGCAATTCAGTCATCCTGCGCTGTGGCTCGGATTCGCGCCGTTCATCGCAGGCGATCCATGCCTGCCTTGTCGAAGGTCTGAAGGCGGCAGGACTTCCAGAGCATGCTATCCAACTCGTCCCGGTCACCGACCGCGCCGCCGTCGGCGCCATGTTGCGCGGTTTGGACGGGGCAATCGACGTCATCGTGCCGCGCGGCGGCAAGAGCCTGGTCGCCCGCGTGCAGAACGAGGCCCGGGTGCCGGTTTTTGCCCATCTCGAAGGCCTCTGCCATATCTATGTCGATGGCTCGGCCGATATCGAGATGGCGAAGAAGATCGTCGTCAATGCCAAGATGCGCCGCACCGGTATCTGCGGCGCGGCCGAAACCCTGCTCGTCGACGGTGCGGCGATCGGCACGCATCTGACGCCGCTGCTCGAGGTTCTCATCGATGCCGGCTGCGAGGTCCGCGCTTCGCCAACCGTGCTGAAGGTCGCCCCCGGCCTGAAGCCCGCAACGGAAGAGGACTGGTCGACCGAATATCTCGACGCGATCATTTCGGTTGCCGTCGTCGACGGCATATCGGGCGCGATCGCCCATATCCAGACCTATTCCTCGAACCACACCGAGGCGGTGATCGCCGAGGATCCCCACGTCGTCGCGCGTTTCTTCACCGAAGTCGATTCGGCGATCCTGCTGCACAATGCCTCGACCCAGTTTGCCGATGGCGGCGAGTTCGGCATGGGTGCGGAGATCGGCATTGCCACCGGCAAGATGCACGCTCGCGGCCCCGTCGGTGTCGAACAGCTCACCTCCTTCAAATATCGGGTGCACGGCGCCGGACAGACGCGGCCCTGACGTGACGGCGGAGAGTTTGGACCGGCATTATCTCCGCATGCCGCACAGCGAGCGCGGCATGGTCGTCGGTCTGTTCGGCGGTTCGTTCAATCCGCCGCACCAGGGCCACGCGCTCGTTGCCGAGATCGCAATCAAGCGGCTCGGCCTCGACCAGCTCTGGTGGATGGTTACCCCCGGAAATCCGCTGAAGAGCCGCAACCAGCTGGCACCGCTTACCGAGCGTATTGCCGAAAGTGAACGTGTTGCCGCCGATCCGCGCGTCAAGGTCACCGCCTTCGAACAGACACTCGGCGTCAGCTACACCGCCAATACGCTCGCCCGCGTCAAGGCCCGCAATCCGCATGTGCATTTCATCTGGGTCATGGGCGCCGACGGCCTGCAGACCTTTCACAAATGGCAGAAATGGCAGGAAATTGTCCGCACCTTCCCGATCGCCGTGATCGACCGGCCGGGCGCGACGCTCTCCTACCTCTCCTCGAAAATGACGCGGACCTTCGATTTCGCCCGTGTCGACGAAGATGATGCCCGTATTCTCTGGAAGAAGCAGGCCCCGGCCTGGACCTTCATCCACGGGCCGCGCTCCGGCCTGAGCTCGACGGCAATCCGCAACGGCTCGTCGCACGGCCAAGCCGAATAAATTTCAAGGAAGGTTCGAAAACGAGAAAGCCCGACGGGGGAGGATCCGTCGGGCTTATAAACTCGATCGACAACTGGGAGGAGGAGTGTTGTCGACCCTATCGAGCGGCTATGGGAGGAGGAGGTCGCCGCTTCGATGCTCGTGTTTTATCATATTCCGCACGAAGGTGAATATCGATTGGTGCATTGCAGCAATGCACCAACTGCAATCCTGTCCGAATAGGCCGCTTTGGCGCTGCCGTTTTTATCGGCGGAATCAACGGAGCATGGTTCTGCCGCCGGAGAATTCTTGAAGTTTACAAAAGTGCAGCCTGGATATTCCGGCTCTATAGATCCCATTTTGCGTCCAAGCCATGCACTCGCCGAATGTTTGAAGCATTGGGTTCCTACGAACGAGACGGCCGGTGCGCTATATTTTTCCGGATATATCCCTAGCCAAGGCGCGCTACCCGTTATATTCGTCGCAATATTTCGAACCTTGGAGAATGATTTATGCAAGACCGCCGCCGATGGATGAAACTGGCAACCGTCGCGCTCGCCGCGCTTTGGTTTGGCGCAGCAGCGCTTCCAGCGCCCGCCGGCGCGGCCGAAAAGCTCACCGTCTTTGCGGCGGCGAGCCTCAAGGATGCGCTCGACGCCGTCAATGCCGCCTGGACCAAGGAGAGCGGCAAGGAGGCCGTTGCCTCCTATGCGGCAAGCGGGGCGCTCGCCAAGCAGATCGAAAACGCCGCTCCCGCCGATATCTTCATCTCGGCCGACCTCGACTGGATGGACTACGTCGCCAAGAAAAACCTCATCAAGGTCGACACCCGTTCCAACCTGCTCGGCAACAGCATCGTGCTCGTTGCCGAAAAGGACAAGGCAAAACCGGTCGAGATCAAGCAGGGCTTCGATCTTGCCGGGCTCCTGGGCGACGACAAGCTTGCCATGGGTGAGCCGAAATCGGTTCCGGCCGGCAAATACGCCATGGCCGCGCTGGAAAAACTCGGCGTCTGGAAATCGGTGGAAACCAAGGTCGCCGGCGCCGAAAGCGTCCGTGCTGCTCTCGCCCTCGTCTCCCGCGGCGAAGCGCCTTACGGCATCGTCTACCAGACGGACGCCGCGGCCGATAAGGGTGTGGCCATCGTCGGCACCTTCCCGGCCGATTCGCATCCGCCGATCATCTACCCGATCGCCATACTTGCCGAGAGCAAGAATCCGGACGCAACAGCCTATCTCGACTTCCTGAAATCCGACAAGACAGCCGCCTTCTTCACGGCGCAGGGTTTTACTGTCCTGAAATGATGGGCTGAATTGATTGCGGAATCAACAGTGACAGCTTAGCGTGAAGGCTCACATAGGTTCAAAGTCGGCAACTCCTCTTTCGTCATGCTCGGGCTTGTCCCGAGCATCTGCCCGGCACAAGGCCGAGGATGACGTCGGAGAAGGAGCGAGATTTGTCGTCAAACTGAGGCTCGCCTGAGCGAGCCTTCGATCTTGGAGATAGCTGCATTTGAATATATTGGGCCTGAGCAATGAGGAATGGACGGCGATCCTGCTCAGCCTGCGTGTCTCTATTGTCGCCATGCTGGCGAGCCTGCCCTTCGGCATCCTCGTCGCCCTGCTGCTTGCTCGCGGTCGCTTCTGGGGCAAGTCGGTGTTGAACGGCATCGTTCACCTGCCGCTGATCCTGCCCCCTGTCGTCACCGGTTTCCTTCTCCTCATCCTGTTCGGCCGCCGTGGTCCGATCGGCAGCCTGCTCGACCAGTATTTCGGCATCGTCTTTTCTTTCCGCTGGACGGGTGCGGCGCTCGCCTGCGCCATCATGGCCTTTCCGCTGATGGTGCGCAGCATCCGCCTGTCGATCGAGGCGGTCGACCGCAAGCTCGAAGAAGCGGCCGGAACGCTCGGCGCCGGTCCCGCCTGGGTGTTTTTAACGATCACCCTGCCGCTGACCTTGCCCGGCATCATCACCGGCATGATCCTTTCCTTCGCCAAGGCAATGGGTGAATTCGGCGCGACGATCACTTTCGTTTCCAACATCCCGGGCGAAACCCAGACGCTGTCGGCAGCGATATACACCTTCACCCAGGTGCCGGGCGGCGATGCCGGCGCACTGCGCCTGACAATCGTCGCCATCGTCATTTCCATGGCCGCGCTGCTCGCCTCCGAATTCCTCGCCCGTCTCGCCGGCCAAAGGATCGACCCGGAATGACGCTGATCGTCGAGGCAAAACAGAGGCTCGGCACCTTTTCGCTCGACGCCGCCTTCACCTCCGAACGCGGCGTCACCGCGCTGTTCGGCCGCTCCGGCTCCGGCAAGACCTCGATGATCCGCATCATCGCCGGCCTCGCCCGCCCGGACGAAGGCCGCGTCGTCCTCGACGGCGAGCCCCTGACCGAAACAGCAACCGGCATCTTCGTCCCGAAACATCGCCGCCGCTTCGGTTATGTCTTCCAGGAGGCCCGGCTTTTCCCGCATCTCAGCGTTCGGGCCAATCTCGCCTATGGCCACTGGTTCGCGGCCCGAACGGCACGCGGTGAAAGCTTCGATCACATCGTCGACCTGCTCGGTATCGAGCCGCTGCTGGAACGCAGCCCCGCAAAACTTTCCGGCGGTGAGAAGCAGCGTGTCGCCATCGGCCGCGCCCTTCTCTCCGCGCCCCGCCTGCTTCTCATGGATGAGCCGCTCGCCGCCCTCGACGAGGCCCGCAAGGCCGAGATCCTGCCCTATCTGGAGCGGCTGCGCGACGAGACGGAAATCCCGATCGTCTATGTCAGCCATTCGATCGCCGAGGTGGCGCGGCTGGCAAACCAGGTCGTCGTCATGCGCGACGGCAAGGTGGAAGCGACCGGCCCGGCCGTCGACATATTGAGCCGCTTTTCCACCGCCTCCGACCGGCGCGAGGCGGGTGCCCTGCTGGAAGGCACGGTCGAAAGCTTCGATGCGCTGCACCGCCTGTCGGTGGTCGCCCTGAAATCCTGCCGGCTGCATATCCCCAGTGGGGCCCTTACTTCAGGCAGACCGGTGCGCATCCGCATTCCGTCCCGCGACGTCATGCTGGCGACCACCAGACCCGAGGGCCTCAGCGCGCTGAACATTCTCGAAGGCAGGATCGCGGCGATATCGTCGGACGAGGACGGAACGGTGGAAATCCGGCTTGATTGCGGCGGCGATATCATTCTTTCCCGCATCACCACACTCTCCTGCGAGCGTCTCGATCTCCAACCGGGAAGTGTCGTCTTCGCCGTCGTCAAGACCGTGGCCCTGGAGGCCTGATCAGCCGTGTCGCTGCTGCAGGTTGCGCTTGGCCTCGAGCCAGGCGAGATCGCCGGCAAGGCTCGTGCGCATCGTTTTTTCCATCCGGCGGAAACGCTCGAGCAATTCCTCGCCGAACGGCGTCAGCGCTGCGCCACCGCCCTTCTGCCCGCCGCGCTGCGGCTCCACCACCTGCTCGCAGAACATCCGGTTCATCTCGCTGACCAGCAGCCATGCGCGGCGATAGGACATGTCCATCGCCCGCCCCGCCGCCGAGATCGATCCGGTCTGGCGGATATGCTCCAGCAGCTCCATCTTCCCATGGCCGAGCCGATCCTCATCCGGGAAGCTGATTCGCAGGACGGGCACGAGGGTTTTTGCGGCTGGATCGGTCATCGAATCGTGAAATCGTGAAATTTGCCGCACTTTACGCCGTGGTACGGAAACTGTACACCGGCCGCACAAGCAGCCCGAGCGGCAATATTCTTCAATTCGGACGCCAGATCGGATTTTCGACCGTTCTGTATCTTAGCGCGTCTTGAAACATTAGTGGTTTGATGCCTATCTTAACCATGGTCCGGTCTCGATCGGATCTGTGTTGTGCATGGTTTGTCATTCCAGGAAAGGGAAAGCACTGACAACAGTACACGCCAAGGGAAAAACGTTCGCCGTTATCCCGAAGAGTGCGGAACGTGGCGCCGATGCCGCCGCCCGCGCCCTAGAAACCGTCCTCGCCAGCCTCGAGGACTCCAAAGCTGAAGATATCGTCACCATCGACATTGCCGGAAAATCGGCGCTGGGAGACTACATGATCGTCGTCTCCGGCCGCTCGAGCAGGCATGTCATGGCGATCTCGGATCATCTGCTCACCGACCTGAAGGACGACGGCCTCGGTACGGCCCGCGTCGAAGGTCAGGAAGGCGGCGATTGGGTCCTGATCGACACCGGTGACATTATCGTGCACGTGTTCCGTCCCGAAATCCGCGAATTCTACAACATCGAAAAGATGTGGGCGGCTCCGGATATGGATGAAGAAACACGGCACTGACAGGCGGTCCGGCATTCTGCCCGACGCCTGAAACGTGGCATTGACTGGCCGGAAAACATCAGAAGCCGGCCGGTGACGCCTTGTGCGCAAGATGTGCCGCATCAGCAGGAGCGGATGAATGCGAGTTGGTCTTTTTGCGGTGGGACGGCTGAAATCCGGCCCCGAAAAGGATCTTGCGGCCCGTTATTTCGACCGTTTCGCCAAGGCCGGCCCTGCCGTCGGCCTCGAACTGTCCCGTATTGCCGAAGTTGCCGAAAGCCGTGCTTCCAACGGGGAAACCCGCAAGCGCGAGGAAGCGGCGCTGCTGTTGAAATCGCTTGCCGATGGCAGCATCCTCATCCTTCTCGACGAACGCGGCAAGGCGCTTGACAGCGAAGCCTTCGCAAACCTGCTCGGCTCCTATCGCGACCAGGGCAAACGCGAGCTGACCATTGCCATCGGCGGCGCCGACGGCCTCGATCCATCCCTCTACGACCGTGCCGACACCACGCTTTGCCTGGGCAAGATGACCTGGCCGCATCAACTCGTGCGCACGCTGATCGCCGAACAGCTTTATCGCGCCGTGACCATCCTGTCCGGCCACCCCTATCACCGCGTCTGATTCCCCGCCGCTCGGCAATTCGCATTGTCACGCAGCCGTGTTCTGTCAGCCGGCTGTTATGCTTCAAACTTTCTGGCAAAGCGTGCCAAATCAGCTTAGTCTGCACGCGTTTTGAGAAAGTGCCCCAACACGCATGACGAGAGAAGCAACCAGGCGATACCGCATGATCCTGCCGGCTATCGCAGCCGGGGTCGGCGTGGCGGTGATTGCCGTGTCGGCAAATCCCTTCATCGTCCTGGCGCAAGATGCCGCCCCCGAGGCAGCACAATCGGCACCGCAGCCGGCAGGTGAGCCGGCGCCTCCCGATCCGGCCGCCGAACTGGCCGCCAAACGGGATCAGACCCGTACCGAACTCGAAACCCTGTCGAAAACGATCAGCCTCTCCTCCGACAAGGTGAGTGCGCTTAAACAGAGCATCGCCGATCTGGAAAAGAGCACGCAAAGCATCCGCCAGGCACTGATCGAGTCCGCGGCCCGCCGCAAGGCGCTCGACAAGCAGATCCTGGCAAGCGAGAAGAAGCTTGCCGATCTCGGCGTCAAGGAGGATGGCATCCGCCGCTCCCTGCACGAGCGCCGCGGCCTCCTGGCCGAGGTGCTGGCAGCCCTCCAGCGCATGGGCCGCAACCCACCGCCCGCTTTGCTCGTCACCCCTGATGACGCGCTCGCCTCGGTGCGCAGCGCCATCCTGCTCGGCGCCGTCGTGCCCGGTATCCGCAAGGAGACTGACAAGCTTGCCGGAGACCTTGCAAGCCTCGCCGCATTGCAGACCGCAAGTACCGCCGAGAAGGCCGGCCTGACCGCGACGATGACGAACGGTATCGAGGAAGAGCGGCGCATGGACCTGCTGCTTGCCGAAAACGACAAGCTCAGCCGCAGCAATGCCACCGAACTCACCGCCGAGAGAAAACGCTCCGAGGAGCTGGCGGGCAAGGCGACCAGCCTTGAAGGCCTTGTCGCCTCTATGGAATCCGAGATCGCTTCGGTGCGCGACGCTGCTGCCGCTGCCCGCCAGGCGGAGGAGAACCGCAAGCTGATGACGGACGAGCAGCGCGCCCAGGCCAAGGCCTTGGCCGACAGCGGCGTGCCCGATAAAAACCGCATTGCGCCCGCATATCCCTTCGGAGAATTGAAGGCGAAATTGGAGGTGCCCGTCGCGGGCGATATCCTGCGCCAGTTCGGCGATGCCGACGGCACCGGGCACGAGGCCATGGGAATGACGGTCGCCACCAATCCGGAGACGGTGGTGACGGCGCCTGCGGATGGGCTGGTGGTTTTCGCCGGCGCTTTCCGCAGTTACGGCCAGATGATCATCCTCGACACCGGCGATGGGTACCACTTGGTTCTCTCGGGAATGGATACGATCAATACCCGTCAGGGAAAGTTCGTTTTCTCCGGCGAGCCGCTCGCCGTGATGGGTGCGAAAAGAGTGGCAAGCGCAACTGCATTGGCGCTGGCAACGGACCGGCCAACGCTTTACATTGAATTTCGAAAGGACGGTAAACCGGTCGATTCCCGACCATGGTGGACCGCCAAAGACACTGGAAAGGCACGCAATGATTCGTAGGGCTTCTTTTGTTCTGGTCGGCGCATTGATGGGTGCGACCGCAATGAGCGTCATTTACTCGGCGGGTGCGCCGGCAGAAGCGGCCGGATCCTCGACGTACAAGGAACTCTCGGTGTTCGGCGATGTCTTCGAGCGAGTGCGCGCCCAATACGTGACGCCGCCGGCCGAAGACAAGCTGATCGAGAACGCCATCAACGGCATGCTCTCCTCGCTGGATCCGCATTCGAGCTATATGAATGCGAAGGACGCCGAGGACATGCGCACCCAGACGAAGGGTGAGTTCGGCGGCCTCGGCATCGAAGTCACCATGGAAGACGACCTCGTCAAGGTCATCACCCCGATCGACGATACGCCCGCCGCCAAGGCCGGTGTTCTCGCCGGCGATTATATCTCCGAGATCGACGGCCAGTCCGTGCGCGGCCTGAAGCTGGAAGACGCCGTTGAGAAGATGCGCGGCGCCGTCAACACACCGATCAAGCTGACGCTGATCCGCAAGGGCGCCGACAAGCCGATCGAGCTGACGATCGTCCGTGACGTCGTCGCCGTCCAGGCCGTCAAGTCGCGTGTCGAGGACGATGTCGGTTATCTCCGCATCATCTCCTTCACCGAGAAGACCTATCCTGATATGGAAAAGGCGATCAAGAAGATCAAGGACACCGTTCCGGCCGACAAGCTGAAAGGTTATGTCCTCGACCTGCGGCTCAATCCGGGCGGCCTGCTCGACCAGGCGATCAATGTCTCCGATGCCCTGCTGGAGCGTGGCGAAGTCGTTTCGACGCGCGGCCGCAATCCCGATGAAACCCGCCGCTTCAATGCCGGTCCGGGCGACCTGACGGATGGCAAGCCGGTTATCGTGCTGATCAACGGCGGTTCGGCTTCCGCATCGGAAATCGTCGCCGGCGCTCTTCAGGATCTGCGCCGCGCCACCGTTCTCGGCACACGCTCTTTCGGCAAGGGCTCCGTCCAGACGATCATCCCGCTCGGCGAAAACGGCGCGCTGCGCCTGACCACGGCGCTCTATTACACGCCGTCGGGCCGCTCGATCCAAGGCACCGGCATCACCCCCGACATCAAGGTCGAGGAGCCGCTGCCGCAGGAACTGCAGGGCAAGATGGTGACCGAAGGCGAATCCAGTCTGCGCGGCCATATCAAGGGCCAGAGCGAGACGGACGAAGGTTCGGGCTCGGTTGCCTATGTGCCGCCGGACCCGAAGGACGACGTTCAGCTGAACTACGCGCTCGATCTGCTGCGCGGCAAGAAGACCGATCCGGCCTTCCCGCCAAACCCTGACAAAGCCGTCGTCGCCAAGTAATGATCACCTCAAGGCCGGGCGAGTTGCCCGGCCTTGACCCTTTCTGCTGTTTCCCGGTTTTGGAGCGGGCGAAAAATTGGGAACGGACCTGCATGCGCCTTTGGGCGGCAACCGCAAAACTGGCAGCCGGCGGCCGGGTGTTTTGCGCCTGGGCCGCATCGCCGCCAGTCTTTGTCTTTTCGCGATAGGCGGCTTTTCCCTCTATACGGCGTTTCGCGGCGATGGGCTCGAACGCACCAAACCACCAGCGGCAGAACGAGCCGCAACGCCCCCCAATACGCCTCCGCCACCGACGACAACCGCCACAAAGACGCCGGACGGCATGCCGCGCGCCGAACCGCGCTCAGGCGCCACTGTCGAACAGATGGTCACCGGCGACGGCTCCGTCGTCACCAAATACAGCCCCCGCCCGCGCGATGGCAGCGGGCCGGTGCTGGTGGATGCCATGCAGATCGGCCAGGATCCGCGCATGGCGGCCCAGCCGAATGAAGCACTGCTCGAACAAACCCCGTTTGGCAGGCTTCCGATCGTCGGTCCCGATGGCCGGCGGCCGATGGATCAATATGCCCGTCCCGCGTCCGGCGCGCGCGGTGTCCGCATCGCCATCGTCGTCAGCGGCCTCGGGCTCAGCCAGACCGGAACGCAGCGCGCCATCGCTGAATTGCCGGAGGAAATCACCTTTGCCTTTGCCGCAAGCGGCAACAGCCTGCAGCGCTGGATGCAGGAAGCCCGCCGCGGCGGCCACGAAATTCTTCTGCAAGTGCCGCTCGAGCCGTTTGATTACCCGACGAATGATCCCGGTCCGGAAACGCTGCTGACCACGAAACCGCCCGCCCGCAATATCGAGAACCTGCACAAGGCGATGGGCGAGATCACCAATTATACCGGCGTCATGAATTATCTCGGCGGACGTTTCCTGTCCGATTCCACCGCCATGGAACCTGTCATGCGCGATATCGGCAAGCGCGGCCTGCTGTTCCTCGACGACGGCACGTCGGCGCAGTCGAAGACGGCGGCGGTCGCCAAGGGAACCGAACTGCCCTATGCCTTCGCCGATCTGCAGCTCGATGGCCAGCTCGATATAAACGCCGTCCTGAAGAAGCTCGACGAGCTCGAGCGCATTGCCCGCAAGAACGGCCAGGCAATCGGCGTCGCTTCGGCTTTCGATGAGAGTGTTGACGCCATCGCCAAATGGAGCGAGGAGGCTGCGATGCGCGGCATCGAGATCGTCGGCGTCGCCGCCCTTTCCACCGATCCTCGTAACCCCTGAAATCCCCGAGAAAATCCTTGAACGGAGAAGAAGATGAGCCAGGCGACCGTGAAAGCCGAGGATCTGCCCTACCGCCCTTGCGTCGGCGTAATGATCCTGAACCGCGCTGGCCTTGTCTGGGCTGGACGACGCATTCCCGACGGCAATTCGGAGTATGACGGCTCGCCGCAGCTCTGGCAGATGCCTCAAGGGGGCATCGACGAGGGCGAGGATCCATTGGACGCCGCCTACCGCGAACTCTACGAGGAGACCGGCATCAAGACGGTGACCTTGCTTGCCGAAGCGAGAGACTGGATCAACTATGATCTGCCGCCGGCACTGATCGGTATCGGGCTAAGGGGAAAGTTCCGCGGCCAGACGCAGCGCTGGTTCGCCTTCCGCTTCGACGGCGACGACAGCGAGATCGCCATCAACCCGCCGCCAGGCGGCCACGAGCCGGAATTCGATTCCTGGGAATGGAAGCCGATGCAGGAATTGCCGGGGCTGATCGTTTCCTTCAAGCGCAGCGTCTACGACCAGGTGGTGGCCGAATTCCAGCATCTGGCAGCATTGCAGTCGGAAGACTGATCGATACCGGATGATCGGACGGGTCGGCAGCTGATACCGTCAGATGCGGAACCGGCCGCCCAGGCGGCCGGCTTGTCATCGAATACTATTCGGCTTCGTTGGCGGAATCGGCGTTGAGCTGGCCGTATTTGCTCTCGCCGATTTTCCCGAGCAGATCGAGCTGCGTTTCGAGGAAGTCGATATGGCCTTCCTCATCCATCAGCAGCTCTTCGAAGAGCTTCATCGAAACGTAATCACCGGCCTCGTGACAGATATCGCGCGATTTCTTGTAGGCCGCGCGGGCGTCGTATTCGCCGGCGAGATCGGCTTCCAGCACTTCCTTGACGTTCTGGCCGATGCGCAGAGGCGCAAGGGTCTGCAGATTGGGATGGCCTTCGAGGAAAATGATGCGGGCAACAAGCCGGTCGGCATGATGCATCTCTTCGATGGATTCGGCGCGCTCCTTTTTGGCGAGCTTGGTGTAGCCCCAGTCCTCAAGCAGACGATAATGAACCCAATATTGATTGACCGCCCCGAGCTCGAGGAACAACGCCTCGTTAAGCCGCTCGATGACCTTTTTGTCGCCTTTCAATGTCCGCTCTCCTGTTTTCCTCATGGAATTGCTTCAAGCGGGACATGAAATCAAATATCTCGGCCTCCGTCGAGTGGCGACGGGCATGATACTCCTCGGTTGTCTGCACAATGATGTCGACGACGTTTGGAAAGCAGCCACAGCAACGACCGCGTTTTTCCATGGCGTGATAGACCTTCGCCGGCACGATAAGCTGCCAACAGTCTTCGTCGAGAAGGTTGGTGATAACCTCCCGGATTTCCTTGTCGGTTATATAATTGCAGCTGCAGACAAGCACGTCTTCATTCCAAACATGACACTGACTATCGTGTTTTCTGCTAAAGAAGATGGTGGCTGTCAAGAAAAAATTCGAGCCCCGCATCAGAGAACAGCGGCGTCCGAATCGGGCCACAGGCATATCGCTGGTGATTATGTAGCGGTTCCAGGGGGATGCAGCCAGAAAGCAGATGAAGGCGCACCGCATGGCCCTGATCGGTGCGATATTTATTAATGGAAGTTGCGGCCGCGCGGCATCACCACAGCGGTTTCCGCTGCGCCGGAATTGCTGTCTGTGGCAGCCATCCGTTTTTCCAGCTCCGCCCTCTCTTGTGCAAGCTTTTTCTGCCGCTGATCGACTCCCGGTCTCAGCACTTCGTCTGCTCGCTCGCAGACCCCGAAACGCCGGGCCTCGCGTTGCAGGATACCGAGCGTCGGCGTCATGTCTTCGATATGCTCGACGACGGTATGGATCACACCGCTCTGGCTTTGCAGCCTGCCGCGGATTTTCACCAGCCGGGCGCCCATCACAACCGAACGGTATGTGTCGAATATCTTGTTCCAGACGATTGCATTGGCCACCCCGGTCTCGTCCTCAAGCGTCATGAAGATCACGCCCTTGGCCGAACCCGGCCGCTGGCGCACCAGCACGAGGCCTGCGATCGTCACCCGATGCCCGTTTGCGACCTTTAAAAGATCGACATTGCGCGTCACGCCCACCTTGCGCAATTCCTCGCGCAGGAAGGAGACCGGATGCGCCTTCAGCGACAGCGAGAGATAACGATAATCCTCGATGACCTGCTCTCCCGGCAGCATTTCAGGCAGCTTCGTTGCAGGCTCGATCTGGAGGTCGAGATGACGGGCCTGCTCGAAAAGCGGCAGCTCCTCGGCGGCGCTCTTCACATCCAGCGCCCGCACAGCCCAGAGCGCGTCGCGTCGTGATAGTTTGAGGGATTGGAACGCATCCGCATCCGCCAGTCGCTCGATGACGGATTTCTGCAGGCCAGACCGCAGCCAGAGATCCCGAACGGAGCTGTAGCCTTTGCCTCGATTTCTGATGAGCAGCTCCATCTCTTTATCCGAAACGCCCTTGATCTGCCGAAAGCCGAGCCGCACCGCGTGCCGTGCCTTGATGACCCCGCGCATCTCATGGTGGCGAAAATCGATGGCATTCGGATCGAAAGCGGCCGCTTCCAGACCGCAGTCCCAGTCGGATTCGTTGATGTCGACCGGCAGGATTTTTACCCCGTGCTCGCGTGCATCCCGCACCAGCTGCGCCGGCGCATAAAACCCCATGGGCTGGGAATTCAGCATCGCCGCGCAGAAGACGTCGGGATAATAGGCCTTGAGCCATGAGGAGGCATAGACCAGCAGTGCAAAGGAGGCGGCATGGCTTTCAGGGAAACCATATTCACCGAAGCCTTTGATCTGGTTGAAACACTGCTGTGCAAATTCCGGGGCATAATCCTTTGAGACCATTCCCTCGAGGAACCGCTTCTCGAAATTGCCGATCGTGCCGGTTCGCTTGAATGTCGCCATCGCTCTGCGAAGCTTGTCGGCTTCTCCAGGCGCAAAGCCTGCAGCTGTGATGGCGATCTGCATCGCCTGTTCCTGGAACAACGGCACGCCGAGGGTTCTTTCCAGAACCGCTTCCAGCTCCTTACTCGGATATTCGATCGGGATATTCTTGGCCCGCTGCTCCCGGCGCTTCAGATAGGGATGTACCATATCGCCCTGGATCGGTCCTGGCCGGACGATCGCCACCTCGATGACGAGGTCGTAGAATACCTTCGGCTTAAGACGCGGCAGCATGCTCATCTGCGCCCGGCTCTCGATCTGGAAGACGCCAAGCGTATCGGCCCGGCCCATCATCTCGTAAACCGGCCTGCCTTCGTCTCCATGCTCCCTGTTGCCGAGATCTGCGAGCGTCTTCTTCACGTCGTAATGCAGTTCAAGCAGCGAAAAACCCTTCCGCAAGCAGGTCAGCATGCCGAGCGCCAGCACATCCACCTTGAGGATCTTGACATTGTCGAGATCGTCCTTGTCCCATTCGATCATGTAGCGATCCGGCATTGCCGTCTTCATGATCGGCACCACTTCATCGAGCCGGTCCCGCGTGATGACGAAGCCGCCGACATGCTGGGTGAGGTGGCGCGGAAAGCCGAGAAGCTCGGAGGCATATTTCAGCACGTTCCTGGTGACCGGATCCTTGATATCGAGACCAGCCGCCTTTGCATCCCTCTCGGAAAGATTATCCTCCGACCAGCCCCAGATGAGGCTGCTGATCGCCGACTGGACATCCTCCGACAGCCCGAAGGCCTTGGCGACCTCGCGGCCGGCCGAACGGGTACGGTAGGTGGTCACCCCCGCCGTCAGCCCGGCATGTTCTCTTTTGTAGGTTCTGTAGATGAACTGGATGACCTCTTCGCGCCGATCATGCTCGAAATCGACATCGATATCCGGCGGTTCGTCGCGATCCATCGAAATGAAACGGTCGAACAGCAGCGTGCTCTTTTGAGGATCGACTTCCGTAATTTCGAGACAATAGCAGATGACCGAATTTGCCGCCGATCCGCGTCCTTGGCACAAGACCTTGAGGTCATAACGGGCGTGCTGGATGATCCTGTGAACCGTCAGGAAGTAGGAAGCGTAGTTCTTGTCGCCGATGAGTTTTAACTCGTAATCGATCTGCGTCGCCACCTTGAGCGGAACACCCTCGGGATAGCGCCTTGCGGCTCCTGCCCTCGTCAGCCTCTCGAGCGTCTGCTGCGGTGTTTCGCCGGGATCGTTTTCAGGTGGATAATTATGCTCCAATTCCTTCAGCGAAAAGCTCAGCTTGCCGAAGAAGGCCTGGCTATTTTCGATCGCACCAGGATAGTCCCGGAAGATCCGGACCATTTCACGTGAATCCTTGAGGTAGCGCTCGGCATTCGGCGCCAGCAGGAATCCGGCTTGCGCTATCTGTATATGCTCCCGGATCGCGATCACCACATCCGAAAGCGGCCGGCGTTCAGGATGATGATAAAGCGGCTGGTTGGTCGCAATCAGCGGCACGCGATTTTGTGCCGCAAGCATGGCAAGCACCGCAAAGACCTGCCTGTCGCGGCCGTCATAGGCTGGCGCCAGCGCCATAAAAAAAGCCTTGCGGAACCGTCTGCGAAATCGTTCCAGATAATCTTCCAGCGTCGACTGACCCGCCTGATGATCGATAAGGGTGCGATCGGGAACGAGCGCAAGCATCATCTCGTCCCCCCATTCCATCAGCTCCGCTTCCGTGAGAATGCAGCTTCCCTTGACCGCTTCTTCCTTCAGATTGCCGGCGCTGAGAAGACGGCAGAGATTTGCCCAGCCCCGCCGATTGCGTGGGTAGGCGAGGATATCAGGCGTGTCATCGGAAAAGACGAGGCGGGCGCCCGGCTGAACCCGGATCGGATGGAGAATCGTTTCTTTTTTCCCTTGCTTCTCCGCCTGGGCCATAATCGCATCGCGGTTCTTGTATCTCTCCTCGAGCTGCTCCGCCTGCGCATGCGCCCTGACTACGCCGGCAACCGAATTCCGGTCCGCAATCCCGAGACCGCCGAGCCGGAGATGAGCGGCCTGCACGACCATCTCTTCCGGACTGGCGGCGCCTTCGAGAAACGAAAAATTCGTTCTCACGCCGATCTCGAAAAATGCGGACCCGCTCTTCATGCAAACACACCGTGCATGAACCAGCGGGGATCAAGTTCCCGGCCGTAGAAACCGCGACGATAGATCCAGAAGCGATGTCCGGTCTCGTCCTCGATACGGAAATAGTCACGCGCCTCGGCGTCATCCCCGTCGATCCACCACTCCATGGCGATCCGTTCCGGCCCTTCGCTTCTTGCCACCTGATGCTGCATGCGCCGCCAGCGGAAAACCTGCGGCGGGCCATCGGGCACTTCGGCAAGCATGATTTCGACCGGCTCCGGCGTGGCAAAGAGCCGTAGCGGACGCTCTTGGCGGAAAGGAAGTTGGATGTCCTGCGCCGCTTTCCGCCTGGGAAGACTATCCATCACAGGAACCGTGATGACGGCGCGTTCCGGCACATGGCTCTCGCGGAGCTGGAAGCTTTGCAGGCAATCCGCGCCAAGCCGGGCCGAGACCCGATCGACGAAGGCCGAAAGCGAGATTTCTCCCTGGCGGTCGCCCTCGAAATCAGCCTGTGCCTCGTTGAAGGGATCATGCCGCAACACATTCAACCGCAGGATTTCGAAACCATAGCCGGCATCGAGATCGTCATAGACCGCCTGCAATCGCTCGGAAAAAAGCCCGGCAATGAACTTTGGTTCGCGAAGCGGCTGCGAAGCGCCGACGGAGATACGAAAGACCCTGCCGTCGACCCGGAACAGCACCAGTTCGAACACCCGCCCGCCGGCGCCTCGCGCCTCCAGCGACGGCTGCAGCGACATGGCGACCTGCCTGGTGACGGCAAGGATCTGTTCTTCCGTCCCGATCGGCTCGATCAGGCGGCTTTCGGCCGAGAGACTGGCAACCGGACGCCGGGGCGAGACCGGCTCCTCTTCACGTCCGAGCGCCTGATCGAGACGCAGAAGCAGCCCCGGGCCGAACCGGCGGGTCAGCGGCGCCCGCGGTGCATCGATGACGTCGCCGACATATTTCAGACCGAGCTTCTTCAGGGCATCGACGGTTCGTCCTTCCAGCCGCAAGGCCGCGACCGGCAAGGGCAGCAGCACATGCTCCGTTTCCTCGTCCTCGATCACGCCGCCTTGCCCGAAGCGCGACGCGGCCCAGGAAAGGCCTGGCGACGACGAGATCGCCCCGCGCGCATCGAACCCCATATGAAAAAGCCGCGACAGCACATCTTTGAGAAGCGTCTTTTCCCCGCCGAAGAGATGGGCGCAGCCGCTAATATCCAGAAACAGGCCGTCCTTGCCGTCGAACGCCACCAGCGGCGTATAGCGGTCGCACCAGTCGGCAATGGCCTCCAGCAACCGGCGGTCGGCCTCCGGATCCTCTTCCGCGACCTCGAGCAATGGGTACATGGCGCGCGCTTCGGCAACGCCCTGCTCCTTCTTCAGGCCCAGCCTCTCGGCCAACTCGTCCAGAGCCGTCAGCCGCATCGCATTGTTGAGCTTGCCGGAACAGACGATAGGCGGCGTCTCAGGACGCCCTTTCGAACGCCAGGAGAGCCCCCACCGCCTGCGGGCGATTCGGTCCGTTGGCAGATGCGGGAAGCTGAGCGCTAGAATCCGTTGACTGTTCGCTTGGAGGACGAACGAGGTTTGGTTCGGCGACAGGGAGAAATTCGCGTTCATGGGGGTTCCACTCCAGAAAAAAGGAGAGCGGGGCCGGGTTACGGCTCTTCTCCAGCGTCAGACGGAAAATCGGATTGCCGATGCTGCCGGAAAGCTTCGATCCATCCGGCAATGGCCGCAGACCGGACGGGGCCGGCTCGACATGCAGACGGAAGGCCGCGCTGCTCGCCTCCTCCGCCCCGGCTTGACGGACAATAAAGAGCGGACGGCGGGCAGCACGCGCCCGAAGGCTGAGCCTGCGGCTTTCGGTCAGACCGAAATGGGCGGGATTGCCGCGCACTTCGAAGATGACGGCCGAAAAAGCAGCGCTTTCCACCGCCGTCTCCACCAGCCAGAGCGCCTCGTCCAGCTTGCGCGGCGCCGCATGGAGAAACCGCTCCGGGCTCAGCCCGAAATCCAGAAGCCCGGGGGCATAGGGACGGCCGGCCTCCAGCGTGCCGACAGCATCGCCGATCCAGAGGAACGGCGAAAGCCTGCCGGCATCCGCTTCCTGCTTCTGCAGCCGCGCTGCGACAGCCATTGCCAGCCCGCTGGCAGCACCTGCATCGCGAGACAAAATCGAGCGGAATTCGGTGATTGCATCGAGCGGCAGACCGCCTTCCAGCGCCTCATCAAGACATTCCACCCCAAACGCCAGCGGCGGCAGAATGCATCTCCGGGGCGCCTTGCCGCCTTCCGCCAGGGTTTCCCGCTCGGCCGCCGCAAGCGCCGGCGCCGGCTTCCCCTCTAGTCTGGCGATGGTTTCGCGGAGCGCAAAAAGCCGCTCGCGCGCCAGGGCGTGCTGCGCCATGGCGTTTCTCCAATCCGTCTTGTTCCTGTTATGTTCTTATAGATTCCAGAGAGCTAATGAAGAGTCAACGGCCATTTTATATGAATTTATTCCTGCCTTTGATTCCGCACTCGAAAATCGGCGATAAAGGTTCTATATGGCCCGCAAAGGAAGGATTATTCATGGCCCGCATAGACCAGAGCGATGATTGGCGGGACCGCCATGCGCCGACGATAAGCGCCTTCGAGTCGCTGGCCATGGAGGCCTACAGCCATCTGCCGGAAGAATTCCGCCAGCTGACCACCAACCTGACGATCGAGATCGAAGATTTCCCCGATGACGACGTGTTCGAGGACATGGCGCTGGAAACCCCTTTCGATCTGCTTGGTCTTTTCGAGGGCAGGGGCATTTCCGAACGTTTCACAGTGGAAACCGGCGAGATGCCCAACCGCATCCGCCTCTATCGGCGGCCTATTCTCGATTACTGGGCTGAGAATGACGAGACGCTCGGCGACATCATCACCCACGTCCTGATCCACGAAATCGGCCACCATTTCGGGCTGAGCGACGATGATATGGAGCGGATCGAGGAAAGCGCCGAGGAAGCCGCCGATCGCTGAAGCCGGGTGTCCGGCAGAACGAGCTATTGCTCGGAGAGCTTCACCTCGGGATGGTAATCCTTGCCTTCGACAGTCTTGACGACGGCCTGGCCGCACTGCATCGCGCCGGTCGCGGCATTGAAGGCATATGTCGGCGAGCCCTCCAGTGACCAGCCCTTGTTGAGGGCGGCGGTGACCTTGTGGCAGAAGGAAGCATCGTCGGGACCGGTCAGGAAGCGGTAGAGTTTCATCAGGCGGGCTTTCTTGCAGAAATCAGGCGAGCTTTATGAACCAGAGCTTCGGCTTGGACAAGATGCAGCCGCTCGATCATCCGCCCACCTGAATTGATGACGTTCAAACCATCGGAAGCGGGGTCGGCAAAGGCTGATATGATCGCCTCTGCTTCCGCAATGGCCGCCGGATCCGGGCCGAAATGGCGGTTGGCAGGCTCGATCTGGGTGGGGTGGATCAGCATCTTGCCGGCAAAACCCATGGCCCGGCCCTGCAGGCATTCGGCATCGAAACCCTGTTCGTCCCTGAAATCGTTGAAGACGCTGTCGATTGCATCGAGCCCGTAAGCGCTGACCGCCAGGACGACCTGCATCAGCCATGGCACGAGATAGGTCCGCCCCGGCTGGGCCAGCACGCCCGTTTCCTTGCGCAGGTCGTTGAGCCCGACGACGAGGCAATCGAGCCGCGAGCCCGTCGTGCGTCCCGCTTCCGCGATTGCCGCTGCATTCAGGATGCCGCGCGGCGTCTCGATCATCGCCCAGATGCGCAGATCTTCCGCTGCATCCGCTTCGAAGAGAAAGTCGCTGATATCAGTGATATCCTGCGGCTCGTCGACCTTCGGCAGCAGCACAGCATCGGGACCAAGCGCCGTCACCAGCTCCATGTCCGCCGGCCCGAAATCCGATGACAGGCTGTTGATGCGGATAATCCGCTCCTTGTTTTCGAGCGGCCGATCCGAAAAGAAGCGCCTCAGGTTTTCCCGCGCTTGCCCCTTCTTTTCCGGCGCCACGGAATCTTCGAGATCGAAGATCACCGCATCGCAATCGACCGCATGGGTCTTTTCGAGGGCACGCAGATTGATGGCGGGCACACTCAGCACCGAACGGCGCAGGCGGACGGAGCGGGTCGCTGGGTTTCGGCTCATGGCTGAATTAGTGCCAAGCTTTGAAGGCCGAAGCAAGCAGCCCGCCCCGGAACGACGCGCAGAACAACAAAAAGCCATGCTTGCCTTGCAGAGAGGAAAAAGAAGGACCACATTCCTTTCCGAAGAAAGGTCTCAAACCCATGCAGAACATTCGCTCCATCTTCTTCATGCTTGCCGGCGCCACCGTTTTCGTGGCCATGCTGCTTTTCACCTTCTCGGTGACGCTTGCCGTCGGCGGCATCCTGACCGTGCTCATGGTCGGACGCGCGCTTTCGATGAAGATGAAGCCCGCTCCAGTCCGCGCCAAGGCAAACAACGGTAAGCCGGAGATGCGCATCTGGAACGACGGCCGCGGCACGATTATCGATCTCTGAGCAGCTCTCGCTAAAAAAGCCGACCGACATTGTCGCATCATGCTTCCATCATACGTCTTTGAAGCAGCCGGGCATTCTGCCGGCGCTTCACAACGAATGGAGGACGAGCATGGATGCGACGACGGAAAACAATCCGGTCAAGATGCCGCCGGTCAAGAATGGCCTACTTCCCTATCTGACGGTCGGTGGCGCGGTCAAAGCCGCGGAATTCTACAAAAAAGCCTTCGGCGCCGAAGAAGCCTATATCGTGCCGGTCGACGAGAGCGGCCGGACGATGCATGTGCATCTCTACATCAACGGCAGTTCCCTCATGCTGTCGGATGCCTATCCCGAATACGGCCATCCCTTCAAAGGCCATGAAGGCTTCGCCATCCAGCTGGTTATCGACGATATCGATTTCTGGTGGGAGCGCGCTGTCGCCGCCGGTGCCGAGGTCGTCATGCCGGTCGAACTGATGTTCTGGGGCGACCGCTACGGCCAGCTTCGCGACCCGTTCGGCGTCCTCTGGGGCCTGAACGCACCGACCAAGTAACGGCACGTACGCAGAGGGCAGGCCGCGCGAAACGTCGCGTGGCCGCCATCTAAAGCATGTCGCGCAAAAGTGTGCAGCGGTTTTTGCGATGACGACATGCGGGAAGCAAAGACCTAAAGCGTGACAAGCCATCTGAAAGATCGTGACACGCTTTAGAAAGATTCTCCTTCATTTCGGCGGAAAACTGGACTAGATGCAAAATCAGGAAGTAGATTTGCTGAAATGGAGCATGGGTCATGGATAAATTCGTGAAGCTCACGGGCGTTGCAGCGCCCCTGCCGGTCGTCAACGTCGACACCGACATGATCATTCCGAAGGATTATCTGAAGACGATCAAGCGCACCGGCCTCGGCACCGGCCTTTTCGCCGAAGCCCGCTACAACGAGGACGGCTCCGAAAACCCCGATTTCGTGCTGAACAAGCCGGCCTACCGTGATGCCAAGATCCTGGTTGCCGGCGACAATTTCGGCTGCGGCTCCTCGCGCGAGCACGCGCCCTGGGCGCTCCTCGATTTCGGCATCCGCTGCGTCATCTCGACCAGCTTCGCCGACATTTTCTACAACAATTGCTTCAAGAACGGCATCCTGCCGATCATGGTCAGCCAGGAAAATCTCGACAAGCTGATGGACGACGCCTCGCGCGGCTCCAATGCCATCCTGTCCATCGACCTTGAGAACCTGGAGATCACCGGCCCCGATGGTGGCTTGATCAAGTTCGATCTCGACGAATTCAAGCGCCACTGCCTGCTGAACGGCCTCGACGATATCGGCCTGACCCTGGAAAAGGGCAGGGCGATCGACAGCTTCGAAAAGAAGAACGCCGCTTCGCACCCTTGGGCGGCCTAAGTGCTCTCCAATAAATTATCGATCAAGCCGGGCTTCGCCCGGCTTTTTCTTTGATCTCAGATCAGAGAAACTTCTCTTTCCAGCCCTTAAGCTTTTCGAGCGACACGCCGATGCCGCCGCAGACTTCGATGAGCGGATTGTTAAAGCGCGCGAGCAGCCCGGCATGCACATCGGCAACGGCCAGTGCCGCACCGCAGGCCGGCTCGACCAGAATGCGCTGCGCATCGGCAAATTTCAGGCAGGCGGCAACGGCATCGGCGTCGCTGACGACAATGCTTTCGATCGGATGCTGCTTCGGCAGGTCAAAGACATGCTGCGCCACCTGCCGCGCGCCGAGCGAAGTGGCAATCGAGGTTATGGCGGCAAGAGTGATACGCTCATTCGCTTCGAGGCTGGCATTCAGCGAGGCCGCCCCTTCGGTTTCGACGGCGATCACCGGCACATCGGAAAGCCCGTTGCGCTTCAACCCCTCGACAATGCCGGCAAGCAGCCCACCACCGCCGACGCTGGTGACGACGCAATCGAATTTCGCACCCTTCGCCACCACCTCGTCGATCAGCGTCGCATGGCCATCCCACAGAAGCGGATGGTCGAAGGGGTGAACATAGGTCGCCTTGCGGCTGCGGGCGAGTTCGACCGCATGGGCATTGGCCTCGTCGAAAACCGAACCATGAACGAGCACTTTCGCGCCCGTTGCGGCAATCGTCTGTTGCACATCGGCGGCCGTCGTCTCCGGCACGACGATGGTGACCGGCACACCGAGCGCCCGGCCGGCATAGGCGGCGGCAATGCCGGCATTACCGCCGGACGCACAGAAGATCTCGCGCGCACCATTTTCCACCTCGTACTGGCAAAGCCGGCCGACGCCGCGCAGCTTGAAGCTGCCGGAAGGCTGCAGCGCATCGAGCTTCAGCCAGAGCGGTTTGCCGCTGGCGCTGTAGCCTGGTGCTGTCTGAACCAAGGGCGTATCGAGATGGAGGGGTGCTGAAGGCATGGGAACATCCGGGGACATAAAGGTGGCTGACCGGTTCTAATCCTTTTGCGGGCACAGGAGCAACCGTCGCAGCTCAAAGCGAAGCGTACCGATTCATCCCTTCTCTCGCTTGAAATGCCCATTTCCGGGGTCTAAGAAACCGCAACTTGTTTTTCCCAGGAGGGTTTCATGACTGTGCGCAATCTTTTCCTGCTGCCGGGTGACGGCATCGGTCCCGAGGCCATGGGCGAGGTCCGCAAGATCATCGCCTATATGAACGAGGCGATGGATGGCGGTTTCGTCACCGACGAAGGCCTTGTCGGCGGCTCTGCCTATGATGCCCACGGCGCGGCGATCTCGGAAGCCGACATGCAGAAAGCGCTTGCCGCCGATGCCGTTCTCTTCGGTGCCGTCGGCGGCCCGAAATGGGATAGCGTGCCTTACGAAGTGCGCCCGGAAGCCGGCCTGTTGCGGCTGCGCAAGGATCTGCAGCTGTTTGCGAACCTGCGCCCCGCCATCTGCTATCCGGCTCTTGCCTCGGCCTCGTCGCTGAAGCCGGAACTGGTCGAAGGCCTCGATATTCTGATCATCCGCGAGCTGACGGGCGGCGTCTATTTCGGCGAGCCGAAGGAGATCATCGATCTCGGCAACGGCCAGAAGCGCGGCATCGACACGCAGGTCTACGACACTTACGAGATCGAGCGCATCTCCGGCGTCGCCTTCGAAATGGCACGCACGCGGCAGAACCGCGTCTGCTCGATGGAAAAGCGCAACGTCATGAAGTCTGGCGTGCTCTGGAACCAGGTGGTGACCGAGACGCACAAGGCGAAATATTCCGACGTCCAGCTCGAACACATGCTGGCCGATGCCGGCGGCATGCAGCTGGTACGCCAGCCCAAGCAGTTCGACGTCATCGTCACCGACAATCTCTTCGGCGACATGCTCTCCGACGTCGCCGCCATGCTGACCGGCTCGCTCGGGATGCTGCCGTCGGCCTCGCTCGGTGCGCCTGATGGCAAGACCGGCAAGCGCAAGGCGCTCTACGAGCCGGTGCACGGCTCGGCCCCCGACATTGCCGGCAAGGGCATCGCCAATCCGATCGCGATGATCGCCTCCTTCGCCATGTGCCTGCGTTACTCTTTCAACCTGGTGAAGGAAGCCGACGACCTGGAAAAGGCGATCGCCAACGTGCTCGACAAGGGCATCCGCACCGGCGACATCATGGCCGATGGCGCAAGGCAGGTCGGCACCGTCGAGATGGGCGATGCGATTCTCGGCGAGTTCAAGACGCTTTCCGCCTGATATTTCACGTGAAACAGTTCCAGCCCTTCGCATCCCGGATGCGAAGGGCTTTTTAATCCACGGCCGAGGAGTCGCAAGCCGCTCGGTCGAATTCTCCGAAACGGACTATTCTCGGCCACAATCTCGTGTATTTTTGCGCCGGATTTCAGCGAGCGCTAACCCCAAATCGGAAGCGATTTTCGCAATGGATTATGCGCCAATTCAAAGTTCGACAGGGTCCTTTGCATGTCTGAAGAGACGGGCGGCGCTGTAGGGCAAAATTCGAACGGACGACGGCAATGCGGGCATTTTGGGCTTCCCTGGACAGGCGCTGGCGCCGGAGCGGCGTCGGCATGCCGCCTCTGCGTTGGCAGGCCTGCCTCTTTATCACGCTCAATGCCGTGATCCTCTCCATGCTGCTCTTCGATGCGCCGATCGGCGCCAGCGAAGTGCCCGCGCCAGTGAAGCATCTCGGCGAGTTGATGACCGGTTTCGGCGATTCCGCCTGGCTGATCTACACCAGCATCCTGCTGTTCTTTCAGGGCCGGGCGGGCTACAAGCTTGTGAAGACGGCGCGCTCCAAGGCACAGGCGCTATATGTCAGCTGGATCGGCGCCTACCTCTTTGCCACAGTCGTCTTCTCCGGGCTTCTCGCCAATCTGCTGAAGCGGGCAATCGGCAGGGCGCGTCCCGATCATTTTCACGACTACGGCATGTTTTCCTTCACGCCTTTTTCAGGCCACGCCGCTTTCGAAAGTTTCCCGTCCGGCCATTCCACCACGGTCGGTGCCTTCTTCGCCGCATTTGCCCTGCTGTTTCCGCGCTACCGCATTGTCTTCATCGCCGGCGCCATCTGGCTTGGCATGACGCGTGTCATGGTCGGCGCCCATTATCCGAGCGACGTCATCGCCGGCCTTGCCTTCGGCGCCTGGTTCTCGCTGCTGACGGCGATCGTCTTTGCTCGCTGCGGCCTGCTCTTCAAACTGGCGCCGGATGGATGGCCGCTGTCGAAGCAACTGTTCCCTGACATAGGAAAGCCCGGCGCCTTGTGAGGGCCGGGCCTTTTTCGTCAAGTTTGAACGCAGATCAATCCATTGCGTGGATATCTCTGTTCTTCGTTTCCGGCAGGAAGAGCAGGCCGATCACCAGCGTGATCGACGCAAAGACGATCGGGTACCAGAGACCGTAATAGATATCGCCCGCAGCTGCGCTCATCGCGAAGGCCGTCGCCGGCAGCAAGCCGCCGAACCAGCCGTTGCCGATGTGATAGGGCAGCGACATGCCGGTATAACGGATGCGGGTCGGGAAGAGCTCGACCAACAGAGCGGCGATCGGTCCGTAGACCATCGTCACATAGAGGACGAGCACGAACAATATGGCGATCGTACCGGTCCAATTGACCCGGGCAGGGTCGGCGGTCATGGCGAAGCTGCCGCCATTGGCGACGTTGTAGACCGCCATGTCGGTGACGCCATTGGCCTCATCCGCCGTCAGCAGCTTGGTCTCGACCAGCTTCGCCGCCGGTACAGTTTCCTTCTCGCCGGCGCGCACGGTATCGGCGTTGAGCGACAGTTCCGGATTGGCCGCGATGAAGGCATCGAGCTTGGCATCCGGCACCTTGACGGCGCCGCGCTTCAGCGGATAGCCGGCATCGTGGAGCGCGATGTTGACGCCCTTCTCGAAGGCGGCGGTCATGCCCTTGGCCTTGTCGCCGGCGGCGACGACGTCGAAGCTCGTAATCGTCCCGTTGCCGACCTTCACCGTTGCCGGCTGACCGGCGGGGCCGGGAACGACATCATAAGGCACCGAGTTTTTCGTCAGGAATGCCGTCGCCACGTCGCAGGAATTGGTGAACTTCGACGTGCCGGTCGGATTGAACTGGAATTTACAATCCGTCGGATCGGCCGTAACCGTTGCCCGGATCGAGGCCTGTGCTTCGGCAAGCGCCGGGTTCGCCGTCCAGGTCATCGCCTTGAACAGCGGATTATAGGTCACCGCCGCGATGAGAAGGCCCGCCATTATGATCGGCTTGCGGCCGATCTTGTCGGAGAGGCCACCGAAGATGACGAAGAATGGCGTCGCGAGGAAGAGCGCGATGGCGACCATGATATTGGCCGACTGCAGGTCTACCTTCAGGACGTTCTGCAGGAAGAACAGTGCATAGAACTGGCCGCCGTACCAGACGACCGCCTGGCCCATGGTGGCGCCGAGAAGCGCGATGATCGCGATCTTGGCATTTTTCCATGTCCCGAAGGCTTCGGTTAGCGGCGCCTTGGAGCCCTTGCCTTCCGCCTTCATCTTCTGAAACGCCGGCGATTCGTTCATCTTCAAGCGGATCCAGACCGAAACGCCGAGCAGAACGACCGATACCAGGAACGGAATGCGCCAGCCCCAGGCAGCGAATTGAACCGCGCCCATCAGATATTGCACCAGGACGATGATGATCAGCGACAGGAACAGGCCGAGCGTCGCCGTCGTCTGGATCCATGACGTGAAATAACCGCGGCGCCCGTTCGGCGCATGTTCGGCGACATAGGTGGCAGCACCGCCATATTCACCGCCAAGCGCCAGACCCTGGAGCAGGCGCAGCCCGATCAGGATGATCGGCGCCGCGATGCCGATGGTGGCGGCACCCGGCAGGATACCGACGAGGAAGGTCGACAGACCCATGATCAGGATCGTCACCAGGAAGGTATATTTGCGGCCGACCAGATCGCCGAGACGGCCGAACACCAGCGCGCCGAAGGGACGCACCAGGAAGCCGGCGGCAAAGGCGAGCAGCGTGAAGATGTTGCGCGTCGCCTCGGGATATTGGGTGAAATAGGTCGCGCCGATATAGGTGGCGAGGGAACCATAGAGATAGAAATCATACCATTCGAAAACGGTGCCGAGCGAAGAAGCGAAGATGACCTTCTTCTCCTCCCTCGTCATCGGACCGGCCTTCGCGCCGTCGATGCTTGCGACATTTGCCATTGTCTGTCCTCCACAGAGTGATGAAAACGCGCGCGACCTACTCTCCTCAAAGCAGACCCCTGGCCGCGACACGCCTGACGAGAGTGTGCCAGAAACGACAGATCAAAAAGAGAGAGGCTTTGGGATTATGACTTTAGTCTAACGGGGGCGAGCTTTGGCAGCCAGCGACGCGATCCTCCGGCCCAGGTTACGCCCTCAGCGCTTGCGCCGGCGATTGCCGGTAGGCGAGCACTGCCGGCAGCGCGGCAAGAATTGTGGCAAAGACGAGCAGCACCGCCGCAAGCCCGGCGTCGTCACGGACGAAGCCGACCGGCATGGCCATCCCGCTCGTCTGCGAGACCATGGCGGACAAGGTCAGCGCCGCGGCAAACCCAAGTGCAAATCCGAGCCCGATGCCGACTGCCACCACGAAGAAGAACTCCAACCAGACGATGCCGAAAATCGCGCCGCGCGGAGCGCCGAAGGCCCTCAGCGCGCCGATCTGGCGGCGGCGCTGGCCGATATGGATGACCGTGACCAGCACCAGCGAGGCTGCGACGAGAGCTTGGGCGCCGGCAGCGACCGCGACGAGGATCTGCTTGGCGTCGCCGAGCGTGGCGTAGAGATTGGTCAGCACCTCGCCGGGGAAGACGGCGACGGTATTGCCGCTGCGATAGTCCTGCCGCAGCTTGTAGGCATCGGCGATCGTCTTCGGTTTTACCATAATGGCGGGAAGGCCCGGAGCATCTGCAGCCCATTTCTCGTCAAGTACGGCATCCGGGTCGATCTCGCCGTGATGCTCATGCTGGTGGGGATCGGCGCCGGCATGCTCATGATCGTGTCCGGTCGCCCCGGCGCTTTCATGCTCGCTCGCCCCCAGACCATGGATATGCCAGACAGCCTGGATCGGAACCAGAATGGCCCGGTCCCAGGCGGTGCCTGTCGGCCGCAAGCGGCCGACGATATGATAAACGAGTTCGGTATGGGTCTCGCCGCCCTCTTCCACCGAACCGTGCATCGGCTTGATCTCAGCCCCGAGCGAAAGCTTGACGGCGGAGCCGATCACTGCCTCCCCCTCGCGCGCGAAAACCGTACCCTCGGCAAAGCCGCCGGACAGCTTGTCCGCCAGCGTCACCGTCGTGCCGACGATCGGATAGCCGGAGAAGGAATCACCGAAGCCGATCGGGACTGCCCAGTCGACACGGGGATCGGCGGCGAGCCTGACCAGCACGTCACCCGGCATCAGCGGCAAAGGCGAGGGCTGCAGGAAGACGGAGGACAGCACCAGCTGCGTCTCGCTGCCGCCTGCGCCGATGACGAGATCGAACTTGTCGGCGGCGCGCGCGCTGCCGAGACGAAGCGCCCGCTCCTGCAGCACGACGCAAACGCCGAGCGCCGTCGCCAGCGCCACCAGCAGCACGACCACCAGCGACCCCGCCCAGAGGCGGCGAAGATCGGCAAGGATGAAGCGGATCATACAGCCTCTCCCGCCGCTGCAGCGGAATCGTCGCTGATCCGGCCGGAGCCGAAGGTGATGCGCCGGTCGAGGCGGCTGGCCAGGCGCAGATCATGCGAAACGATGATCAGCGTGCTGCCTTCGGCCGCGGCAAGATCGAGGATGAGATCGCCGACCGTCTCGCCGCTTTCGGCATCAAGGCTCGCTGTCGGCTCGTCAGCGATGATGACGCCGGGCTTGCGCAGCAGCGCCCGGGCGATCGCCACGCGCTGCATCTCGCCGCGCGACATGGTTTCGATCTTCTGGCCTGGGCGGGAAAGATCGACCGAACTCAAAAGCGCATGCGCCCGCTCGATGACGGCGGGGGTGGCGGCCCAAGCAAGCCGCGCCGGCAAAAGCACGTTTTCCACCGCCGACAGGCCGGGGAAGAGATAGAACTCCTGCATGACCAGGCCGATATTGGCGGCGCGGAACCGATCGCGCCGGCTCTCGGAAAAACTGGCGATATCCTCGCCGTTCCAGCGGATGCGGCCCCGGCGTGTTCGCTCCAGCCCGGCAACGATATTGACGAAGGTGCTCTTGCCGGAGCCGGACGCACCTGTGATGGCGACCCTGCTGCCGGCATCGATCGAAAGACGACCGATTGCCAGCGCCGGCGAGGACAGGCCCGAGAAGGTGACGTCAAGGTTTTCGATATCAAGAGCGAGCATATCGGATCAGACAGAAAAATATTCGGCCTGGCGGATACGCAACAGGCTGACGAAGCCGGTGTCCGGATCCGTCCAGGAGCCGTATTCCAGCGTGCCGCGCACCTCGATCGTCTGGCGCGGCTGCACGAAGGTCTGTTTCTCCAAGAGATAGACGACGACGATATTATCCGGCCAGTCCGCATCCGAGGAGCAGAAGGGGCAGAGCGACATCGGCACTTCGGTCAACACGAAGAACTGCGCCTCGGCCTTCAGCGGCGGCGCCATGAAGCCCTTCATGCTGATTTCCTGCCCGGCGAGGCGCTTCACCTTGTCGGAGAATTCAAGGCCGAGTACCCCGAACTTGCCATAGAGCTCGTCGAAGGAGAGCGAGGGATCGGCAGCGCGAACGACGGAAGCGGTAAAAGGAAGCGCAACGGCGGCGCCGATCAGCCGGCGGCGGCTGAGATGCAGCGAAGAGAATATATCCATAGCGACCTCCAGGAAGCAAATCCCGGCCGTTAGCGCATCGGCCTGAAAATCGGAATCGATTTTCAGAAAGCACGATGCGTAGATTCAAAGTGTTACAGCGTCCTTTGCGCATCTGAAAAGACGCGCGGCGCTGTAGCCGGCCGGATAATAATCGACAAGAAAGGCAAGGCCGCCAAGCGGCCTTGCCGGATCGGCTTGCGATCAGTTCGTCTGCTTGGCGCCGAGAGCGAAGGTGTCGGCGAGCACGCGATAGACGTCGCTCTGTTCGAGGTAGCCATGGAACTCTTCCGAGCCCGGGCCGGCCGACTGCAGGACGACGTCGTCGACCGCATGGACGCCGCTCTCGCTGCTCTTCGGAAGATTGCCCTGAACGAAGACCGCGCCGGGAACATCCTTGTACTGTTCGTTGGCGACATATTCCTTCTTTTCGTTCTGGACGGCCGGAACGAAGGGACCGTCGAGCTTCGGACGGAAGGTTTCGTAGTGGTCAGGGCCGTTATTGGCACTTAGAAACAAGCGGCGGCTGACGTCGATCTTATCAGGGTATCCGTCGCCGTTTTCGTCCTTGTAGTTCGGGAAACCAGCCTCGGCATAGGTCCCGACCCTTTCGCGCATTTCGGTGCCGGGCTTCTCATCATCGACGGTGCCGATGATCGAGACACCATGCGTATGGTCACCGGTGACGACAATCAGCGTATCGGGATGAGCCTTCTGGAATTCGCGGGCGACGCCGATCGCCTGGTCGAATTCGATGGTTTCGACGACGGCGCGATCCCAATCGAGCGGATGCGACATCTTGTCGATCGAGGAACCTTCGACCATCAGGAAGAAACCATCGGGATTCTTGGAGAGGCGGTCGATCGCAACCTTGGTCATGGCGACGAGACCCGGCTGGTTCGGGAACTTGTCGACGGTGCCCTTCTTCAGGAACTCGCGGTCGAGCGTCACGTCCATATTGCCGGTGTGGAAGAGCCCGAGGAGATTGCCTTCGGCCGACGCATTGGCTGCGAGCTCGTTCTTGTCGGTCGCAAGCTTGTAACCGGCATCCTGAAACAGCTTGATGTAGTCCTGGTTGTCCTTGCGCTTGGAACCGGCGACCTCCTTGCCGAGGAAATAGGCCGAGCCGCCGCCGAGCAGGACTTCAGGCTTGACGTCGAGCAGCATGCCGACGACGTCGGCCTTGTCATTGCGGTTACGGGTATGGGAAACAACAGCAGCCGGCGTGGCGTCTTCGACTTCGGCGGTTGCGACGATGCCGATCGACTTCTTGGTCATGCGGCGAACGGCTTCCGCGAAGGTTTCGACACGCGGGTCGTCCAGCGAGGCCGGCGTACGGTCCGCGTAAACGCCGATCGCGTTGACGGCCGTCTTGTGGCCCGTCATGTAGGCCGACATGGTGTTGGCGGAGTCGGTGGCAACGGCATTCGTCGCCGAGGTGCCGACAAAGGCCATGCGATCAAGATCGTCCATGTTCAGACGGCCATTCGCCTTACCTTCGGTCATGCCCTTGGACATGATGCGGGCGGCGGTGCGATGCGCGACGGAAAGACCATCGCCGAGCAGGAAGATGATGTTCTTAGCCTTTGGCTGACCAGCGGTTTCGTAAACGTTCCAGGTGACGGATTTCGTTTCGTCGCCGGCAGCGACCTCGACCTTGTAGGCGCCTGGAGCGGAAATCTTCAGGCCGCGCAGCAGGAGAGCGGAGCCGAGAGCCTTGTCATCCTTGCCCTTTTCCAGCTCGACGAACCGTGCCTCGCCCCCGAGGACGGTTTTGTAGTCCTGACCGTTGACCGTGATCTTCACGTCTTCGGGCTTGACCTGCTTGTTGAGTTCGACCTTGAAATCGAATGGCGAACCGGCAAGAATCGTCGCGCGATCAAGCGGATAGACCGTCGTCGCCTGAGCGGCGCCCGCAAGGATGGTGGTGGCCGCAAAAGCGGCAGGAAGCGTACGCATGGAAAACCCCCGTTTTCGTTGCAGACAGTAACAACCGGGCCGGGATATCTCTCGAGGATGACAGCGGCATGACAAAATGTCGCAGCATTGTGGCCGCCGCTTTCGCCGTCCGGCTCTGACCGCAAAAACCTTGACTCCTGTGGAAAACCTTCTAAGAGCAACAACGGAAAAGGAATCTCCATGGTTCACGACGAACATGCCATTGCCGACCGCAATGACCGGGCACAGTTTGCCGGGGTGGACATTGCCGTTCCGGTTTCTGCCAAAACCAAGGCCAAAACGACGACGAAAACCGTCTGATGTCTCTGGCCTGCCGCTCTCTCCCCGGCTCGGCTGGGGACAGGAAGACGCGATCCGTCGCCTTTCCCCTCACCGGAAAAGAGGAGAGAAGAGAAAGAGAGCTTGAGAAATGGGTTTCAAAGTAGCAGTTGCGGGAGCGACCGGAAACGTCGGCCGGGAGATTCTCAACATCCTCTCCGAGCGGGGCTTCCCCGCCGATGAGGTCGTGGCGCTTGCCTCCTCGCGTTCGCAGGGTACCGAAGTTTCCTACGGTGACCGGACGCTGAAGGTATCCAATATGGAGAATTACGATTTCTCCGATACCGACATCTGCCTGATGTCGGCCGGCGGTGAGATCTCCAAGAAGTTCTCGCCGAAGATCGGCCAGCAGGGCTGCGTTGTCATCGACAATTCCTCGGCCTGGCGTTACGACGCCGACGTGCCGCTGATCGTGCCGGAAGTGAACCCGGATGCCATCAGCCTGTTCACCAAGCGCAACATCATCGCCAATCCGAATTGCTCGACTGCCCAGCTGGTGGTGGCGTTGAAGCCGCTGCATGACTTCGCCAAGATCAAGCGTGTCGTTATCTCGACCTACCAGTCGGTCTCCGGCGCCGGCAAGGACGGCATGGACGAGCTCTTCAATCAGACACGCGCCGTTTTTGTCGCCGATCCGATCGAAAATAAGAAGTTCACCAAGCGTATCGCCTTCAACGTCATTCCGCACATCGATAGCTTCATGGAAGACGGCTACACCAAGGAAGAGTGGAAGGTGCTGGCCGAGACGAAGAAGATGCTCGACCCGAAGATCAAGGTGACCTGCACGGCAGTGCGCGTGCCGGTTTTCATCGGCCATTCGGAATCGGTCAATATCGAGTTCGAAAACGAGATCACCGCCGACCAGGCCCGTGACATCCTGCGCGATGCGCCGGGCTGCCTCGTCATCGACAAGCGCGAGGACGGCGGCTACATCACGCCTTATGAATCCGCCGGCGAGGACGCGACCTACATCTCGCGCATCCGCGAAGATGCGACGGTCGAAAACGGCCTCAACATCTGGGTGGTCTCCGACAATCTGCGCAAGGGTGCGGCATTGAACGCCATCCAGATCGCTGAGCTGCTCGTCAATCGTGGCCTTGTCAAACCGCGCAAGCAGGCCGCCTGATACCATTTGTAAACCATAATATGCTAAAGCCCTGCTGATGAAGGCAGGGCTTTTTGCCGAACAGTAAGCGCCCTTATCCATAAGCGCTTACTGAAAGGTGATCGTGACAAGATCGCCGTCGGCTGGCATTCTGCCTGGCGTCAAGCCAAGCTATGCCGCCCGAAACCGATAGCGGTTTTGGGACAAAGGCATGAACAGAACAAAGATTTAAGGCGCGTCGCATGGTTCTGATGGCCGCGGCGCGCTTCAGCAGACCGGAGCGGGGTTTCTCATGCGCATGACAACATTCCTTCTGGCCGCATCTATGGCAGCCGGCGTCCTCCACGCGCTGCCGGCAGCGGCCCAGGGCGCCCAATGCGGCAACAATAGCAGCGGTTTCAGTGCATGGGTCGCCGACTTCAAGCAGGAAGCGGCGGCAAACGGCGTCAGCCGCTCGGTCCTCGACCGCGCCTTCGCCAACGTCAATTACAACAAACCGACGATCGCCGCCGACCGCGGCCAGAAGAGCTTCAAACTCTCCTTCGACGCGTTCATGCAGAAGCGCGGCGGTGCCACCGTCATTTCCCGCGGCCGCAGCATGAAGGCCGCCAACCAGGCACTTTTTGCCTCGATTGAACGCCGTTTCGGCGTTCCGTCCGGCCCGCTGATCGCGATCTGGGGCATGGAGACCGGTTTTGGCAGCTATATGGGCAACCAGCATACGCTGTCGGCTGTTTCGACCCTTGCCTATGACTGCCGTCGTTCGGACTATTTCACCGACCAGCTCTATGCCGCGCTCCAGCTCGTCTCCGAGGGCTATCTGAGCCCGCAGGCCAAGGGTGCTGCCCACGGTGAAATCGGCCAGACGCAGTTTCTGCCGCGCAATGTCGTACGCTTCGGCGCCGATGGCGACGGCGACGGCCGCGTCGACATGGTCGGTTCCCGCGCCGATGCCCTGGCCTCGACTGCGAATTTCCTCAAAGGCCATGGCTGGAGCGCCGGCGCCGGCTATCAGCCCGGAGAGCCGAATTTCGTCGCCATCCAGGGCTGGAACGCCGCCAGCGTCTACCAGCAGGCGATCGCCTATATCGGCCAGCAGATCGACGGCAAATAGGCCCTCATCGACAACGATACCCGAAAACGCCGCTGCGACATGCGGCGTTTTTCATGTTCGGGTATCAAAACCGCCGCCCGACGCCTTCTTGCGTCGCTCCTCCTTCGCCGGCGCCTGCACGATCGGTCCCGAAACGACGCAGTTGCGGCCGGAGGCCTTGGCGGCATAGAGCGCCAGATCAGCGCGTTTGACCAGATCCTCGAAGTTCCGGTTGGCGGCTTCATTTGCCCGGCCGGCGCATCCGAAACTCGCCGTCACCTTGAGAACATCGCCGCTCTCCAAAGATATTTCCGCCGCTTCGATCGCCAGCCGCACGCGCTCGGCAATGATTGCAGCATCGTCAGGCGTCGAATCCGGCAGAAGCGCCAAAAACTCCTCGCCGCCATGGCGCACCAGCAGATCGAAGGAGCGAAAATTTTGACGCGCGACGCCCGCGACCTGCCGGAGCACGGCATCGCCGGCATCATGCCCGTTGATATCGTTGACCTTCTTGAAATGATCGAGGTCGAAGAGGACGACGGAGATCCAGCGCGACCCGTGCTCGGCCTGCGTCAGAAGCGCCGATGCGGCGACCTCGAAGCCGCGCCTGTTGTACAAGCCAGTCAGAAGATCGGTCTGGGCGGCGTTGCGCAACTCGCTGACCAGTGTCTCGCGATCCCGCGTCAGCCGGTCGATCAGGCGCAGGCCCCTTGCCGCCAGCGTCATCACCAATGTGGCGAGAAGCAACAGGCCGGCACACAGCCCCAGGATCAGCGTCAGATGTATATGCGCGCGCGTCGACAAGTTTTCGCCGGTCTCATGAATATCTTTTGCGGCCTCGACCATCTTCTGCTGCAGGAAGATCATGCGTTCGCTCTGCGCAGTAGCCCAGACGTCGCGCACTACGCGCGTCGGCTGCGATCCGGCAAGGATCGCATCGGTGATCGCATTCGCCTTCACCTGGTCGCTACGGGCAAGATAGGCAACGATGTCGCGCACGATCGGCGCCGTGGAATGAAAGACCATGTGGTCCATGCCCTCACCGAGCATGACCTTGCCCTGTACGAACAGCTCCACCGGAAACCGCGCGGAAACACGGTGATCGAGGTAGCGGGTGCCGACGCCGGTAATCAGTCTTTCGCCGTAATAGGTCAGCAGAATACCCATCAGCTGGTTGGATTTCTCAAGCAGCACCGGATCGCTGATCAGTGGTGAAAGCGTGTCGACGACGGCAAGCTGCTTGAGAGCTGCATACCAGTAGATAGAACCGGGATCGCTGCCGGCGTAAAGGCCCTGGTCGACGGCGTTGCGGGCGGCAACGATGCGGCTATAGGCAAGGCTGAGAATCGATAATTCGCCGGCCAGCCCTGGGTCGAGCGCATCGCGGGAGGGCAGCGTGGCATAGAAGGCCAAGCGCTCGCGATCGAGCGTCACCCGGCTTCTCTGCATGTCGGCGGCAGTCGCGTTGTTGGGACGTGCGAGGTAGAGGCGGGTGGCGCCAATTTCACTCAGGATCTCCGTGGCGGCGATCGACCCGCCGCGGGCAAGCACGTCGGCGAACTGCCTGTCCTTTTCGAGATTCCTGTATTGTCTGAGCGAAGACCTTATGACGACGACGCCTTCAATGAGCATGAAGACGAAGGGCAGCATGATGGCGGCCAGGATAACCCTTTTGATGGTTTCGAACTTCATCGCCAATCGCCACGGTGATCAAAACGTCGGTCGTGCGCGACCAATTGACGGCATCTTAGCAGCAATTCTTAATAAACTGATAAAGCGGCGGATCCCTAGATTTCTGGCCCTAGATTTCTGGACGAATGAAGTCACGAGTCTCAGCATCCATCACCCAGAGTTCGCCTGTGGAGATATCGAACCATGCGCCATGGAGGTGCATTTTTCCTGCTTCCTCGAGCGCCTTGATGTCGGGAAAGCTTCTGAGATTGTCGATCGAATTGCGGATCGAGACACGCTCCAGCGCCGTCTGCCGCTCGGCCGCCGTCATCACATCGTTGCTCTGGATCTGCTCGGCGGCGGGCTTGACCAGCGACATCCAGCGGCCGATGAAATCGCCGGGCGACAGCGGCTCGGCGTTCGGATCGAGCGCTGCACGGATTCCGCCGCAGCGGCCATGGCCCATCACGACGATATCCGAGACCTTCAGCGCCTGCACGGCAAATTCGAGCGCGGCCGACGTCGAATGGAAGTGACCGTCCGGCTCGTAAGGCGGCACCATGTTGGCAACGTTGCGAATGACGAAGAGCTCGCCCGGGCCGGCATCGAAGATCAGCTCCGGTGCCGCACGTGAATCCGAACAGGCAATGACCAGCGTATGGGGACTCTGACCGTTTTCGGCAAGCTGCCGATACCTGTCGCGGGCGTCGGCATAACGTCCGCTCATAAAGTTGCGATAGCCGTCCAGAAGAGGATTTGGAAAACGCTGCATGCTTCTGGATTAGCGCGCGCGGAAGACAAGATCAACTGCTGCACTGCAAAATGAACGCATTGGCCGATGTGTCATTTTTTCCGCCGCTGCGCCGGATGCACGAGCCGGCGCATCTGCACCATGGCCATCGGCGTCGAAAGGCTGGAAGCATCGCTTGCCAACATCAATTCGTTGCTGCCGCGCTTGACGGCGCGCGCAAGCACCTCGAAGACGCTGGCGGTGGCAAGCTGAAGCGCTTTTTCGTCCTTGAGGCCGGAAAGCAGGCGCGACAGGAAGACGGCAGCAAGCAGGTCGCCGAGCCCATTCGGCGGATTTTCGACGACGCGGTGCTCGGCAAGAAGCGCGTGACGGCCGGAAAGATAGAGATTGCCGGTACCGCCCGCCATCATCGGCACGGCCGAGGTGACGAGCATGCGCGATGGTCCGAGCGCCAGCGCCGCCTCCATGATCGCGCTGTTGTCTTCAAGCGCTGCCCCCGAAAGCCATGCGAGTTCGTAGCGGTTCGGCGTCGCCAGCGAGGCGAGCGGGATGAGATGATCGCGAATAGCCTCTGCGGTCGCTTCCGGCACGTAGAGGCCGCCGAGATCGCCCATGACGGGATCGCAGACATAAAGCAGTTCCTGATTATCTTGCCGGAGCGCAGCGATCAGCCGGGCGACGGAACGCGCCTGGGCGGCATTGCCGAAATAGCCCGAAAGCACCGCCCTGACTTCGCCGATCCAGGGCGCGCGGATTAGATCGTCGATCGCCGCGTCGAAATCCGCTTCCGCAAATGTCAGCCGCGTCGAGCGGCCGTGGCCGGGATGCCAGGGAAGCACGATGGTCGGCAGCGCCCAGACAGGATGACCGAGCGTCTCCAGTGCAAAGACCGCCGCCCGGTTGCCGACCGAGCCGCGCACCACATGACTGGAGATGACAATGACTGCGCCCGCTGCATTTTCCGACATGATACCGAGGTCCGAATGATGATCGCGTTTTGATGATCTTTTTGACGGCGCGCTGTCAACCATTCTTCACGTGGGCATGGAAATGTAGGCGAAACGAAAACTAAAAAGAGGCTTCCCCGTTCGTTTTGGCCAGGAAAGCGAAAAAATCCCTCTTCATTTCCTATTTTGAGGGTCAAAAAAGCATCAAGACAATCGTTCGGGCCTCCATTTTAGAGATTTTTTCGAAGAATCTTCTGTTAGCTTGCAGAAAATCAGTCCATTGCGGGAGGCGATCCATGGCTGCCAGAAACAATCCGAAACGGGAAAAGCAGATCGAAAGCGCACGCAAGATCGCCAAGGCGACGGGCGAGGCGCATCTCGATCCGGAAATACTCTTCGGCCGGGCCAGCAATGACGATCTCGAACTCTATACGCCTGAGATGCTGGCGCTCTCCGCCGTGCATTCGGCAAAGGAACTTGCCGCCTGGAATGGCAAGGCGCCTCGTGTCGGCATCGACACCATTGCCGATGTGACGCCAGATGGCATTGCCGTTTCGGTGCTATCGGTCACCGACCGGAACATGCCTTTTCTGTTTGAATCGGTCATGGGTGAAGTGACGAGCACCTATCGCGACCTGTTCATGGCCGTGCATCCCATCCTGATCATGGAAAAGGGTAAGGCGCCGGCGATTTATTCCGCCGATCATCCGAGCGACCCGGCCAACCGCGTCAGCCATATCCAGCTCCACATTGCGCCGCTCAACTTCGCCCAGGCCGCAGATCTCGTCAAACGTGTCGAAACCGTGCTCGAGCAGGTCCGCCTGTCGGTGTCCGACTGGAAGCCGATGCTTTCCAAGATCGACGGGGTGATCGCCGAGCTCTCAGCCAACGGCACCACCCGGAAGAAGGCTGATCGCGATGAGGCAATCGCCTTCCTGACATGGCTGCGCGATGAGAATTTCACTTTCCTCGGGATGCGTGAATATATCTATTCCGGCAAAGGTTCCGATGCCAGGGTCGAACGCGACAAGGGTGCTGGCCTCGGCATGCTCTCCAACCCGGATGTGCTGGTGTTGCGCACCGGCAAGGACGCCGTGACGACGACGCCTGAGATCCTGGCCTTCCTCGACGGCCCCGATTTCCTCATCGTCACCAAGGCAAATGTGAAATCGATCGTCCATCGCCGGGCCTATATGGATTATGTCGGCGTCAAACGTTTCGACGCTGCGGGCAACGTCACCGGCGAACTGCGCATCGTCGGGCTCTTCACTTCGACGGCCTATACGTCGCTCGCCTCTGAAATCCCGCTGCTGCGTTCCAAGATCGAAAAGGTGAAGGAGCATTTCGGCTTCGACCCGATGAGCCATTCCGGCCGCATGCTCGACAACACGCTGGAATCTTATCCGCGCGACGACCTTTTCCAGATCGACACCACGTTGCTTGCAAATTTTGCCGAACAGATCAATGACTTGGCCGACCGTCCGCGCGTGCGCGTCCTGCCGCGCATCGACCATTTCGACCGCTTCGTCTCGGTGATCATCTACGTGCCGCGCGAGGAATACGACTCGATCGTCCGCGAGCGGATCGGCACCTATCTGAAGACTGTCTATGACGGTCGTGTCTCCGCCTATTATCCGGCTTTCCCGGAAGGCGGCGTGGCGCGCGTGCATTTCATCATCGGCCGCTCCGGCGGCAAGACGCCGCGTATTCCGCAGGCAAAGCTCGAGCAGGTGATCCGCGAAATCACCGCTCGTTGGGACGACCGTTTCGAGGCGCTGGCCGGGGCCAAGGCGCCGAAGATATCGGTCGACCAGGCCTTCCAGGATTCCTTCACTCCGGAGGAAACCGTTGCCGACCTCGCCGATATCGGCGCCTGCGCCGCTGGCGAGCCGCTTCGCATCCAGTTCTACCATCGTCCGGAAGAACGGGGCCGCATCCTCTCGCTGAAAATCTTCCACGCCGGCGGCCAGCTGGCGCTGTCGCGCCGCGTACCGCTTCTGGAAAATCTCGGCTTCAATGTCGTCAGCGAACGCACCTTCGACATTGGGGTGCCGGCCGCCGATGGAGAAACGAAACTCGTCGTGCTGCACGATATGGAGCTCGAGGCCCGCAATGGCGGCGACATAGACCTGCAGCGCTACGGCGCTGCCCTCGAAGAAGCCTTCGTCGCCGCCTTCGCCGGCACGATCGACAATGACAGCTTCAATCGGCTGATCCTTTCGGCCGGGCTTTCAGCGCGCGAGACGAACGTGCTGCGCGCCTATGCACGTTATCTCCGCCAGGCCGGCATTGCCTATTCGCAGGATTACATCGCAACCACGCTCGACAAATATCCTGCTGTCGCCGCCGCCATCTTCCGGCTGTTCCACGACACGCTCGATACCACGCTTTCCGAGAAGGCCCGCCTCAAGAAGCTTGCCGACCTGCACCAGGCGATCGAGGCCGAGCTTACCGACGTGCCGAGTCTTGACGACGACCGTATCCTGCGCCGTTACGTCAATATCGTCGATGCGACGCTTCGCACCAATTATTTCCAGAAGAATCCAGACGGCTCCCCAAAGTCGATGCTGGCCTTCAAGCTTGATCCGCACCTGGTCGACGGCCTGCCGCAGCCGAAACCCTTCCGCGAAATGTTCGTCTATGGCGTCGAAGTCGAAGGCGTGCACCTGCGCTTTGGCAAGGTGGCGCGCGGTGGCCTGCGCTGGTCGGATCGTGCCGAGGATTATCGCACCGAGGTGCTCGGCCTCGTCAAGGCCCAGCAGGTGAAGAACGCGGTCATCGTGCCGGTCGGCGCCAAGGGCGGCTTCTATCCGAAGAAGCTCCCCATCGGCGGCAGCCGCGACGAGATCTTCAATGCCGGCCGCGAGGCTTACAAGACCTATATCCGCACGCTGCTGTCGATCACCGATAATATATCGAGCGCCGAGATTGTGCCGCCGAAGGACACCGTTCGGCTCGATGGTGACGATCCCTATTTCGTCGTCGCCGCCGACAAGGGCACCGCAACCTTCTCCGATACCGCCAATGCGCTGGCCCAAGAAGCCGGCTTCTGGCTGGACGATGCCTTCGCCTCCGGCGGCTCGGCCGGTTACGACCACAAGAAGATGGGCATCACTGCCCGCGGCGCCTGGGAAACCGTCAAGCGCCATTTCCGCGAAATGGACATCGACATCCAGACGACGCCCTTCACCGTTGCCGGCGTCGGCGACATGTCCGGCGACGTCTTCGGCAATGGCATGCTGCTCTCTCCGAAGATCCGCCTCATATCCGCCTTCGACCACCGCGACATCATCATCGATCCCGATCCCGATATGGAAAAGACGCTGGCCGAGCGCCAGCGTCTCTTCGACCTGCCGCGGTCAAGCTGGCAGGATTTCGACAAAACCGTGCTCTCCAAAGGTGCGATGATCATCTCCCGCGCGGCGAAATCGGTCACTCTGACCCCGGAAGCGGTTGCCGCGATCGGCCTCGACAAGGCCGTGGCGACGCCCTTCGAAATCATCACGGCGATCTTGAAGAGCCCGGTCGACCTGCTCTGGTTCGGCGGCATCGGCACCTATGTGAAAGCGGCGCCCGAAACCGACGCCGAAGTTGGCGACCGCGCCAACGACCCGATCCGCGTCACGGCGGCCGAAGTGCGCGCCAAGGTGATCGGCGAGGGCGCAAACCTCGGTGTCACCCAGAAGGGCCGCATCGCCTATGGTCTCAAGGGCGGGCGCTGCAATTCCGACGCCATCGACAACTCGGCCGGCGTCAACACCTCGGACGTCGAGGTCAACATCAAGATCGCGCTGGCAGCCGCCATGCATAACGGGCGCATGACGCGGGCAAAACGCGACCAGCTTCTGTCCTCGATGACCAGCGAAGTGGCGATCCTGGTGCTACGCAACAACTACCTGCAGTCGCTGGCGATCTCGCTGACGGAACGCAAGGGCACGGCAAACGGTCTCGAACTCGGCCGTTTCATGAGCGTGCTCGAGGCCGCCGGCCAGCTGAACCGCAAGGTCGAGACTTTGCCGGACGAGCAGAGCCTTGCTGAACGCTATGCCGCCGGCAAGCCGCTGACGCGGCCGGAAATCGGCGTGTTGGTATCCTACGCCAAGATCGTGCTCTTCGATGCGCTGGCCGCCAGCGATCTGCCGGACGATCCCTATTTTACCGCGACGCTTTTGAATTATTTCCCGGTCAAGATGCAGAAGTCGAATGCCGGCGATATTGCCGGCCACCGGCTGAAGCGCGAAATTGTCGCGACCGTGCTTGCCAACGAGGCGATCAACCGCGGCGGGCCGAGCTTCACCGTCGCCATGATGGACGCGACGGCGGCCTCGGCACCGGAGGTGGTGCGCGCGGCGATCGTTGCCCGCGACGGTTTCGACCTGAACAGGCTCTGGGCCGAAACGGATGCGCTCGACGGCCGGATATCGGGCGAGATGCAGAACCGCATCTACGAGGAAATAAGCCATAGCTTTACCGTCTTGACACGCCTGCTCTTGAAGACCGGCATGACCAAGGCCGATATGGCGGAGGTGATTAGCCGGCTCCAGGCTGCCTTGAAGAAGCTGAGGCCTGCCTTTGCCGAACAATCGGCCGGCGATGCCGCCGCCCGGCAGGCGGAGTATAGTCAGGCAGGCGTGCCCGAAAAACTCGCAGCCGAGATCGCCAATCTCCAAAGTTTTGCGCTGGTGCCGGAGATCATGCAGATTGCCGAGCGCACCGGCGAGACCTTGGTGCGGGCCGCCGAAAACTACTTCGCAGTGTCGCAGACTTTCCGCATTGCCCGGCTGCTGGCAGCGGGCGGGCGGATCCTCACTTCCGACCATTACGAGAACCTGGCGCTTGCCCGCAGCATCGACCAGATCGCCAGCGCAAGACGCGACATCGTCATCTCGGCCCTGTCCGATCACGGCAAGGAGAAGCTTCCGGTTCAGGCTTGGCATGCGCAGGATCGTATCCGCATCAACCGCATCGTCGAAGAGCTTTCGAGCCTCAGCGACAGCGGCGATCCTAACCTTGCGCGTATTACCGTTGCTGCAGGTATCCTGACCGATCTTGCGCGCGACCGGGTGAGGTGAGACAGTCCGCTGAAAAAGGAGCGGATGTTGAATCGCATTGACTGGACAGGAACGCAGCCCCCGAAGGCCACGGAGAAGGGCATCTGGGGGTGGATGTTCTTCGATTGGGCAGCCCAGCCCTTCTTTACCGTGGTCACTACCTTCATCTTCGGACCCTATTTCGTTTCCCGCCTGACCGATGACCCCGTTTCCGCGCAGACGACGTGGAGCAACATGGCGACGATCTCATCGGTGATCATCGCCCTGCTCTCGCCCATTCTCGGCTCGATCGCCGACCAGTCAGGCGCACGCAAACCCTGGATCGGCTTCTTTGCGATCATCAAGATCGCCAGCCTTTTCTGCCTGTGGTTCGCAGCCCCCGGCTCGGCTGTTATTTATCCCGCGATTTTCATGATCCTCGCCTCGATCTCGGCCGAGTTTTCGATCGTCTTCAACGATTCGATGATGCCGCGCCTGGTCGCCAAGCACGAGGTCGGCAAGCTCTCCAACACCGCCTGGGGGCTTGGTTATCTCGGCGGCATCATCGTGCTCATCGCCGTCGTCACGTTGCTGGCGGCAAGCCCCGAGACCGGCAAGACCATCCTAGGCCTCGATCCGCTATTTGGTCTCGATCCTCGGACCGGAGAGGATGCACGCATCACCGGGCCGATCTCGGCCGTCTGGTATCTGATCTTCATCCTGCCGATGTTCTTCTTCACGCCGGATGTCGGCAGGGGTCTTCCCTTCGGCACCGCCGTCCGTTCGGGCCTGCGAGAGCTGAGAAACACGCTTGGTGAACTGAAGGAGCGCCGCGGCATCCTCAAATTCCTCATCGCCCGGATGATCTACCAGGACGGCGTCAACGGGCTGCTGATCCTCGGCGGCATCTTCGCGGCCGGCATGTTCGGCTGGGCAACGATCGAGATCGGCATCTACGGCATCATCCTCAACGTCGTCGCGATTTTCGGCTGCCTGATTGCCGGGCGTATCGACAAGAGTGTCGGGTCGAAGGTGACCGTCGTCATCAGCCTCACCATGCTGCTCCTCGCCACCATCGGCATCATCTCGACAGGGCCGGGTTATACCCTGTTCGGACTGATGCCGCTGCCGACGGCGGATTCCGGCGGCCTCTTCGGCACTGCGGCGGAAAAGGCCTATATCCTCTATGGTCTGTTGATCGGGTTTGCCTTCGGGCCGGTGCAGGCCTCCTCGCGCTCCTATCTCGCCCGTAGCGTCAGCCCGGAGGAAGCCGGTCGCTATTTCGGCATCTACGCGCTTTCGGGGCGCGCCACGAGTTTCATGGCGACGCTGCTCTTCTCGCTGGTCACCTATATGAGTGGATCACCGCGGCTTGGAATGGCAACGCTGATCCTGTTTCTCGCCGGCGGCCTGGTGCTGCTCGTCCGCACGCCCTATCCGGCCGATCGGGCCTAGCAATACCTGGGACGGGATGATTTTACATCCGGAATTGGGTAAAAACAAAGAGATAGAGCATTTCCGCCACGCATTCAGTGCCGGAAATGGCGCATGCCGGTAAAGACCATCGCAATGCCATGTTCGTCGGCGGCATCGATGACCTCCTGGTCGCGCATCGAGCCGCCCGGCTGGATAACCGCCGTCGCGCCTGCAGCGATCATCGACAGAAGACCATCGGCAAACGGCAGGAAGGCTTCGGAGGCGACGGCCGAACCATGCGTCATCGGCACGGCAAGGCCGAGCGCCTTGGCCGCCTCTTCGGCTTTGAGCGCGGCGATGCGGGCGGAATCGACACGGCTCATCTGGCCGGCGCCGATACCGGCCGTCTGGCCGTCCTTGGCATAGACCACGGCGTTCGATTTCACATGTTTGCCGATCTTGAAGGCGAACTTCATATCATCAAGCTCCTGCGCCGTCGGCGCCCGCCTGGTGACGACCTTGAGCTCCAGATCCTCGACCATGCCGTTGTCGCGGCTCTGGACCAGCAGGCCGCCGGAAACGGTCTTTGCTGTCAGGCCCGCGGCGCGCGGATCGGGCAGGCCGCCGGCAGACAGCAGCCGCAGGTTCGGCTTGCGGGCGACGATCGCCTTCGCTTCCGCCGTGACATCAGGCGCGATGATCACTTCGGTGAAGAGCTTGACTATCTCCTCGGCCGTTTCGGCATCCAGCGTCCGATTGAGCGCGATGATGCCGCCGAAGGCGGAAACGCTATCGCAGGCGAGTGCCCGCCGATAGGCCTCGACCAGGCTTGATCCGGTGGCGACGCCGCAGGGATTGGCATGCTTGATGATGGCGCAAGCCGCCTTCTGAGGCAGGAATTCGGCGACCAGCTCATAGGCGGCATCGGTATCGTTGATATTGTTGTAGGAGAGCTGCTTGCCCTGAAGGAGGGCAGCCGTCGAAACACCCGGGCGCTTCTCGCCGGTGACGTAGAAGGCCGCCTTCTGGTGCGGATTTTCGCCGTAACGCATCTCTTCCTTCAGCGCGCCGCCGATAACGCGGTGGCGAGGCGTGTCGATCGACAGCACTTCTGCGAACCAGTTGGAAATCATAGCGTCATAGGCCGCAGTGCGGGCATAGGCCTTGGCGGCCATGCGCTGGCGGAAGGCATAGGCGGTCTTGCCCTCATCTGCGGAAAGCTGCTCTGTGAACTCGGCATAATCCGCCGGATCGGTCAGGATCGTCACATAGGCATGATTCTTGGCCGATGCCCGGATCATCGCCGGCCCGCCAATATCGATATTCTCGACGGTTGTCGGATAATCACCGCCGGCGGCGCGCACTTCTTCGAAGGGATAGAGGTTGATGACGGCGAGGTCGATGGCCTCGATGCCATGCTGTTTCATCGCCTCCTGGTGTTCGCTATCGTCGCGGATCGCCAGCAGGCCGCCATGCACCGTCGGATGCAGCGTCTTGACCCGCCCGTCCATGATCTCGGGAAAACCGGTGATTTCGGAGACATCGATGACCGCAAGGCCGGCAGCAGCGATCGCTTTGAAGGTGCCGCCGGTCGAGAGCAGTCGCACGCCTCTGGCAGACAGTGCTCGGGCCAGTTCGACGATCCCGATCTTGTCGAAGACGGAGAGGAGGGCGGTCTTGATTTCGATCTTGTCGGGGGCGGGGATTTTCTTGGAAATGACGGCCATGAAACCTTCTCCATTCGGGCTTCGGGAGACATCCGCTTAATTTAGAGCAGGATTCGGATTTCAGGCCGACGTGGGCCCAAGACCATCCTGCTCCAGGACGCTCGCATTCTGAGGCCGCGTTAGCACAGCTTCGTCGCCGCGCAAACAGGTGCTATCCCTTACGGGACAAAAACCAACGGATTTCCGTCTTCTCGGCAAGATCGAAGTCGATTTCGATCTGGTCCGAACCGCAAATGCCGGAGCTGTCGGCAAAGAAGATGTCCTCGGCGATCAGCACTTCACTGCCGGGTGCGGAAAACAGCCAGCTTTCACCGTCTGGCGCCGTCAGCAGCACGGACTCGCCGTCACCCTGATGTAGGACGATCGACGGATGGATATGAAAACGGGCGACAGCCTTCAGCGGCTCGTCATGCTCATATCCTTCCCGGACGACGAGCCGGTCGCGGCCGGTGACGATCGAGCCTGCGGCATTGAGTGTCAGCTCACGCTCATGCAACAACCCGAACGCTCTGAGATAACCGTCGTGGCTAAGCTTGATGCCGTCGCGCCCATCCTCCGTTTCGGAACGCTCGACGGTGACTGTTCTCACCGGTTCGGTGATCGCGTGATTGAGGAAAGGCGAGGGCGAAAAACGGCTGGACGAGGTGTCGTTGAGGATAACCGTCGAATGCGCCGCCGTCGTGCGCGCCATCTGGACATAACGGTGCCCGTTAAATTTCGGCGAACCGGAATTGACGATGAAACGGTGACGGCCGGACGACATTTCGAAGGAGAGGCTACCGGCATGTACGGTCCGAAGTGCGCCTCCCGAAGGCGGCGTGCCGGCATCGGCAATGATTACTGTCTTTCCCCCGGAAAGCCGCTGATAGCGGGAATGCGGCAAGGCCTTGAACGGCTGGCCGGCGGTCTCGTCATAGCGCAGTACGGAGATCAGCTCGTTTGCCAACGTTGAGGTCGCCCCGTTGAACAGCGCCAGATCCCCGTCCTGATGGCGAAAGAACCGCAATGCCGGGTATATGCGGTCGATGCCGGATATCAGCTTCTGCGGCAGGTCGTGGCCGAGATTGACATAGGTTTGCCTTAGCGGCAGCAGATCGAGCAGCAATTCCAGGCCGACGCGCGGATTGCGCGAGATATGGCCGCCATCCGGCAGAATCTGGCTATCGAATTCGCGGTCGAGCGCCTGCGCCGCCTTTCTGAGCGTGGATGCGCGGGCAGGCATGGCAACCGAGGCCATGGCGAGCGCGATACGCAGCCGAAACAGCTCCAGACCGCCAAGCGTATACGGCGCCATGCGGTGCAGGAACCTCACCTGGAACGCCAGCGACTTCATGAAGCGGCGATAAAAGCCGCGGTCGGCATTCTGCAACACCACCGGCGAATGCGACAGCCAGGCGATGACGCGCTGGGCGGTGACGTCGGTCTCCCATGCAATCCCCTCCATGCGGCCGGCATGGATGGAGAGCCAGCTGTCGACGATCGCACGGGCTGCAGCCGAGCTGCGCTCCGTCTTGTTCGCCCGCATGTGCCGGAGCCAGCCGAAGCTGTGAAGGCGGATGGCGAAGGGGCGCGAGGGCAGGGTGAAGTTGAAGGGTGACTTTCCACTCGTTTCCAACATCCGCCCGGCCAGGAGAAACCGTCCGTTGAGGATTTCGTCGGCCACATGCGAATCGATGCTGCGGAGATCGGTCGGCGCGACGATGAGACGCTCGGGCGCGTTGATCGAATGGCGGAGGAGCTTCAGGCGCAGCAACGCGACGCGGCGCAAGGCGCGCCGCCAAGCCTCCCGAACATACATGCTCGCAAAACGCCGACCGGACTGCATATTCTATTGTCTATTGACCCTCGTGGTTAAGAATAGGTGAAAAGTGGCCGATTTCATCGTCCGCAATGAATTAATTCGTGACAAGGTTAGAATATACGCAAATTCATGCTTAGCTGGGATCGCTGCGGTTTTTGGACGGGACCTGCCTGACACCGGGCACCCAAGCCCGCAATCAGGCCACGCGCCGCAGCACGGCGGCATAGAAGCCGTCAAGGCCGGAGGCGATGCCATCGGGCATTTTCAGCATGGTCGGAAGCGTGCGGAATTCACCGAGCGGCGTGATCGCCGCTTCAAGGCCCGGCCAGCGACCGGGATCGATCGGAACACGCTGGACCGCACCGGTGTCGGCAAGAACACGGGCAACGACGTCCTCACCCTCGACAGGATCGAGCGAACAATTCGAAAAAATCAGCGTGCCGCCCGGCTTCAGCAGGGTCAGCGCATGACGCAGCAGCCGTTCCTGCAGCGCCGCCAGCCTGGCGATATCCTCAGCTCCCTTGGTCCAAAGCACGTCGGGGTGCCGGCGTGTCGTGCCGGTGGACGAGCAGGGGGCATCGAGCAGGATCGCATCGAAACGCTCCGCCGGCTCGAACGTCGTCAGATCTGCTGCAATCGTCTCCGCCTTCAAACCGAGTCTGTCGAGGTTCGACCGCAGCCGTCTCAGCCGGCTTTCCGACTGGTCGAGTGCGGTGACTGCGCCGCCGGCAAGAATGAGCTGCGCCGTCTTGCCCCCCGGCGCGGCACAGAGATCGGCGGTCCGTTTGTCCGAGAGATCGCCGAAAAGCTGAGCCGGGATGCTTGCAGCCGCATCCTGCACCCACCACGCGCCCTCGTCGAAGCCTTGGAGCGAAGGAATGCCGCCATCGAAGGCGGCAAGCCGCACGCTGCCGGTCGGCAGGACAGCGCCGTGCAGCCGCTTTGCCCAGCCTTCGGGGTCGGACTTGACGGTCAGGTCGATCGCTGCCGGCTGAAGCTGAGATTCCGAAATCGCCAGCGCCGCGTCCCGGCCATAGGCTTTTTCCAGCCTGGCGATGAACCAGGCCGGCATCGGCGCGACCTGGCCGATCTTGTCGAGCACCTGCTCCTTCTCGCGGCCGAGCCGGCGGAGAATGGCATTGACCAGCTTGGCAAAACGCCGATTACGCGGATCCTGATTGGCCTGCTCGACGGCAAGATCGACGGCCGAATGATCCGGCACGTCGAGATAGAGAATCTGCGCCGCCCCGATTGCAAGCACATGGTGCAGCGCCCGCGCCCCTTCCGGCAGTGGCGATTCCAGCAGCGCTGCAATCGCGGCATCGATGCGCGGCAGATGGCGCAGCGTCGTGTTCAGGATGGCACGGACAAGCGCCCGGTCGTTTTCGCCGAGCGCCCGGTAGGCCGGATTGCCATGTTCATGGTCGAGAGCGCCGTCGAGCGGTAGTTTGCGATCGACGACGGCAGCAAGAATTTTTGCCGCCGCAGCCCGCGCCTGCATTCCGGGTTTGGCCGGCGCAGATCGCTCGGTGGAGGGCTTATGCTTGCGGAATGGTTTCTTCGTGCCGTCTGAATTCAAGACCATGGACCTTTTGGCGGTTGCGAACCACCGCGACCAAGACCCGTATCCGGAACAGAGCGCGATTTGCGCGACGGATTAGCAGCCCGAACCGGCGGCGTCGAGACGTTCATGCCGCCCTGCGCCATGTCCTGCAGCGCAGCGATGCGGTTTTCCGTGTTTGGGTGGGTGGAAAACAGATTGTCCATCCGCTCGCCGGAGAGCGGATTGATGATGAACATATGCGCCGTCGCCGGGTTGCGCTCGGCATCCGCGTTCGGCACATGGGCAGCGCCGCGGGCAATCTTGCCGAGCGCCGAAGCCAGCCAGAGCGGATTGCCGCAGATTTCGGCGCCACGGCGGTCGGCCGAATATTCACGCGTCCGGCTGATCGCCATCTGCACCAGCATCGCGGCAAGCGGCGCCACGATCATAGCAAGGAGAACTCCGACGAAACCAAGGGGATTGTTGTTGTTTTCACGGTTGCCGCCGAAGAAGAAGGCAAAATTGCCAAGCATCGAGATCGCCCCGGCAAGCGTTGCCGTGATCGTCATCGTCAGCGTGTCGCGGTTCTGGATGTGGGCCAGCTCATGCGCCATCACGGCCGCGACCTCTTCCGGAGACAAAGCGCTGAGCAGGCCCGTCGAAGCGGCGACGGCTGCGTTGTCGGGATTGCGGCCGGTGGCGAAGGCATTCGGCTGCGGGCTGTCGTAGAGATAGACCTTCGGCATCGGCAGGCCCGCATTGCGGGCGAGATCCCGCACGATCGCAAAGAATTCCGGCGCGTTGCGTTCATCGACTTCCTGGGCGCGATAGGCCGAAAGCACCATGCGGTCGGAATTCCAATAGGAGAAGAAATTCATCCCGGCGGCGATGACGAATGCGATCATCATGCCGGCCCGACCGCCGATTAGGAAGCCGACAAACATGAAAAGCGCCGTCATGAAGGCAAGCAACATGGCAGTGCGAACGAGGTTCATTGCGGATCTCCATCTCCGATTTCGCCGTCACAAGCTTTCAATCCCGCCGCCGGCGCATTATGATTTGGTTATTCGCCAGCCATTTTCAATATTTTCCGGCAGGAGATGCCATGCAGGACGCCGATAACGACAATAGCGAAACGCCGACGGCCGAGGGATCGGAGCCGCCGCGCAGGATGCTGTCCCCGGCTGCCGAACGTGCGCTTGCCGAAGCCGAGGAGCGGCGAAAGAACCAGAAGCCACCGGAGCTGCCGCCGGAGACCGGCGGTCGCGGCGGAGCCGAGCCGGCCCGCTTCGGCGATTATGAGATCAATGGCCGGGCAATCGATTTCTAAGTAAAATTTTCTCGCCCCGGTCGGAACCTGGATGCGCATGCGCTCGGCGGAATGCTGGTTCATTTGTCAAGAACCCGGCTAACGTAATCTTGTCGGCGACTTTCTCTTGAGCGGCTGGCCAGCCACACATCCAATTGTGGAAGTAAGGTGAGCCGTCCCAGCAACCTGGGCCTGAACGGCTCGATATCTCAGGCGGTCGCCTTGTTTTGCCGGTTGGCGATCAGATCGTCGACGACGGCTGGATCGGCGAGCGTCGAGGTATCGCCGAGAGCACCGAAATCGTCTTCGGCGATCTTGCGCAGGATACGGCGCATGATCTTGCCGGAGCGGGTCTTCGGCAGGCCGGGCGCGAACTGGATCTTGTCCGGCTGCGCGATCGGGCCGATTTCGGCGCGCACGTGTTTCACCAGATCCTGGCGCAGCGCATCCGTACCCTCATGGCCGGCCATCAGCGTCACATAGCAATAGATCCCCTGGCCCTTGATCGCATGCGGATAACCGACGACCGCGGCTTCCGAAACCAGATTGTGCGAGACAAGTGCCGATTCCACCTCGGCGGTGCCGAGCCGGTGGCCGGAGACGTTGAGCACATCGTCGACACGACCGGTGATCCAGTAATAGCCATCGGCATCGCGCCGGCAGCCGTCACCGGTGAAATACTTGCCCTTGTAGGCGGAGAAATAGGTCTGGATGAAGCGATCATGATCGCCATAGACCGTGCGCATCTGGCCGGGCCAGCTATCGGTGATGCAGAGATTGCCGTCGGCAGCGCCTTCCAGCACCTTGCCCTCATTGTCGACCAGCTGCGGTTTGACGCCGAAGAACGGCACCGTCGCCGAGCCGGGTTTCAGATCGGTGGCGCCAGGCAGCGGCGTGATCATGTGGCCGCCGGTTTCCGTCTGCCACCAGGTATCGATGACCGGGCAGCGCTTGTCGCCGACGACATTGTAATACCATTCCCAGGCTTCCGGGTTGATCGGCTCGCCGACGGTGCCAAGCAGGCGCAGCGACGCTCGCGAGGAACGGGTGACGAACTCGTCGCCGGCGCCCATCAACGAACGGATCGCCGTCGGCGCCGTATAGAAGATATTGACCTTGTGCTTGTCGATGACTTCCCAGAAACGGCCTTGGTCCGGAAAATTCGGCACGCCCTCGAACATCAGCGTCGTCGCGCAATTGGCGAGCGGCCCATAGACGATATAGGAGTGGCCAGTGACCCAGCCGACATCGGCCGTGCACCAGTAGACATCGCCGTCATGGTAATCGAAGACGTATTCATGCGTCATCGCCGCATAGACGAGGTAACCGCCCGTCGTGTGCAGCACGCCCTTCGGCTTGCCGGTCGAGCCTGAGGTATAGAGAATGAACAGCGGATCTTCCGCCTTCATCTTCACCGGCGGGCATTCCGCCTTCACCGTCGCGATCTCCTGATGATGCCAGAGATCGCGGCCGGGCGCCCAGCCGGTCTTGCCGCCGGTGCGGCGCACCACCAACACCTTGCTGACATGCACATGCTGGCGGGCCGCGATATGGATCGCCGTATCGGTATTGTCCTTCAGCGGCACCGGCTTGCCGCCGCGCAGACCTTCGTCGCAGGTAATGACGAAGGTGGATTCGCAGTCGACGATGCGTCCGGCCAGCGCCTCGGGCGAGAAGCCGCCGAAGACCACCGAATGCACCGCGCCGATGCGGGCGCAGGCAAGCATCGCATAGGCCGATTCCGGGATCATCGGCATGTAGATTGTGACGCGATCGCCCTTCTTGACACCGTGCTTCTTCAACACGTTCGCCATCCGGCAGACGTGCTCGTAGAGTTCGTTATAGGTGACCTTCTTGTCGATATAAGGATTGTCGCCTTCCCAGATGATCGCCACCTGATCGCCATTGGTCTTCAAATGGCGGTCGATGCAATTGTAGGAGACGTTGGTCTGACCGTCCTCGAACCACTTGATCGAGACCTTGCCGGTAAAGGACGTGTTCTTGACCTTGGTATAGGGCTTGAACCAGTCGATCCGTTTGCCGTGTTTGCCCCAGAATTTGTCGGGGTTCTCGACGCTTTCCTCGTACCATTTCAGGTACTTTTCCTTATCGATCAGGGCGCGCGCCTTCACCGGCTTCGTGACCGGATAGATCTTCTCCGACATGCAACTCCTCCTCATGGGACATGCGACGGGCCAGGTGAGTTTTAGGGCCCGGATTCAAATCACGGCAATTCATAGCAGCTCGGATCGCCACGGCAATTAGACAAAGGTCATTTGATTTCGGAAGAATTGCAATTCTGCGACAGTGCGGTTATATAGCGGCATATTTCCCGGACATTGTGGTGACAATCCACGGACCGCGACCGGCGCGGACGATAGAAGGACTATATCCATGGCTCAAACACTGCTCATGCCGAAGGCGACAGCCATCTGGCTCGTCGACAATACGGCACTGTCTTTCGATCAGATCGCGCAGTTCTGCAAACTGCATCCGCTCGAAGTCAAGGCAATCGCCGATGGCGAAGCGGCGCAGGGTATCAAGGGCCTCGACCCGATCTCGACCGGACAGCTGTCCCGCGACGAGATCGCCCGCGCCGAAGCCAATCCGAACCACAAGCTGAAGCTTTCCGAACCGAAGGTGCGGGTGCCGGAATCCAAGCGCCGCGGCCCGCGTTATACGCCGGTGTCCAAGCGTCAGGACCGCCCGAACGCTATTCTCTGGCTCGTTCGCAACCATCCGGAGCTTAAGGACGCGCAGATTTCCCGCCTCGTCGGCACCACGAAATCGACCATCGAGCAGATCCGCGAGCGCACCCACTGGAACTCCGCCAATCTGGCGCCGATGGATCCGGTAACGCTCGGCCTCTGCAGCCAGATCGATCTCGACATGGAAGTGGAAAAGGCTTCCAAGGGCCGTCCGTTGCCGACCGCCGCCGAGCTCGGCGCGACGCTGCAATCGGCTCAGGAAACCGAGCGCCTGACCCCGAGCTACGAGCGCGAGGAGGAAAAGGAAAAGGAAATCGACGCCGATGCCGTCTTCCGCAAGCTGAGTTCGCTGCGCTCGGCGCCGAAGGACGAAGACGACGATCAGTACTGAGGCATCGACGATCTCATGAAAAACCCCGCCGGTATGAGCTGACCGGCGGGGGTTTTTTGTTGCGGATTGCCTGTTTCGAATTAGCTGCGGAACAGGGTGAAGATGTTCTGCGCCGAGCTGTTGGCGATCGAGAGTGACTGGATGGCAAGCTGCTGCTGCGTCTGCAACGATTCACATCGGCAGGGAACCTAGACCGCGCTGGCGCAGCGCCTCGGAAATTTCCTCTAAAACCATTGGATCATCGATGGTTGCAGGCATTTTCCAGGGTATGCCATCAGCGATCTTCTGCATCGTGCCGCGCAGGATTTTGCCGGAGCGGGTCTTCGGCAAACGGTTGACGATGATGGCCATCTTGAAGGCGGCGACAGGTCCGATCGAATCGCGAATCATCCCCACGACCTCTGATTCGATTGCCGTCGTGTCGCGGGAAACATTCCGTTTCAGCACCAGGAAACCGCACGGCACCTGACCCTTCAACGTATCGATCACACCGATCACCGCGCATTCGGCGACATCGGGATGGCGGGCGCAGACTTCCTCCATCGCCCCGGTCGAGAGCCGATGACCGGCGCAATTGATGATGTCGTCGGTGCGCGACATGATGAAGAGATAGCCATCCTCGTCGATATAACCGGCGTCGGCCGTCTTGTAGTAACCCGGAAACTCGTCGAGATAGGCCGATCGGAAACGCTCGTCGGCATTCCAGAGGGTCGGCAGGCAGCCGGGCGGCAAGGGCAGCTTCACGACGATATTGCCGAGCGTCCGCGCCTCGATCGAATGGCCGGCATCGTCGAGCACCGCAATGTCATAGCCGGGCATCGGCAGCGCTGGCGAACCGTGCTTGACGGGAAGGGCGCCGAGGCCGAGCGGATTGGCTGCGATCGGCCAGCCGGTCTCCGTCTGCCACCAGTGATCGATGACGGGTATGGCGAGCATGCGCTCCGCCCATTTCAGCGTCTCCGGGTCCGCCCTCTCGCCGGCAAGAAACAGCGCCCGTAAATCCGGCATCGCATATCGGCGCATCAGTTCACCGTCACCGTCTTCCCGCCGGATGGCGCGGAATGCCGTTGGCGCGGTGAAGAGAACACGCACCTTGTGCTCCGAAACGATGCGCCAGAATGCCCCGGCATCCGGCGTGCCGACCGGTTTTCCCTCGTAGATCACCGTGGTTACGCCCGATATCAGCGGGGCATAGACAATATAGGAATGTCCGACGACCCAGCCGATATCCGAAGCCGTCCAGAAGACCTCGCCCGGCTTCAAGCCGTAGATATTTCGCATCGACCAATTGAGCGCGACCAGATGGCCGCCATTGTCGCGCACGACGCCCTTCGGCTGCCCGGTGGTACCCGAGGTATAGAGGATGTAGAGCGGGTCGGTCGCCGTGACCGGAACACAGTCGATCTCGGCGCCGCGATGCCGCGCCACCGCCGCCTCGAAATCCTGGTCGCGACCTCCGGCGAGATCTGCCCGAAGCTCCGGCCGCTGCAGCACCAGACAGCGCTCCGGCTTCGAATGCGCGATCGCGATCGCCTGGTCGACCAGAGGCTTGTAGGCAACGATGCGGCCAGGCTCGAGCCCACAACTCGCGGTGATCACCAGCTTCGCACCGCAATCATCGATACGGGCCGCAAGCTCGCTGGCGGCAAAGCCACCGAAGACGACCGAGTGAACGGCACCGATGCGGGCGCATGCAAGCATCGAAAACACGGCCTGTGGGACCATCGGCATATAGAGGATGACACGATCGCCTTTACCGATGCCGAGGTCGATCAGTGTCGCGGCGATGGCTTTCACCTCGTCAAGGACTTCGTCGTAGCTGAAACGGCGCTTCTCGCCGGTCATCGCACTGTCGAAGATCACCGCCGTCTCGCCGCCGCGCCCGGCCGCCACATGCCGGTCTAGGCAATTGTGGCAGGTATTGGTTTCGGCCCCTGAGAACCAACGGCCATAGACGCCTTCGTCGGATGAAAATACCTGTTCAGGCGGTTTGAACCAGTCGATATCGTCGGCTGCTTCGCGCCAGAAGGCTTCGGGATCGCGTTTCCAAGCCGCATAGGCCTGATCATAGCCGTTCTGCATCTGCTCCTCCCCAGGACATGCAAGCCTCAATCTAAGCGGGGGAGGGCGGGACGGGAAGCCCGACCAAAGCAGCGTATCGGAACAGGATGAGTTTAGGGCGGGCCGGCCTGCTTTAGCGCACGCCGAAAATCGCCGATCCGACGCGCACGCTGGTGGCGCCGAAGGCGATCGCCGTCTCATAGTCGCCCGACATGCCCATGGACAGTTTTTCGACCCCGCATTTGAGCGCGAGCTTTGCCAGCAAGGCGAAATGCGGCCCGGGATTTTCCTCGACCGGCGGAATGCACATCAAACCCTCGATGGAAAGACCGAGCTCTTCGCGGCAGAGGGTGACGAAAGCTGGCGTGTCGTCAGGAGCGATACCGACCTTCTGCGGTTCGAGCCCGGTATTGACCTGGACGTAGAGCCGCGTCGTCTTGCCCTGCCGCTTCATTTCCTCGGCAAGCGCGCGGGCGATCTTTGCCCGGTCCACCGTCTCGATGACATCGAAGAGCGCCACCGCATCCGCCGCCTTGTTCGACTGCAGAGGTCCGATCAGGTGCAGCACGATATCCGGCCGCTCGGCCTTCAGCGCCGGCCATTTGCCCTGGCTTTCCTGCACCCGGTTCTCGCCGAAGACACGCTGTCCGGCTTCGATGGCCGGGCCGATCGCCTCCGCCTCGAAGGTCTTCGACACCGCGACGAGCTGGACGGAACCAGCCGGACGACCCGCCTGGCGTTCCCCAGTCGCAATCCGCGACCGCACGTCGTTCAAGCGCTCTTGAAGTTCCATCGTTCTGCCTCGACATACCAGCATGAAAGGATTGGCAATGAACTAACCGGCCAATCTGTGCTTGCCAAGACCCGCTCCCGCGAAATCCCCCAGCCGGGATGAAGATCGGCCGCTTGCAGCGCCTGCAAAACTTGACGCTACGGTGGTTTCATGGTGAAGGTCTCGACCAACCTCCCCTGATTTTCCGGAATTTCGAATACCATGGCCACCGAACGTTATAATCCGCGCGACGCCGAGCCCCGCTGGCAGCAGAAATGGAATGAAGACAAGGTCTTCGAGACCGACAATTCCGATCCGCGCGAAAAATATTACGTCCTCGAAATGTTCCCCTATCCGTCGGGGCGCATCCATATGGGCCATGTCCGCAATTACGCCATGGGCGACGTCGTTGCCCGCTATAAACGCGCCCGCGGCTACAACGTATTGCATCCGATGGGCTGGGACGCCTTCGGCATGCCGGCGGAAAATGCCGCCATGGAGCGCGGCGTGCATCCGGCCTCCTGGACCTACCAGAATATCGGCTCGATGAAGGCGCAGCTGAAGGCCATGGGGCTGTCGCTGGATTGGAGCCGCGAATTCGCCACCTGCGATGTCGAATATTACCAGCATCAGCAGCATCTCTTCCTGGATTTCCTGGAGAAGGGCCTGGTCTACCGCAAGCAGTCGAAGGTCAACTGGGACCCCGTCGACAATACCGTGCTCGCCAACGAGCAGGTGATCGATGGCCGCGGCTGGCGCTCCGGCGCACTGGTCGAACAGCGCGAATTGACGCAATGGTTCTTCAAGATCACCGATTTCAGCCAGGACCTGCTGGACGCGCTGGATACGCTCGACCAATGGCCGGAAAAAGTGCGCCTGATGCAGAAGAACTGGATTGGCCGCTCGGAAGGCTTGGCGATCCGCTGGGAGATCGTGCCGGAAACGGCACCTACCGGCGAAAGCGAAGTCACCGTCTATACGACCCGGCCGGACACGCTCTTCGGCGCCTCCTTCCTGGCAATTGCCGCCGATCATCCATTGGCAAAGGATGCCGCCGCTAAGAACGCGGAGATCGAAGCCTTCTGCGAGGAGTGCCGCCGCGCCGGCACGTCGCTCGCCGCCCTCGAGACCGCCGAGAAGAAGGGCATGGATACCGGTATCCGCGTCCGGCATCCGCTTGATCCCTCCTGGGAGGTGCCAATCTACATCGCCAATTTCGTCCTGATGGATTATGGCACGGGCGCGATCTTCGGCTGCCCCGCGGGCGACCAGCGCGACCTTGATTTTGCTCGGAAATATGGCCTGCCGGTCGTGCCTGTCGTCATGCCGAGGGATGGCGATGCGGCAAGCTTTTCCGTCGGCGACACCGCCTATGACGGCGAGGGTGTGATGATCAATTCGCGCTTCCTCGACGGCAAGACGACTGAGGAAGCCTTCAATATTGTTGCCGACCGGCTGTCGGCCGCTTCGCTGGGCAATACGCCGCAGGGCGAGCGCAAGGTCAATTTCCGTCTGCGCGACTGGGGCATTTCCCGGCAGCGTTATTGGGGCTGCCCGATCCCGGTCATCCACTGCGATGATTGCGGCGTCGTACCGGTACCGAAGAAGGACCTGCCGGTCAAGCTGCCCGACGACGTCACCTTCGACCAGCCGGGCAATCCTCTCGACCGTCATCCAACCTGGCGGCACGTCTCCTGCCCGACCTGCGGCAAGGACGCCCGCCGCGAGACGGATACGATGGATACGTTCGTCGATTCGAGCTGGTATTTCACCCGTTTTACCGCGCCTTGGGAGGGAAAACCGACCGATCCTGAGGCGGCTAACCGCTGGCTGCCGGTCGACCAGTATATCGGCGGCATCGAGCACGCGATTCTGCACCTGCTCTATTCCCGCTTCTTCACCCGCGCCATGCGCGAGACCGGCCATGTTGCCGCCACCGAACCCTTCAAGGGTCTCTTCACCCAGGGCATGGTGGTCCACGAAACCTATAGCCGTGACGCCGGCGCCGGCCGCGAGTGGGTGGCACCGGCCGATATCCGCGTCGACGAGCTTGACGGTAAACGCCGGGCTTTCCTGCTGACGAGCAACGAAGAAGTCGCGATCGGCTCGATCGAGAAGATGTCGAAATCGAAGAAGAACGTCGTCGACCCCGACGATATCATCGCCTCCTATGGCGCCGATACCGCCCGTTTCTTCGTTCTGTCCGACTCCCCGCCGGAGCGTGATGTGATCTGGTCCGAGGCCGGCGTCGAAGGCGCCCACCGTTTCACCCAACGTCTGTGGCGGTTGATTTCTGAAGCCGCGGAGGCACTCTCGACCGTTGCGCCTGCGCCGGCAACCGAGGGGGAAGCGCTGTCGATTTCGCAGGCCGCTCACAAGACGCTGAAGGCTGTCGAAAACGATTATGACAAGCTCTGGTTCAACAAGGCGGTCGCCCGAATTTATGAACTGGTGAACGCGCTGGCCGCGCCGATGACCAAGGTTGCGACGGGCGAGGGTGATGTCACCTATCGCGCAGCAGTGCGTGATGCCGCCGAGATCCTGATCCAGCTGGTCGCGCCGATGACGCCGCATCTGGCTGAGGAATGCTGGACGGCACTCGGCAATGAAGGGCTGCTTGCCCGAACCGACTGGCCGCGATACGACGAGACGCTCGTCATCGAAAATGATGTCGTCCTGCCCGTACAGATCAACGGCAAGAAACGCGCTGAATTGACAATTTCTCGCGACGCAGATCAGAATGCCGTCACCGACGCCGTGCTGGAGCTGGATGCGGTGAAAAACGCGCTCAACGGACAGGCACCGAAGAAGATCATCGTGGTTCCCCAAAGGATTGTAAACATTGTCGTCTGATATCGCTTACAAGCTGGTCCGCAATGCCGGCATCGCCATGATCCTTGCCTCCACGGCTTTTCTCTCTGCCTGCCAGGTTCGGCCGCTCTACTCGGAAAATTCCGGTCTCACCGAAAAGCTTTCCTCGGTCGGCTTTTCCCCGGCAGGCAGCCGGGTCGAGCAGCAAGTCCGCAATCGCTTGATTTTTATAGCCTCGCGTGGGGCCGGCGAACCTGAAAAGCCGGAATTTCAGGTCGAGATGCATACAACTTCGTCTGTCGCCGATACTCTGCTTCGGGATTCGGCCGATACCTCGCGAGCCGGTCGTGTGACCGTCAGCGTCACCTATACGCTGCGCGCAGCGACCGATAATCACGTCATCAAGGCTGGCAGCCGTGCAACCACGGCGCTGGTGGATTTCCCTGACCAGGAGTTTGCCAAGCAGCGGGCAATCCGTGATGCCCAGAACCGCGCGGCGGATCAGGTGGCGGAATTCGTGGGAGCCGATATCGCCGCTGCGCTCAGCCGCTGAGGGCGGTGATGTGGCAGAGTTAAAATCCCACGAATTCGAGACCTTCCTGCAGAAATCGGTGCGGAACTATCGGATATTCGTCATCTATGGCCCCGACCGCGGCCTCGTCTCTGAGCGTGCTGCTCTGCTTGCCGGCAAGACCGGTGTCGCCCTCGATGATCCCTTCTCGCTGACCAAGCTCGATATCGGCGACCTGCAGAAGGATCCGGGACGGTTGCTCGACGAAGCTCAGTCTATCGGGCTGTTCGGCGGTGAGAAGCTGATCTGGATCCGCGGCGCCGCCAATGAAAAATATCTTGTCGATCCCTTAGCGTTGCTGGCTGAAAAGCCACTTGAAGCCGCCCATCTGATTGTCGAGGCTGGTGACTTGAAGAAGGGCTCCTTGCTGCGCAAGACGGCCGAGGCCGCGCGATCGATCATGACGATCCCGTCTTACGCCGATGACAGCCGTGCCCTGAATGCCCTGATCGACGTTGAACTCGGCGCGGAGAAGCTCGGCATCACCCCGGCTGCGCGCCAGGCGCTGATCGCATTGATCGGCGGTGACCGCATCGCGTCACGCAACGAGGTGCGCAAGCTTGCCCTTTATTGTCGCGGGTTCGATACGGTCGAGGAACATCACGTTACCGAAATAATCGGTGATGCCAGTGCGATCTCCGTTGACGATGCGGTCGACGCTATCCTGAGTGGCGATCTCAACGGTTTTATGCACGCCATGCAGAAGATCAGCAACTCGAAAACCGCGATCTTTCTCGTGCTCCAGGCATGCCTGAAACAGTTTCAGCTTCTCGATACAATGCGCGCCGAAATGGAAGAAAAGCGCCTGCAGGCGCCCCAGATCATGCAGACCATGGGTCGTCACCTGCATTTCCGCCGCAAGCCGATCATCGAACAGGCGCTACGCCAATGGACAGCGGAAAGCATCGCTCGTGAATCCAATCGTCTGCAGGCCGCGATCTTGCAGAGCCGACGGCGACAGGTTCTGGAGAATAGCGTTGCGATGCAAACGCTTCTCTCCACCACCCTTCAATCCGGGCGTAAATCTGCCTAACGCGCTATCCCGGAATTTCGGGCGGCGTGCATTAGCGTCTCTCAAGCAAACGGCAGACTTCTTCGAGTTGCTCTAGCGACTTATAGGAAATTTTGATCTGGCCGCCGCTGGTCTTGTGATTAATCGCAACATCGAGGCCGAGTGCATCGGAAAGGGTCCGCTCCAAGGCCAGCGTGTCAGAATCCTTCTGATCTCGCCGAGAGACGGCCAGTTGCGGCTCCGATTGCGCCTTGATATTATTCTGCGCCAACTTTTCCGCGTCGCGCACCGACATGCCCTTGGCAACGATCGTACGGGCTAGACCTGTCGGGTCAGGCGTCGAAACCAGGGCCCGTGCATGCCCAGCCGACAAGCTGCCGGCTGCAAGAAGGTCGCGAACCGGATCGGGCAGCTTCAACAGGCGCAACGAATTTGCCACGTGGCTGCGGCTCTTGCCGATAATCTCGCCAAGGTCGTTCTGCGTATAGCCATACTCAGCAATAAGTTGCTCATAGCCCAACGCCTCTTCGAGAGCATTGAGATCCGCGCGCTGTACGTTTTCGACAATGGCGATCTCTAGCGCCGTCTTGTCATCCACGTCGCGGACAATGACGGGAATGTCAATCAGCCCGGCAAGCTGGGCAGCACGCCAGCGTCGCTCGCCAGCGATGATTTCATAGCGATCGCGGTCCATCGTCCGTACGACAATTGGCTGAACGATGCCGTGTTGACGAATGGAACTGGCAAGATCGTGCAGTTCAGTATCATCGAAGAAACGACGAGGATTGCGGGGGTTACGACTGACGAATTCGATCGGGATCATCCTGTCGGCACTGATCGTCCGGTCAGCTTCAACCGGGACAGGCTGATCCATTTCGCCAATCAGAGCCGCAAGGCCGCGGCCCAATCGCCTTTTCGATACATCGTCATTCATGACCTAAATTACCTCTGAAATGATAATCACGCCGCCAGTCTCTGGCGCTCGCGCTGGATGACCTCCGAGGCAAGTTGCAAATAGGCCTGGCTGCCCGCGCATTTCAGATCATAGAGAATAGCCGGCTTGCCGTAAGAGGGCGCCTCGGAAACCCGCACGTTGCGCGGAATTAACGTGTGGTAAACCTTTTCCCCGAGATGAGTGCGTACATCATTGACCACTTGCTGGGCAAGATTGTTGCGCGCATCGAACATCGTCAAGACGATTCCCTGAATATCCAGGCGTGGGTTAACCGTCCGCCGAACCTGGCTGACAGTCTCAAGCAACTGGCTTAATCCCTCCAAAGCAAAGAATTCGCATTGCAGCGGCACCAACACCGAATGCGCGGCCGCCATGGCATTCATCGTCAGCAGATTGAACGAGGGCGGGCAATCGAGAAGAATATACGAAAACGCCTGTGCCTCGGGCGAAGACAGGGCCTTGCGCAACTTGAACACCCGATCGCTCTGCTGGGAGATCTCCATCTCGACACCGAGAAGATCCATCGTCGAAGGAACGATAGACAGATTGGGAACGGCTGTCTCGAGCGTCACCTCAGTGATTCCGCGCTCGCCGATCATCAGATCATAAGAGGAAAGCTTGCGATCGCGGCGGTCGATCCCGAGGCCGGTGCTGGCATTACCCTGCGGATCGAGATCGATGATCAGGACGCGCTCGCCAATAGCAGCAAGCGCTGTTGCGAGATTGATTGCGGTGGTCGTTTTGCCAACCCCACCCTTCTGATTTGCGATGGTGATAATCCGGTGTCGTTCGCCAGCCATTGCCGCAATATCCGATCTGTTAAACCAAGCGCCGGAGATTCGATATTTCCAATACAACAGATTCATGCTCGACGGCGCTTCTATGTTCTAACAGATCGAATTCCCACCGACCACGTGCTTTGTCGATTTCCCTCAGGTAATCCCGGCCTTTATGAAAAAAACCGCGGCAGTCTTCCTTATCCAACATCCACGGGGCGGAATATCCCATGAGACCGTCGAGGTCGGCAAGCGCCCGAGCTGAAATAGCCCCGCATCCGCCGATCTCAGCATGCGCATCTTCGATTCGAATGCTGTGCACGCTCCCGCGCGCATGTGTCTCGCGCAACGCAGTTCTGAGGAAGGCCGCCTTTTTATGATTGCTCTCGACCAGATGCACCCAACCATCCCGAAGTTCGGCCAGAAAGATCGCCGTGATGACGCCTGGAAAGCCACCTCCGCTCCCGAGGTCGACCCAGGTCGTCGGCTTGGGATGGATCTGAAACACCTGGCTGCTGTCCGCAATGTGCCTGTCCCAGAGGTCGCCGAGCGTCGACGGCGCCACCAGATTGATGCTCTTTGCCCACTTTTGAAAGAGCGCCGCAAAATGTTGCAGCCGTTCCTGTGTTTCACGTGAAACACGCAAACCGTTTAATTCCATTCTAAGACTCTCAAATCTTGTCGTCAGGCGCTATGACGCGAGAAAGGCTGGCGTCGACGTAAGTGCACGAGCAGCAATGCGATTGCCGCGGGGGTCATGCCTTCAACAATTGCAGCCTGGGCAATGTTAAACGGGCGGGCAGCACCAAGCTTCGACTTAAGCTCGTTCGAGAGGCCAGAGAGCGAGGCATAGTCGAAATCGGCCGGTATGTGCCGTTCTTCATCGCGCTGCTGATCGGCAATCGCCGCGGCCTGACGATCCAAATAAACGGAATAGCCCGCTTCGATTTCCAATGCTTCCGCCACCTTAGGCACAATCGTACCGAACTTCTCGGGCCAAACATTTCGAAGGGCATCGAAATCATAATTCGGATAAGAGAGCAGGTCATAGGCGCTTCGCCGCTGACCGTCGAGATTGATGTTCAAACCTGCGTGTCGCGCCTCGGTCGGTGTAACCGTCAGCGACTGTAACAGCGCCCGACCTGTATCGATGTCGGTTTGATAACGGGTGAATCGCTGCCTTCGTTCGCTGCTCACGCATCCAAGCTGCATCGCCAGAGGTGTCAAGCGCACATCGGCATTGTCAGCCCGCAAAGTCAGCCGATATTCGGCGCGCGATGTGAACATTCGGTACGGTTCCGTAATGCCACGAGAGGTGAGGTCATCGATCATCACCCCGATATAGGAATTTGTGCGGCTAAAATGAAACGGATCCGAATCGCTGCTTCGCAGTGCAGCATTTAACCCGGCGGCCAAACCTTGTGCGGCCGCCTCTTCATAGCCGGTAGTGCCATTGATTTGACCGGCGAGAAATAGGCCTCTCAGCCGCTTGACCTCGAGCGACGGCGTCAACTCCCTTGGATCGACATGATCGTATTCGATCGCATAACCGGGTTGAATGATTCTCGCTGTTTCCAAGCCGGGGATTGTCTTGATGAATGCAGCCTGTACTTCAGCTGGCAGGGATGTCGAGATGCCATTTGGATAGACGGTATCGTCGTCCAAACCTTCGGGCTCAAGGAAGACCTGGTGTCCATCCCGCTCTCCGAATTTGACCAACTTGTCCTCGATGGAAGGACAATAGCGAGGCCCGACGCCTTCGATCTGGCCGGAATACATTGCCGATCGCATGATGTTATCGACAATGATCCGGTGTGTCGCTTCAGTGGTTCTGGTCACCCCGCATTCGACCTGCTCGGTGGTGATCGCGTCGGTCATCAAGGAGAAGGGAACCAGCTCCTCGTCAGCACCTTGTCGACCGACAGCTTGCCAGTCGATGGTCTTTCCGTCCAGCCGCGCCGGTGTGCCCGTCTTCAACCGTCCCAACCGCAATCCAAGCCTGGCCAATGTCGCCGATAGCCCGATCGACGGCGCTTCCCCGACACGACCAGCCGGCGTCTTCTCCAAACCAATATGAATAAGACCGCGAAGAAAAGTGCCGGTTGTCAGAACGACCGCCGGTGACCTCAAGGTCCGACCGTCCTTCATGATGACGCCGGTAACCCGCCCATCGGCCACATCCAGATCGAACGCGTCGCCCTCGACGATCTCCAGACCGGGTGTCGCTTCGATCGCCGCCAGCATGGCCAGACGATAGAGTTTTCGATCGGCTTGCGTCCGCGGTCCCCGGACAGCTGCGCCCTTTCTCTTGTTCAGTATCCGGAACTGAATGCCGGCGGCATCGGCGACACGCCCCATCAGGCCATCCATGGCGTCGATCTCGCGAACCAGATGGCCCTTGCCCAGCCCACCGATCGCCGGATTACATGACATGATACCGATCGTGTCGCGTTTATGCGTCACCAAGGCGGTTCTTGCGCCGAGGCGCGCAGCCGCATTGGCAGCCTCTGACCCCGCGTGGCCGCCGCCGATGACAATCACGTCGTAGACATTGTCAGTCATATATCAACTCCATACCCGGCAGGCGCTTCACGTGAAACCGCGCATATATGCCTCAGCGTTTCACGTGAATCATTTGCCGATACAAAACTCCGAGAAGATCACCCCGAGCAACTGTTCGACATCCACTCTGCCGGTAATTCTGCCAAGAAACTCGGCGGCAATTCGAAGCTGCTCGGTACGTAGCTCAAGACTCACGTTTGTTTCCGAAATCGCTGCCTCTACCGCCGACAAACATTTCGCCAGCGAATCCTTATGCCGTTGGCGGCTGGGGATCGCCATGGACAGACCGCCAAAACGCTCGGCAACAATGTTGCCAATCAACCGCCGCAATTCCGGCAAGCCATCGCCTGTCGCCGTCGAGATCTGCAGATCGTAATGATCCGAGGTATCAATAAGATCCTTCTTCGTGCCGACCGTAACATGCGAAGACGCCGGGTCCAAGTCATCAGGGACGACGGGGTTGACCATGTCGACGAGCAACAGAACGAGGTCAGCGTCGCGCAGTGCAAGGCGGGCGCGGCGCACGCCTTCTATTTCAACCCTGTCATCCGCCTCTCGCAGGCCCGCAGTGTCGTAGAGCTTTATCAGGTAGCCGCCAATGTCGAGATCGACCTGCAAGACATCGCGCGTAGTTCCGGCCATCTCCGTCACGATCGCCACGTCGCGGCGCGCCAGAGCGTTCAGCAGGCTGGATTTTCCCGCATTCGGGGCGCCGGCAATGACGACCTTGAAGCCATCCCTGATAACCTCGCCGGCCGAAGCCGCTGCCAGGTGATGTTCAATATCGCGCCGAAGCGTCTCCATATCGGTCCAGACCATATCGGACACCGAACCGGGAACGTCGTCCTCGTCGGGAAAATCAAGTTCCGCTTCGACCAACGCCCTGGCACGGGTTAATCGTTCCGCCCACGAATCGTAAATAGCCGAAAGCCCGCCGGCGCTCTGTTCGATCGCAAGGCGTCGCTGCATCTCGGTTTCGGCGCCGATCAGATCGGCAAGCCCTTCGACCTCGACCAGATCAAGTTTGCCATTTTCAAAAGCCCGGCGCGAGAATTCACCTTCGACCGCCATGCGAACACCTGGAACATCGGCAAGGGCGTGAAATAGCGCCGCCAGCACGGCCTTGCTGCCATGGATCTGCAACTCGGCAACGTCCTCGCCGGTGAACGAGTGCGGGCCAGGAAAAAACAGCACCAGGCCATTGTCGATCGGCTGTTTGTTACGAATCCGAATCGTTCGGTAGGTCGCATATCGGCCTGCCGGAACCGATCCGACAAGCTCGGTCAACAGATCCCTAGTCGACGGGCCGCTGATGCGAACGATCGAAACGCCCGACGGTGGGGCACCGCTCGAGAGCGCATATATCGTATCGTTCGCCATGGCCTTGTCGCTGTTCCGTCGGTTGGAATCTGAATCGATCCTCTCAAATAGAAAAAGCTGGCGACATCATGACAATGCCTCCAGCTCTCATGAACGCATGTCATCCGGAAGCGTGTGCCGGTTCCAGGATAACGCCATGCATCTAAGGCGCATCAATCGGACGCGCTCTAGATGAATCCGGCTAAGGACTACGTATTCATCGAGTCGAAGAAGTCGGAATTGGTCTTCGTCTGCTTGAGTTTGTCGATCAGGAATTCGATTGCATCTGTCGTGCCCATCGGCGCGAGAATGCGGCGGAGCACGAAGATCTTCTGCAGATCCTGACGTGGAACAAGCAGGTCTTCCTTACGCGTGCCGGACTTCAGGATGTCCATCGCCGGGAAGATGCGCTTGTCGGCGACCTTGCGATCGAGGACGATTTCGGAGTTGCCGGTACCCTTGAATTCTTCGAAGATCACTTCGTCCATGCGGCTGCCGGTATCGATCAGCGCCGTTGCGATAATCGTCAGCGAACCGCCTTCCTCGATGTTACGCGCCGCGCCGAAGAAGCGCTTCGGCCGCTGGAGTGCGTTGGCGTCCACACCGCCGGTCAGCACCTTGCCTGAGGAGGGAACGACGGTGTTGTAGGCACGGCCCAGACGGGTGATCGAGTCGAGCAGGATGACAACGTCGCGTCCATGTTCGACAAGGCGCTTGGCTTTCTCGATGACCATCTCGGCCACCTGAACGTGACGCACAGCCGGTTCGTCGAAGGTCGAGGAGATGACCTCGCCGCGGACGGAGCGCTGCATGTCGGTCACTTCTTCGGGGCGTTCATCGATCAGCAGAACGATGAGATAGCATTCCGGATGGTTTGCGGTAATCGAATGGGCGATGTTCTGCAGCAGCACGGTCTTACCGGTGCGCGGCGGTGCGACGATCAATCCGCGCTGACCCTTGCCGAGCGGCGCCACCAGGTCGATCACACGCGGCGACAGATCTTTCGTGGTGGGGATATCGAGTTCCATCTTGAAGCGCTCGTTCGGATAGAGCGGCGTCAGATTGTCGAAATGAACCTTGTGACGGATTTTTTCGGGATCATCGAAATTGATGGTGTTGACCTTGAGCAGCGCGAAATAGCGCTCGCCTTCCTTCGGCCCGCGGATCGGGCCTTCGACCGTATCGCCCGTTTTCAGCGAGAAACGGCGGATCTGCGACGGAGAGATATAAATATCGTCCGGACCCGGCAGGTAGTTTGCATTAGGGGAACGCAGGAAGCCGAAACCATCCTGCAGCACTTCGACGACGCCTTCACCAATGATTTCGACATCCTGGCTGGCAAGCATTTTGAGGATGGCAAACATCAATTCCTGTTTGCGCATCGTGCTGGCATTCTCGACCTCGAGCGATTCGGCGAAAGCCAGAAGATCCGTCGGGGATTTGCTCTTGAGTTCCTGAAGCTTCATTTCAGCCATGAAGTGACCAATACTCTTTTCAATTTCGAAGGGGGAAGGCGATGTTGGGTCGTATTCGGTACTGCGAAGGGCTCGCAAACGACTGAACTCTACACACATGCCACGTAGATGAGATGCGCGGAAAATAGCGACTCGCAATCGCCGCCGCAAGAGGGCTGCTTAAAATGAAGCAAATTTAACCGGGAGGCGAGTTTGCCTCAGAACGGCTTCACCACGACGAGAATCACAATTGCGATCATCAGCAGTGTCGGTGCCTCGTTCATGAACCGCCAATAGCGTGCGGAGCGGCGGTTCTCGTCCCGTTCGAAGGCTCTGACGGCGCGGCTGAAGAACATATGAACACCGGTCAGCAGCACGACGAGACCGATCTTGGCATGCAGCCAGCCGCCCTGGAATCCATAGACAGACCAGGCGAGATAGAGGCCGAAAATCCAGGTCAACATCATCGCCGGCGTCATGATGATTCGAAGCAGCCGGCGTTCCATCACCTTGAAGGTTTCCGATTGCACCGAACCCGGTTCGGCATCGGTGTGATAGATGAACAGCCGCGGCATGTAGAACAACCCGGCCATCCAGGAAATCACCGCGATGATATGCAGCGCCTTGATCCAGAGATAGAGATTATCCGGGTTCCAGGCAAAAAGTCCGACCGCCATCAGCGCGAAGAAGGCCAGCGCAAAATGCGCACGCCGGCGGGCGTAGCTGCCGGCCCTGCGATCGGTCTGCTTTTCCATCATCACTTCCCGCCTCGCATCCAGCCGCCCCGAACGCGATCGACCAGCCGGCGCACATGCTCGGGGTCGGCCTGCGGTGTGATGCCATGACCGAGATTGAAGATCAGCGGCCCGTGGCCGAGGTGTTGCAGAATATCGTCGATACCGTCTTCCAGAGCCCGGCCGCCGGCAACGACGCGCATTGGATCGAGGTTGCCCTGAACCGGTCCGTCCTTTTGAAGTTCGGCGGCAAAGGCCAACGGCACCGACCAGTCGAGACCGATCGCATCCGCGCCCGTTTTCTGCCGATATGTCTTCAGCTGGTAGCCGGCACCTTTGGCAAAGGCGATGATGCGGGCGTGCGGTCGCTGGGATTTGACCGAAGCGATCATTCGCGCAACCGGCCTGATCGCGAAGGCCTCGAACTCTCTCTCGCCGAGAACGCCAGCCCAGGAATCGAAGATCTGCACAGCGTCGGCGCCGGCATCGATCTGAGCGACGAGATAATCGGCCGAGACGTCGGCAAGCAGCATCAGCAGATGTTCGAAGGCGCGGGGATGCCTGTAGGCGAAGAGACGGGCAGGGGCCTGATCCGGCGTGCCGTGTCCAGCAATCATATAGGTCGCAACCGTCCAGGGCGCGCCACAGAAGCCGAGCAGGGTGGTTTCGGCTGGCAACCCCTCTCGCAGCCGTCGCACCGTCTCCAGAACCGGGCTGAGATAATCGACAACCGCTTCCCCATTCAACCTGCCGATACCGTCTTCATCGATCGGATCCATCTCCGGGCCACGGCCCTCCGTGAACCGCACATTCCGCTTCATTGCATCGGGGATGACGAGGATATCGGAAAACAGGATGGCCGCATCAAAGCCATAGCGGCGTATCGGCTGTAATGTCACTTCGACGGCGTAATCGGGCGTATAGCAAAGATCGAGAAAACTTCCTGCCTTTGCCCGCGTCTCCCGATATTCCGGGAGATAACGTCCCGCCTGCCTCATCAGCCAGAGGGGAGGAGGGGAGAGGCTTTCGCCCTCGAGAACCCTCATGATCTTTCGGCGCGTGTCGTTCAAGCGCTTCTTCCCTATAAAAAATCAAAGATATTTTAAAAGGTTTCTATTTCTTAGAGTCGGTGTCTATCAAGGATTAAAATCCATCCACCGCCGATGCCATTTGTCGCGCGCGGGCAAAAAACATCGGAAGGATTTTGTCATTTGGCCAAAAGTCCGGGGAGAAGCTGAATCTGAAAATGATTTCAGATCCTTGCGGACGGACGATTTTCCCGATGCTTGTGGATAAACTGTGGACCTGTTCTCGACAAATCCAGCTGTTCCCCGTTTTCCACAAAGCCGGCAGAAACCGATCCGCAAAATTCGAAATGTGGATAAGCAGCCATGTTTTCCCTTGCCCGACACTGCCTCGCCGCCTTAGCTCTGTTTCATCCAGTCTTTTCAACAGGCAGCGGAAAATAACGTGGAGAACAGAACGAACTTCTTTCATCTGCATCTGATTTCTGACTCAACGGGAGAGACTCTGATCTCCGCCGGCCGCGCCGCATCGGCACAGTTCCGATCCGCCCAGCCGATCGAACATGTCTATCCGCTGATCCGTAATCGCAAGCAGCTGCTGCCGGTTCTGCAGGCGATCGACGATGCACCGGGCATCGTGCTCTATACGATCGTCGACCGGGAGCTTGCGAGCCTGATCGATGAGCGCTGCGTCGAGATGGGCGTTGCCTCGGTGAATGTGCTGGAGCCGGTCATGAATGCGTTCCAGATCTATCTCGGTGCCCCATCAAGCCGTCGGGTCGGAGCCCAGCATGTGATGAATGCCGGCTACTTCGCGCGTATCGAAGCGTTGAATTTCACCATGGATCATGATGACGGTCAGATGCCGGATGATTATAACGATGCCGATGTCGTCATCATCGGCATCAGCCGCACCTCGAAAACACCGACCAGTATTTACCTCGCCAACCGCGGCATCAAGACGGCGAACATTCCGATCGTCTATGGTGTGCCGTTGCCAGAGAGCCTGTTCATCGCCACCAAACCGCTGATCGTCTGCCTGATCGCCACCACCGACCGTATTTCCCAGGTGCGGGAAAATCGCATACTCGGCGCCACGCATGGCTTCGATCGCGAACACTATACCGATCGCGCTTCGATTTCCGAGGAGCTGAAATATGCCCGCTCGCTCTGCGCTCGCCATAACTGGCCGTTGATCGACGTCACTCGCCGCTCAATCGAGGAAACCGCCGCGGCCATCGTTGCCCTGCGCCCAAAGCTGCGCTAAGCGCTGACCGGCAGCCGGCACTCCGAGGAACCCATGACGCAGAAACTCATCCTTGCATCGTCAAGCCCCTTTCGGCGGATGCTGATGGAAAATGCCGGTCTATCCTTCGAGGCGCATGCCGCAAGCATCGATGAACGGGCAGTCGAAGCGCCGTTGGAAGAAGCCGGCGCCAAGCCGGATGCGGTGGCCCTCGTCCTGGCCAAGGCCAAGGCCGAGGATGTCAGCAGCCGTTTTCCGGATAGACTGATCATCGGCTCGGATCAGACAATGTCGCTCGGCGACCGCGTCTTCCACAAGCCGCTTGATATGGTCGACGCCGCCAACCACCTTCAGGCCCTGTCCGGCCTAACCCACCGGTTGAACAGTGCTGTCGCGATCGTCAGCAACGGCGCGGTCCTATGGCAACATCTCGCCCATGCGGAGCTGACGATGCGGCCCTTGGCGGCGGATTTCATCGCCAGACATCTGGCGCGGGTCGGCGAACGGGCGCTTTCCAGCGTCGGCGCCTATCAGTTGGAGGGGGAGGGCATTCAGCTGTTCGAGAAGATCGAGGGGGATTATTTCACCATTCTCGGCCTGCCGATGCTGCCGCTTCTGGAAAAATTGCGAGACCTCGGAGCGATCGATGGGTGATTCACGTGAAACATTCGGGCCGAAAGCGTTTGTCACGGGCTTTCCCATCAAGCATTCGCGCTCGCCGTTGATCCACGGATATTGGCTAAAGACGCTCGGCCTGCCAGGCAGCTACTGCGCGCATGAAGTAGCCCCCGAGGCCTTTGCCGATTTCATCCGTTCGCTGAAGGATGGCAGTTCCGGCTTTGCCGGAGGCAATGTCACCATTCCCCACAAGGAACTGGCATTCCGGCTTGCCGATAAACCCGACGCGCTGTCGCGTGAGCTCGGCGCCGCAAACACGCTCTGGCTGGAGGATGGCGCCCTGCACGCGACGAACACCGATGGTCGCGGCTTTATCGCCAATCTCGACGAACGCCATCCGGGCTGGGACCGGCATGAGACGGCGGTCGTCTTTGGCGCCGGCGGCGCCAGCCGGGCGATCATCCAGGCGGTCCGTGACCGCGGTTTCAGAGAGATCCACGTCGTCAACCGCACCGTCGAACGGGCGCGTGAACTGGCAGATCGTTTTGGCCCGAAGGTTTATGCCCACCCGGCCGCAGCACTTGCCGAAGTCATGAAGGGTGCCGGCCTCTTCATCAACACCACCTCGCTCGGCATGGACGGCGAGCCGGCGCCACAACTCGACTTCACGCCGCTTTCAGCCGATGCCGTCGTGACCGACATCGTCTATGTCCCTTTGAAAACACCGATCCTGGCACAGGCGGAAGAGCAGGGATTTTCCATCGTCGATGGTCTCGGCATGCTGCTGCATCAGGCCGTGCCCGGCTTCGAGAAATGGTTCGGCCGGCGTCCCGTCGTCGACGCGGCACTGCGTGCACTCATCATCGCCGATATGGAAGCTCACTGATGCTGACGATTGGTCTTACCGGCTCCATCGCCATGGGAAAATCGACGGCGGCAAAGCTCTTCGCCGAGGCGGGAATCCCGTTGAACGATTCTGATGCGGTGGTCCACGATCTCTATACCGGCGAGGCCGCACCGCTGGTGGATGCTGCTTTTCCTGGAACGATGAAGGATGGAGCGGTCGACCGACATGAACTCGGCCGCCAGCTTGCTCTCGATCCGGATGGCTTCAAGCGCTTGGAAGCGATCGTCCATCCGCTGGTTCGCAAGCGTGAGGCGGAATTTCTGGCGCGGCAGCGCGCTGCCGGCGCGGAGATGGTATTGCTCGATATTCCTTTGCTCTTCGAAACCGGCGCTGAGCAAAGAGTGGATGTCATCGTCGTCGTCAGCGCCGATCCACAGATTCAACGCGAGAGGGTGCTTGCGCGGGAAGGCATGACCGAGGAAAAATTCGAGATGATTCTCTCACGCCAGACGCCGGACACGGAAAAACGCCACCGGGCGGATTATCTGATCGACAGCAGCCAGAGGATCGCGGTCACGAAAAAACGGGTGCTCGATATCGTCGCCGACCTGAAAACGCGGATTGCCAAGGGAGATTTCCGGAATGCGTGAGATCATCTTCGATACGGAAACCACCGGTCTCGACAACCGCGCCGACCGTATCATCGAAATCGGTGGCATCGAGCTCTTCAACCATTTTCCGACCGGCAACGTGATCCATATCTTCATCAATCCCGGCGATCAGAAGGTTCACCCGGATGCGCTCGCCGTGCACGGCATCACCGATGAATTCCTGAAGGACAAGAAGCCTTTCGCTGAGGTCGCCGAAGAAATCCTTACCTTCTTCGGCGATGCGAAGTGGATTGCCCACAACGCCACCTTCGATATGGGTTTCATCAATGCCGAATTGGCGCGGATCGGTTTGCCGCCGATCCTGCCGGAGCGGGTCGTCGATACGCTGTCGATGGCCCGGCGCAAGAATCCGATGGGGCCGAATTCGCTGGACGCGCTCTGCCGGCGCTACGGCATCGATAATTCGCACCGCACCAAACACGGCGCGCTGCTCGACTCCGAACTGCTCGCCGAAGTCTATATCGAGATGATCGGCGGCAGGCAGGCAGCTTTCGGCCTGAGCATGAGCGCTACATCTGGTCAGAACGGCCGCGGCGATGGGGCGGAGGAAGACGGTGTGGTGATTGCCGGAGTGCTTGAGCGGCCCCGCCCGCTTGGCCCCCGCCTGAGCCCATCCGAGGCGCAGGCGCATGAGGCGCTTGTCGCCAAGCTTGGTGAAAAAGGCATCTGGGCGAAATACGCCAGCCTCAATTAAACCGGCCTCAATTAAACCGGCCTCAATTGAACCAGCCTCAATTGAAAATGCCCGGGACCAGCCCGGGCATCGACATTTCCAAGATGAAAGATCCGCTCAGTTCGGAACGGCTTCTACCTTGGCGCGGGCCTGTTCTTCGGCAACGCGCTGGGCAAACATCTGCGTGAAGTCGATCGGGTCGATCATCAGCGGCGGGAAACCACCGTTGCGGGTGACGTCGGCGATGATCTGGCGGGCAAACGGGAAGAGCATGCGCGGGCACTCGATGAAGAGAACCGGCAGCATGTGTTCCTGCGGGAAGCCGGCAACGCGGAAGACGCCGCCATAGGCGAGTTCGGTATGGAAAACCGTCTTGTCGCCGTCCTTGGCTTCGGCATTCAGCGACAGCACGACATCGAAATCCGTATCCGAAAGCGGGTTGGCGTTGACGTTCACATTGATGTTGATCGTCGGGGCCTTGTCGCGGGCCTGCAGCGAACGCGGCGCACCCGGATTTTCGAAGGAGAGATCCTTGGTATATTGCGCAAGGATCGAAAGGGTGGGGCTGGCCGCACCGTTGCTGTTGTTATCGTCTGCCATTGGCTTTTCCTCGAGGGGCATGGGAATGGTGCCGCCATCTAACATTTCAGGGAGGGGCTTACAACCCTGGGCGCTTGCCGCGGTTGATCGGTCGAAGCGCCTCAATCGCCGAGATGTTTGCCGGACCACGGCGAGTTGCGGTCCGGCTCCCTATGATAGTCCTCGTCATCGAGATCGACCACCTTCGAGTTCGGCTTGCGTTCGCGGAAATCGGGTTGCGGGCCGGCAGAAAAGCCGCCCTTGGCATTGACGACGACGAAGCGTTTGGCGATTGCCTGCCAGAGGAACTCGCGCACCGGCGGGATGAGAATGAGGATCGCGATGATATCGGTGAGAAAGCCGGGAATGATCAAGAGCAGCGAGGCAACGACGTTCATCGCCGGCCGCAACAGGTCGCGCCCCGGCATCACCCCGTTTCGTCCTTCGCTCGACATGCGGCGCAAAATACCGATGCCCTGCCGGCGCAGCAGAACCATCCCGAGAACGACGCCCAGCATCACGAGCGCGAGCGTCAGCCACAATCCGATTGCCCGGCCGACGACAACGAAACCGGCAATTTCGGCGAGTGGCAGCAGCAGAATGAAAGCTGGCAGGATCGAAAAACGCATGGTCGTCATGTCCCGGGCTTGCCGGTCTCCTCTTGGCGCTGGCGAAGATGCCAGCCATCATTTGAATCATCTGTATAGGCAGACTATATGGGAGTACAAATCAGAGATGTTAACGGTGGCTGCGATACGATATGAGTTCGAACGACTTCATCACATTATTCTTCCTGGTGGCGGCGGTGCTGATTTTCTTTCAGCTCCGCGCCGTGCTCGGGCGCCGCACAGGAAATGAGAAGCCGCCGCGCGATCTCTATACGCCGCGGGATGCGGCTCCGGCAGAAGCCGCCGATGCCGGCAAGGTCGTGACGCTGCCGCGCCGCGACACGACGACGGAGGATGAGGATCGCTTCGCCGCCATCGATGCCTTCGCCGCACCCGGAACGCCACTCAACGAATCGCTGCGCGCGCTGAACAAGGCCGATTCCGCCTTCAGCCCGAAGGAGTTTCTCAACGGCGCCCGCATGGCTTACGAGATGATCGTCATGGCCTATGCGGATGGCGACCGGAAAACGCTGAAGAATTTATTGTCCCGCGAAGTCTATGACGGGTTCGATGCTGCGATCGGCGAGCGTGAAGCGCGGGGCGAGAAGGTCAAGTCCACCTTCGTCGGCATAGACAAGGCCGAAATCACCCATGCGGAGACGAAGGGCAGCGAAGCACAGATCACCGTTCGTATCATCAGCCAGCTGATATCGGCCACCTACGACAAGGCGGATGTGCTGATCGAAGGCGACGCCGAAAACGTCGCCGAGGTCAACGACCTCTGGACCTTCGCCCGCGACACCCGCTCGCGCGATCCGAACTGGAAACTCGTGGCGACCGAATCGGAACATGAGTGACCACGCATCGGACTTCGTCCTGCAGGCCATAAGCTTCGACACTTTGGAAGGCTGGAAGGATGATGATCCCTCCGGCCTTTTTGAAGGCATGCGAAGCTGCCGTCGGCAGATCACCGATGTCAAACCCTACCGCACCGGTTCTCTTGGCCTGAGCTCGGAAGACCTGCTTCCGCTGCTGGTGGCCGCCGAAGATTTCACGCCGTCGTCGCCATCGTCGGCGCGCGCCTTTTTCGAGACCCACTGTCGGCCCTTCCTGATCCGCCGCAGCGATGGCAATTCCGGCTTCGTCACCGCGTTCTACGAACCTGATATCGAGGTGTCTGAGCGGCCGGACGAGGTTTTCCGTTTCCCTTTCTACAGGCGCCCGGACGATCTGGTCGATCTCGACGACACCAATCGCCCCGCCGGGCTCGACAGGTCCTATGCTTTCGGCCGTCTGCATGACGGCCGCATCACCGCCTATCCGGACCGCTGCGCCATCGATCAGGGTTTCCTCGAAGGCCACGGTCTCGAAATCGCCTGGGCGAAGTCGAAGGTCGATCTCTTCTTCGTGCATGTGCAGGGTGCGGCCCGTTTGCGTTACAGCGATGGCCGTATTGGCCGCATCACCTATGCGGCGAAGGCTGGCCATCCGTTCTCGGCGGTCGGCAAGCTGCTGATCGACCGAGGCGAGATTGCTCGCGCCGACATCTCGATGCAGACGATCCGTGCCTGGCTGGCGCGCAATCCCGAGCAGGTCGACGAAGTGCTGTGGCATAATCGCTCTTATATCTTCTTTCGCGAGACGCCCTCGCGGGCCATCAGCCTGCGAACCGCCGATCCTGAGGCAGGTCCGATCGCAGCCGCCAAGGTGCCGCTTCTCGCCGGGCGGTCGCTTGCCGTCGATCGGATGATCCATACGTTCGGTTTTCCCTTTTTCATCCGCGCCGAAAGCCTGACCCATCTCGACACCCATCTCGACCAGGGTCGGCCCTTCCGCCGGCTGATGCTGGCGCTCGATACCGGCTCGGCAATCGTCGGGCCGGTACGCGGCGATATCTTCACCGGCTCGGGGGATATGGCGGGAGAAAGGGCCGGCACCGTCCGCAACGACGCCGATTTCACCATCCTTATTCCCAAAGCCGCCGCCGGAAGATTCGCCTGATGGCCAAGGATCGCAAACTCAGTGCGGATGAGAGGATCCTCTGGGGCAAGGTTGCCCGCAGCACGCGACCGATGCCCGGCAAGGCGGGTGATTTGACCGAGCTCGATGCGTTTCTTGCCGAAGCCGAAGCGGCGTCCGAACGGGAACAGCAAAAACAGACACTCACCCCGGCCATGCCGCCGCAGCCGACCGTACCATCGACATCGAAACCGCCGGCCGGGGTACATCATCCGCTGGAAAAGCCGGTCAAGCGCAAGATCGCCAAGGGCCGGCTGGCGCTCGAAGCGCGGATTGACCTGCATGGGCTGGTGCAGAGCGAAGCTCATGTCATCCTTCTCGATTTCCTGATCCGCGCCCACGAGCGCGGCATGCGTCATGTCTTGGTCATCACCGGTAAAGGCAGCTCCATGGGCAGCGCCGGCGCGCTCAAGCGGGCCGTTCCCCTCTGGTTCTCGAAGCCGGAATTCCGCTACCTGATCTCGTCCTATGAGTCGGCCGCACAGCATCATGGCGGGGAGGGCGCGCTCTACATTCGCCTGTCGCGGCGGCACGGGGAAAGACCATGACTCCCTTTGGAGAGGCGGTTCGCCGGCTGAGAGCGCGCAAGGGTGTCTCGCAGAAGGAAATGGCGGAAGCGTTGAATGTCTCTCCCGCCTATCTCTCGGCGCTCGAACATGGAAAGCGCGGTTTGCCGACATTCGATCTGCTGCAGCGCATCGCCGGCTATTTCAACATCATCTGGGATGAAGCCGAGGAACTGTTTCTGCTCGCCCGCTCGTCCGACCCGCGCGTCGTGATCGACACCTCCGGCCTGCCTCCGGAATATACCGAATTTGCCAACCGGCTGGCGCGGCGGATTCGCAACCTTGACAGTGCAAAGATAGGCCGGTTATCGGCTCTTCTCGAAAATGACGGCAAAGGCGACGGAAAAGCGTCATAATCCCCTGCTTTATGCCATGTTTCGGGGGCCTGCCATTGGGAAGTTGGTTCAAAAAACCTATATACGAGAGTGAAGAAAGCCGGTGATTCGCAAGGCGCGCCGCAGCTTTACGACAACAGGGAAAATCTCGACAGAATGAGCGATACATCCGCGACGGAAAACGGCGTAAGCACCGAATATGGCGCAGATTCCATCAAGGTTCTGAAGGGCCTCGATGCCGTGCGCAAACGTCCCGGCATGTATATCGGCGACACCGACGATGGCTCGGGCCTTCATCACATGGTCTATGAAGTCGTCGACAACGCGATCGACGAAGCGCTTGCCGGTCATGCCGACATTGTCACCGTCACCCTCAATCCGGATGGTTCAGTGACGGTCACCGATAACGGACGCGGCATCCCGACGGACATTCATACCGGCGAAGGCGTGTCGGCGGCCGAAGTCATCATGACGCAGCTCCATGCCGGCGGCAAGTTCGACCAGAATTCCTACAAGGTCTCCGGCGGCCTGCACGGCGTCGGCGTCTCGGTCGTCAACGCGCTGTCCGTCTGGCTGAAGCTGAAGATCCGCCGCCACGACAAGATCCATGAAATGAGCTTCACCCACGGCGTGGCCGATGCTCCGCTGAAGGTCACGGGCGAAGCCCCCAATGAGACCGGCACGGAAGTGAGCTTCATGCCGAGCACCGGCACCTTCACGATGACGGAGTTCGACTACGGCACGCTGGAACATCGTCTTCGCGAGCTCGCCTTCCTGAACTCAGGCGTGCGTATCCTGCTGACCGACAAGCGCCATTCCGATATCAAGCAGGAAGAACTGCGTTATGACGGCGGCCTCGAGGCTTTTGTTGCCTATCTCGACCGCGCCAAGAAGTCGCTGGTCGATAAACCGGTTGCCATCCATGGCGAAAAGGACGGCATCACCGTCGAAGTGGCGATGTGGTGGAACGACAGCTATCACGAGAACGTGCTCTGCTTCACCAACAACATTCCGCAGCGCGACGGCGGCACGCATATGGCCGGTTTCCGCGCGGCGTTGACGCGCCAAGTCGTATCCTATGCCGACAGTTCCGGCATCACCAAAAGGGAAAAGGTGACGCTGCAGGGCGAGGATTGCCGCGAAGGGCTGACGGCGGTCCTGTCGGTCAAGGTGCCTGATCCGAAATTCTCGTCGCAGACCAAGGATAAGCTGGTTTCCTCGGAAGTCCGCCCTGTTGTCGAAAGTCTCGTCAACGAAGCGCTGAACACCTGGTTCGAGGAGCATCCGAGCGAAGCCAAGATTCTCGTCGGCAAGGTCGTCGAGGCGGCCGCCGCACGCGAAGCGGCCCGCAAGGCCCGCGAATTGACCCGCCGAAAGGGCGCCCTCGACATCGCTTCGCTGCCCGGCAAGCTCGCCGACTGCTCAGAGCGTGATCCGACAAAATCCGAAGTCTTCCTCGTCGAGGGCGATTCCGCTGGCGGCTCAGCCAAGCAGGGCCGCTCGCGTGAAAACCAGGCGATCCTGCCGCTTCGCGGCAAGATCCTGAATGTCGAGCGTGCGCGTTTCGACAAGATGCTGTCGAGCCAGGAAATCGGCACGCTGATCACCGCGCTCGGCACCGGCATCGGCAAGGACGAATTCAACGTCGAAAAGCTGCGCTATCACAAGATCATCATCATGACGGATGCTGACGTCGACGGCGCCCACATCCGCACCCTGCTGCTGACCTTCTTTTTCCGCCAGATGCCGGAACTGATCGAGCGCGGCCATCTCTATATTGCCCAGCCGCCGCTCTATAAGGTCTCGCGCGGCAAGTCGGTGCAGTATCTGAAGGACGAAAAGGCGCTGGAGGAATATCTCATCAGCCAGGGCCTGGAAGACGCCGCGCTGAAACTTGGCAGCGGTGAGGTCCGCACCGGCCAGGACCTGCGCGAGGTCATCCTCGACGCGTTACGCATGCGCGCTTTGCTCGACAATCTCCACTCGCGTTACAATCGCGCCGTCGTCGAACAGGCGGCAATCGCCGGTGCCCTCAATGCGGAACTCGTCAGCGACCGCGCAAGAGCACAGGCATTGACGAGCGAGGTCGCAAGCCGTCTCGACATTATCGCCGAGGAAACCGAACGCGGCTGGCATGGCGATCTGGCCAGCGATGGCGGTCTGCGGCTCGAACGCATGGTCCGCGGCGTCAGGGAAATCGTCGTGCTCGATATGGCGCTGATCGGTTCCTCGGATGCCCGACACATCGACCAGTTGACGTCACGTCTCAAGGAAATCTATCAGACGCCGCCGTCGCTGCACCGCCGCGAAGGCGACATTGAGATCTCGGGCCCGCGGGCCCTGCTCGACGCAATCTTTGCCACCGGCCGCAAGGGCCTCACCATGCAGCGATACAAGGGTCTGGGCGAGATGAATGCCGAACAGCTCTGGGAAACGACGCTCGACCCGAACGTCCGTTCCCTTCTGCAGGTCAAGGTCCCCGACGCAACTGATGCCGACGGCCTCTTCGCCCGTTTGATGGGTGACGAAGTCGAGCCGCGGCGCGAATTCATCCAGGAAAACGCGCTAAGCGTCGCAAACCTCGATATCTGATTGTTATTTTTTACAAGCAAAAACCCCGCCGTCCCGAGATGGCGGGGTTTTTGCTTGTTGGTGCTTAGCTCAGCTTGCGATGAAATGGCCGTTGAAGGCAACTTCGGACAGCGGTTTACGCTGGCTGGGGAATTCGCGCGCTTGATTGCGCTCAGAAAGAACGCTCTTGTCGGCCAGGCGGCCGACGGCAACGCCGGCCTCGACCCGGTAGCCCTCGGGAATGCCAAACGTCTTGCTGATTTCCTCGTGTTTGATGCCGCCCATGCCATGGGCATAGAATCCGGAGAGACGGGCCTGAAGCGCCAAATATCCCCAGGCAGTACCGGCGTCGAAGGAATGGGTATAGCTCGGCTTTTCCTCAGCAGAGCCGGCCGCGCCGGTGAAGCTGCGCGACACGACGAAGATCAGCACCGACGCATTCTTCGCCCATTCCTGATTGGCATCGACGAGCAATGCCACGAATTTCTCCCAATGCTCAGAACCCTTAAGCGCATAGATGAAGCGCCAGGGTTGGTGATTGGACGAGGAGGGCGCCCAATGGGCGGCGTCGAGCAGGTTCAGCAGCTGCGCCTCCTCGATGATTTCGCCGGTGAAGGCGCGGGGCGACCAGCGGTCGAGAAACATCGGATCGATTGGATATTGGGATTCGCGGCTGTTGCTTTTTGTCATGCTGGTTCCGGGAGTTGCAGGCAGAATTCGGATCGGGGCTTGGATCAGTCCGTCCAGACGATGTCGAGTTCCTCTCGGAAGGCGAAGCGCTTCAGATGATCGTCGATGACGCCCTGCATCCTTGCCTGCTGTGCGGGATCGGCGACGGAAAGTATTATGGTCAGCGCCGCATCGTCGGCGGTGAACGTTACCTCGGCCGTCTCGCTGAACGGCACCCGGCCCCTGTGCGGGTCGAAATCGACGCTGAATTTATGGCTCCAGTGTTTGCAGAGCTGCTGCAGATAGCGGCTTGCATGTTCGGTGCGCACGACGGCCTGGGAGAGGTGCATGTCGAACTCCATCTCATCTTGGACTGCAGCCAGTCATATTTCCTGCATCACAGGCTTGGCAAGCGCATCGTCGTCGCAGTCGGGGTGTACAGACTGTCTTCATAAAAGCGGCCTCACGCCGTCGGCGAAGCAGGATAAGGAACCCTTCAGTCAATCGATCGGAGAGTTGCGCATGCTGGTAAAGGGAAAATGGACGGAGGACTGGCAGCCCGTTCAGGCAAAGGACGAGAAGGGCGGTTTCGTCAGGCAGACCTCGAGTTTCCGCAACTGGGTGACGCCGGATGGCGCCGCCGGGCCGACCGGCAAGAGCGGCTTCAAAGCAGGTGCCGGCCGTTACCATCTCTATGTCGCCTATATCTGTCCCTGGGCCTCGCGCACCCTGATCGGCCGTACGCTCAAGGGGCTGGAAGACGCCATTTCCGTTTCCGTCGTCGAGCCGATGCTGACAAAACAGGGCTGGCGCTTCGGCGATTATCCCGGTGCGACGGAGGATCATGTCAACGGCGCGACCTATATGCACGAAATCTATACGCGGACGGCGCCGGATTTCACCGGGCGGGCCACCGTGCCGGTTCTCTGGGACAAGCAGAGAAAGACCATCGTCAACAATGAATCCGCCGATATCCTGCGGATGCTGAACAGCGGCTTCGGCGACCTAGCGAAAAATCCGATCGATCTGTATCCAGCCGAAAGACGCAGCGCGATCGATGCTTTCAACGACCGCATCTATCCGGCCCTGAACAACGGCGTCTATCGCGCTGGTTTCGCCACCACGCAGCCTGCCTATGAAGAAGCCTTCGCCGAGGTCTTTGCCTGCCTCGACTGGGTCGAGCCGCAGTTCCAGGATCGGTCTTTTCTTTTCGCCGGGCATCCGACCGAAAGCGATATCCGGCTCTTCGTCACCCTTGTGCGCTTCGACGTCGCTTATCACGGTATCTTCAAATGCAATCTGCGCCGGCTTTCCGACTATGCCAACCTGCGCGTTTTTTGCCGCCGCATGCTGGATTGGCCGGGCATCGCGGAAACAGTCAACCTCGACCACATCAAGCGCGGCTACTACTCGATCGAAAATCTTAACCCGACAAAGATCGTTCCCGTCGGTCCCGACCTTGCAGAAATTTTCAAAGCATAAGGCCGCGATTCATGCGGTTTGGGCCGAAATCGATCCGAATTCAAGGAAAGCCGTACCGCTTCGCGGCAAAGCCGTAATGACACCGGTGAATAATTCGTTCATAGGTGGCTGCAATTCGTTTTTCGATGAGGAGGAATTCCCATGAAGCTGATGCGTGTTGGCGAAGCTGGCAATGAAAAACCCGCGCTTCTCGATGCCGATGGCAAGATCCGCGATCTGTCCGGTCACGTCGCCGATATCGGCGGCGAGGTGATCACGCCGGCAGGCCTGGCAAGGATAGCGGCGATCGATCCGAAGAGCCTTCCGGAACTTGCCCCCGGCCGCATCGGCGCCTGCGTCGCCGGCACCGGCAAATTCATCTGCATCGGCTTGAATTATTCGGATCATGCTGCCGAAACCGGCGCCACCGTTCCGCCCGAGCCGATCATCTTCATGAAAGCAACCTCGGCAATCGTCGGACCGAACGAGGATGTCATCATTCCCCGCGGTTCGGAAAAGACCGATTGGGAAGTCGAGCTGGGCGTCGTCATCGGCAAGACTGCCAAATATGTAACGGAAGCCGAAGCGCTGGATTACGTCGCCGGTTATTGCGTCTCCAATGACGTGTCCGAGCGCGCTTTCCAGACCGAGCGATCCGGACAATGGACGAAGGGCAAATCCTGCGACACGTTTGGCCCAATCGGCCCATGGCTCGTCACCAAGGACGAAATTCCGCAGCCGCAGAACCTCGGCATGTGGCTGACGGTCAACGGCCAGAAGATGCAGAACGGCTCATCGAAGACGATGGTGTACGGCGTTGCTTTCCTCGTCTCCTACCTCAGCCAGTTCATGTCGTTGCATCCCGGTGACGTGATCTCGACCGGCACGCCTCCCGGCGTCGGCATGGGCCTCAAGCCGCCGCGTTATCTCAAGGCGGGCGACGTGGTCGAACTCGGCATCGAAGGTCTCGGCACGCAGAAGCAGACCTTTATAGCGGATCGTTAACGACGCTTCGTGTTGAGAAACTTAAGTTTTCAGGTCGATTATCATGCCGGGGATCAATTCTCCGGCATTTCTTGTGCGGGTCTGGTTCGTCCATGTTGCTGTGCAACAAAAAACTGTTAGTCTGCGTTACGTGCCCGCGTAACGGAAAGATCCGATGCCCCTCAATCGGCGTCATCTTTTCGATAGAGAAAGGTGGCGCCTTCCAATGTTTTATCAGCTTTATGAATTGAACCATGCCGCCATGGCGCCGTTTCGCGCCGCGGCCGATATCATGCGGTTTGCCTATGCCAATCCGTTGAATCCGTTTTCCCACACGCCGTTTGGCCGCACGATGGCGGCAAGTCTCGAAATGTTCGAACGCACGACGCGCCGCTATGGCAAACCGGAATTCGGACTGAAGCAGACGACGATTGGTGAACGAACGGTTTCCGTCCGCGAAGAGATCGTCTGGTCGCGGCCCTTCTGCAATCTCCTGCATTTCGCCCGCAACGATCCGCGTGCTCGCGGCAATGATCCGCGCATCCTGATCGTCGCGCCGATGTCCGGCCACTATGCCACGCTGCTGCGCGGCACGGTGGAGGCACTGCTGCCGAGCGCCGATGTCTACATCACCGACTGGATCGACGCTCGCATGGTGCCGATGACCGAAGGCACGTTCGATTTCGACGATTATGTCGACTATGTCATCGAGATGCTGCATTTCCTCGGTGACGACACGCATGTCATCGCCGTCTGTCAGCCTTCAGTTCCGGTGCTGGCCGCCGCTGCGGTGATGGAGGAAGCCAACGATCCGCTTTCACCAGCGTCGATGACGCTGATGGGCGGCCCGATCGACACGCGCATCAACCCGACGGCGGTCAACAAGCTCGCCCAGGAGCGGTCGCTGCAGTGGTTCTCCGACAATGTCATCATGAACGTGCCCTGGCCGCAGCCAGGCTTCATGCGCCCGGTCTATCCAGGATTTCTGCAGCTTTCGGGCTTTATGTCGATGAACCTCGACCGTCATCTCGTCGCCCACAAGGAATTCTTCATGCATCTCGTGAAGAACGACGGCGAACCGGAAAGACATAGGGAATTCTACGACGAATATCTCGCCGTCATGGATCTGACCGCCGAATTCTACCTGCAGACGGTCGAGCAGGTCTTCATCAAGCATTCCCTGCCGAAGGGCGAACTGATGCATCGCGGCAAACGCGTCGATCCGGCGGCAATTCGCAACGTTGCGCTTTTGACCGTCGAAGGTGAGAACGACGATATCTCAGGGGTCGGCCAGACAAAGGCGGCGCAGACGATCTGCGTGAACATTCCTGAAGAGATGCGCATGCATTATCTGCAGCCGGATGTCGGCCACTATGGTGTTTTCAACGGCTCGCGGTTCCGCCGCGAGATCGCGCCGCGCATCATCAATTTTGTCCGAGAGCATTCCCGTTCCGTCGTCAAGCCTCGGGTCCCGCGGGTGATCAAGGGCGGCCGCATCGCCTGAATCAGCGACAGCTGAATTAGTAAAATGGATTCAAGGCTTTGTCCGATTTCGCGGGCAATCGTCTTGAAGGCCATTGTTGCGGTAACCACATCGATTTCAGCACTCGGCATCCTGCCGGGCGCGGAAAGCGAGGGATACCCGCACGATGAACCAGTCAGCATTGCTTCGACCGGATTGGACTCCGGCTACCATTGCCCTGATGATTCTCGGCTTCATGGTTTTCTGGCCTCTGGGTCTTGCCATGCTTGCCTACATCATCTTCGGCGACCGTCTGCGCGGCTTCAAGCGTGACGTCAACCAAGCGACCGATGGCTTTTTTGCCTCCTGCCGCCGTCCGAACGGCCGTCACCGCCCGCACTTCTCGACCGGCAATGTCGCCTTCGACGACTGGCGCAAGGCCGAGATCGACCGGATCGAAGAAGAGCGCCGCAAGCTCGACGAAATGCGCGAGGAATTCGACGCCTACATGCGCGAACTTCGCCGCGCCAAGGACCAGGAAGAGTTCGATCGCTTCATGCGTGACCGCAGGAACGCCAAGCGTGACGACAACGGCCCGGTTGCCGAATACCAGACGCCATGAAGGCCTGAACGCTGAATTGATGACCGGCATCTTGCGATGCCGGTTTTTCTATGTCCGCTCCCCCGGCGAATCGGATAGAAAACAACCATGTTCTCGCTTCTGAAGACAAGGCCGAAAGTCCGGAAACCGGCTCCGCCCGAAACGCGGACGCTTGATGTGGCCGGCCGGCTCATGCCGCTGACCATCAAGCAGCACGACCGTGCGACGCGCATCACCTTGCGCATAGAGCCGGGCGGCCGGGCCTTGAAGATGACGGTGCCGAAAGGCCTTGCGGCGCGCGAGGTCAATGCATTTCTCGATCGGCACCAAGGGTGGCTGCTCACAAAACTTGCCAAGTTTTCGACCGATGCCGGCCTGCGCGACGGCGGCGAAATTCTCTTTCGCGGCGTGTCCCATCGCATCCAGCATACCGGCAGCTTGCGCGGCCTGACGGAAGCGGTTTTGATAGATGGCAGACCGGTGTTGCGCGTCAGCGGAATGGCGGAACATGTTGGACGGCGCATCGCGGCCTTTCTCAAGAAAGAGGCGCGCGCCGACCTCGTAAGACTGGCGACGATGCATGCCGGAACGATCCGGGCGCCGATCCGCTCAATCTCGATGAAGGATACCCGCAGCCGCTGGGGCTCGTGCTCGTCGGAGGGAAATCTGAGCTTTTCCTGGCGCGTCGTCATGGCGCCGCCTTCGGTGATCGATTATCTCGCCGCCCATGAGGTCGCCCACCTCAAGGAAATGAATCATGGCCCGCACTTCTGGGCGCTCTGCCGTAAGCTTTGCCCGGGCATGGAGGAGGCAAAATCCTGGCTGAAACGGCACGGCAGCCAGTTGCATGCCATCGATTTCGACTAGAGCATGTCGCGCAAAAGTGTGCAGCGGTTTGGCGCTAACGACATGCGTAAAATAAAGGGCTAAAGCGCGAGGAGCGAATCTGAAAGAACGCGACGCGCTTTAGCCGAAAGCCGCTCTAAATGCAGCTTTCCATGCAAATTGGCTCGACTCCTGACGCATTTCGTGTCACTTCGCTGCCATGAAACCGGATATCAAAATTTGCGGCTTGACGACGCCTGATGCTGTTGATCGCGCACTGAAGCGCGGCGCGACCCATATCGGTTTTATTTTCTTCGAAAAGAGCCCACGTTATATCGAGCCGGACCTGGCGGCAAAGCTTGCCGAACCCGCGCGCGGCAAGGCGAAGATCGTCGCCGTCGTCGTCGATCCCACCAATGACGATCTGGACGAGATTGTCTCGCTGTTGAAGCCGGATATTCTGCAGCTGCATGGCAAGGAGAGCCCCGAACATGTGCTGACCATAAAGGCGCTCTATGGTCTGCCTGTCATGAAGGTATTTTCGGTGCGCACGGCCGATGATCTGAAGCGCGTCGAGGCCTATATCGGCATCGCCGATCGTTTCCTCTTCGATGCAAAAGCGCCGAAGGGTTCCGAATTGCCGGGTGGTAATGGCGTTTCCTTCGACTGGAGCCTTCTTAGCTGGCTCGACGGCAGCATCGACTACATGCTGTCCGGCGGGCTGAACAAGAACAATGTCGCGGATGCGCTGGCGAACACCAAGGCACGTGGTATCGACGTCTCCTCGGGTGTCGAAACCGCACCTGGCGTGAAGAGCGTCGCAATGATCGATGAATTTTTCGATGCGGTCGAAGAGGCGGATGCGCCTGTCATGGCCTCAGGGAGTTGAGAGTGAACGAGACGCCTAAACCGAATTCCTTCCGCTCTGGCCCCGATGAAGATGGCCGTTTCGGCATTTATGGCGGTCGTTTCGTTGCCGAAACGTTGATGCCGCTGATCCTCGATCTGCAGGATGAGTGGGACAGGGCGAAGAACGATCCGGCATTCCAGGCCGAATTGAAGCATCTCGGCGCCCATTATATCGGTCGCCCGAGCCCGCTCTATTTCGCCGAGCGGCTAACGGCCGAACTCGGCGGCGCGAAGATCTATTTCAAACGTGAGGAGCTGAACCACACCGGTTCGCACAAGATCAACAACTGCATCGGCCAGATCCTGCTCGCCAAGCGCATGGGCAAGACCCGCATTATCGCCGAAACCGGCGCCGGCCAGCACGGCGTTGCCTCCGCCACCGTTGCCGCCCGCTTTGGCCTTCCTTGCGTCGTCTATATGGGCGCCACCGACGTCGAGCGTCAGGCACCGAACGTTTTCCGCATGAAACTGCTCGGCGCCGAGGTCAAACCGGTCACGGCAGGCAGCGGCACACTGAAGGACGCCATGAACGAGGCGCTTCGCGACTGGGTCACCAATGTCGAGGATACCTATTACCTGATCGGAACGGCGGCCGGTCCGCATCCCTATCCGGAGATGGTCCGCGATTTCCAGTCGGTGATTGGCACCGAAGCGAAAGAGCAGATGCTGGCAGCCGAAGGCCGCCTGCCGGATCTCGTCGTCGCTGCCGTCGGCGGCGGTTCGAACGCGATCGGCATTTTCCATCCTTTCCTCGATGATCCCACCGTCAAGATGGTCGGCGTCGAAGCGGGCGGCAAGGGCCTGCAGGGCGATGACCATTGCGCGTCGATCACCGCCGGTTCGCCGGGCGTGCTGCATGGCAACCGCACCTATCTGCTGCAGGATGGCGACGGCCAGATCAAGGAAGGCCATTCGATTTCAGCCGGTCTCGATTATCCCGGCATCGGCCCCGAACATTCCTGGCTGAACGATACCGGCCGCGTCGACTATGTGCCGATCATGGATCACGAAGCGCTCGAGGCCTTCCAGACCCTGACCCGCCTCGAAGGCATCATCCCGGCGCTCGAGCCGTCGCATGCGATTGCCGAGGTGATCAAGCGCGCACCGAAGATGGGCAAGGACGAGATCATCCTGATGAACCTCTCCGGTCGAGGCGACAAAGATATCTTCACCGTCGGCAAGATTCTGGGAATGGGACTGTAAGACATGACCGCACGCATGGACAAACGCTTTGCCGAGCTGAAGGCCGAGGGCCGTCCGGCGCTTGTGACCTATTTCATGGGCGGCGATCCTGATTACGATACCTCGCTCGGCATCATGAAGGCGCTGCCGGAGGCGGGCTCCGACATCATCGAGCTCGGCATGCCCTTTTCCGATCCGATGGCCGATGGCCCGGCAATCCAGCTCGCCGGTCAGCGTGCGCTGAAAGGCGGCCAGACGCTGAAGAAGACGTTGCAGCTGGCGGCCGATTTCCGCAAAACCGATGATGCGACGCCGATCGTGATGATGGGCTACTACAACCCGATCTATATTTATGGCGTCGAAAAATTCCTCGACGACGCGATTGCTGCCGGCATCGACGGTCTGATCGTTGTCGATCTGCCGCCTGAGATGGATGACGAACTCTGCATTCCGGCGATCCGCAAAGGCATCAATTTCATCCGCCTGGCGACGCCGACGACGGATGAGAAGCGCCTGCCGAAGGTTTTGAAGAACACCTCCGGCTTCGTCTATTACGTCTCGATGAACGGCATCACCGGTTCGGCGCTGCCGGATACGTCGCTGGTGTCGGGCGCGGTCGAACGCATCAAGCAGCACACCAAGCTACCCGTCTGCGTCGGCTTCGGCGTCAAGACGGCGGAACATGCAAAGGTCATCGGCGGTTCGGCCGACGGCGTCGTGGTCGGCACCGCCATCGTCAATCAGGTCGCGACCAGTCTGACGGGCGACGGCAAGGCAACGGCCGATACCGTTCAGGCCGTTGCCACACTGGTCCGCGGACTTTCCACGGGAACACGTTCGGCGCGCCTTGTTGCTGCCGAATAGTTTGCCCACATTGGAGCAAAGCAATGTCGCGCAAAATGTGCAGCGGTCTTGCGGCAACGACATGCGGGAAACCGAAGACCTCAAAGTGTGGCAAACGATCTGAAAGATCGCGACGCGCTTTCGTCAATCAGGAGTATTCGAGTTGAACTGGATCACCAACTACGTTCGCCCGCGGATCAATTCCATGCTGGGCCGTCGCGAAGTGCCGGAGAACCTCTGGATCAAGTGCCCGGAAACCGGCGAGATGGTCTTCCACAAGGATCTGGAAGGCAACAAATGGGTCATTCCAGCCTCCGGCTATCACATGAAGATGCCGGCCAAGGCCCGCCTGATCGATCTGTTCGACAACGGCGAGTTCGAATCGCTGCCGCAGCCGAAGGTCGCCCAGGACCCTCTGAAGTTCCGCGATTCTAAGAAATATAGCGATCGCCTGCGCGACAGCCGCCTGAAGACTGAGCAGGAGGATACCATCCTCGCCGGCGTCGGAAAGGTGCAGGGATTGAAACTCGTGGCGGTGGTGCACGAATTCAACTTCATCGGCGGTTCGCTCGGCATGGCTGCCGGCGAGGCGATCGTTAAGGCTTTCGAACGTGCGACGTCTGAAAAGTGCCCGCTGGTGATGTTCCCCGCTTCCGGCGGCGCGCGCATGCAGGAAGGCATCCTGTCGCTGATGCAGCTGCCGCGCACGACCGTTGCCCTCGACCTGCTCAAGGAATCCGGCCAACCCTATATCGTCGTGCTGACCAACCCGACCACCGGCGGCGTCACGGCCTCCTATGCCATGCTGGGCGATATTCATCTGGCCGAGCCCGGCGCCGAAATCGGCTTTGCCGGCAAGCGCGTCATCGAGCAGACGCTGCGCGAAAAACTGCCCGAAGGCTTCCAGACCTCCGAATACCTGCTGGAGCATGGTATGGTCGATATGGTCGTCAAACGTCATGATATCCCGGAAACGCTGGCGCGCGTCCTGAAGATCCTGACGAAGAAGCCGGTTTCGGCGGCGAACGACATGAATAGCGGTGCGATCGCTCTGGCGGCGAGCGCCTGAAAACCGACAAGCAAGCGGGGTGCCGAATTGATACCCAGAGGCCAAACCGCGGTGAGCGAGGCAGCACAGGAGATCGACAAGCTCATGGGGTTACATCCCAAGGGTTTTGATCTGTCTCTCGATCGCATCACCCGTCTTCTCGATGTGCTCGGCAATCCGCACCGGAATCTGCCGCCGGTGATCCATGTCGCCGGCACCAACGGCAAGGGGTCGGTCACCGCCTTCTGCCGCGCTCTGCTCGAAGCCGGCGGCTACAGCGCTCATGTTCACACCTCGCCGCATCTCGTCAATTGGCACGAGCGTTACCGCATCGGCGTCAAGGGCGGGCGCGGGCAGCTTGTCGATGACGCCGTCTTTGCCAAGGCCCTGCGTCGTGTGGCCGATGCCAATGCCGGACAGCACATCACCGTCTTCGAAATCCTGACGGCGGTCACCTTCATCCTGTTTTCCGAACAGCCGGCCGATGCCGCGATCATCGAAGTCGGTCTCGGCGGCCGCTTCGACGCCACCAATGTCATTTCCGATCCGGCCGTCTCGGTGATCATGCCGATCTCACTCGATCACCAGCCCTATCTCGGGGACAGGGTCGAGCTGATCGCCGCCGAAAAGGCCGGCATCATGAAGCCGGGATTTCCGGTTGTCATCGGTCATCAGGAATATGACGCGGCGCTCCACGTGCTGATGGCGACGGCCGAACGGCTGCATTGTCCCAGCGCCGTCTTCGGCCAGGATTTCATGGCGCATGAGGAATATGGCCGGCTCGTCTATCAGGATGAATTCGGTCTTGCCGACCTGCCGCTGCCGCGGCTTCCCGGCCGCCACCAATATGCCAATGCCGCCGCCGCCATTCGCGCCGTCAAGGCGGCGGGTTTCACCGTCACCGAGGCGATGATGGAAAAGGCGATGAGTTCTGTGGAATGGCCGGGCCGGCTGCAGCGTCTGAACGAAGGCCGGTTGCTGCCGCATGCACCCGCCGGCGCCGAGATCTGGATCGACGGCGGGCATAATCCCGGGGCAGGCGAGGTGATCGCCGAAGCCATGGCCAATTTCGAGGAACGCCAGTCTCGGCCGCTTTTCCTCATTACCGGCATGATTAATACCAAGGATCCAATCGGCTATTTCAAGGCCTTCGCCGGCTTGGTCGAGAAGGTTTTCTGTGTGCCGATCCGTGGCAGCGACGCGATAATCGACCCGGTGATATTGTCGAATGCCGCTTATGATGCCGGCTTGGTTGCCGAACCGATGTCGACGGTCGGCGATGCGCTGGAAGCCATAAAAGCCGTCGTCGATCCGGAGGGTTTACCCCCGCGCATCCTCATCGGCGGCTCTCTCTATCTCGTCGGCGATGTGCTTTCCGACAACGGCACGCCGCCGAAATGAAGGCAAATTGAAAAAGCCCGGTCGATGCCGGGCTTTTTCGCCAATGCGATTTAATTTAAGCGATATCAGTCAGGCGGCGCTCGAAATCCAGTTCGAAAGCGCGGTCTTCGGCTTGGCGCCCACGGAGATATCGGCGACTTCGCCGCCCTTGAAAATCGCCAGGGTCGGAATAGAGCGCACACCAAACTGTGCGGCGAGTTCCGGGTTCTCATCGATATTCAGCTTGGCCACCTTGACCTTGCCTTCCATCTCAACGGCGATTTCTTCGAGGCTCGGCGCAATCATCTTGCACGGGCCGCACCATTCAGCCCAGAAATCGACGACGACGGGTTCTGCGGATTCCAGAACTTCCGACTGGAAGTTGTTGATATCGACTTTCACGGTAGCCATGGGCTGCTCCTTTGTCTCGGTGTTGAACCACATGTGATGCTGCGGTGCCGAATTTTCAATGTCCGGTATTTCACTTTGTCTTGACTGCTGCAAGCGCCAAACCGAGCGCCTTTTCGCTCAGCGTGTAGAGCGAGGCGTTCTCGGTATAGACAAGCATGCAATCGATACGCTTATCAGGATAGAGCGGCGCCAGGATCTCGCGATAGATCGCCAGCTGCGCCCGGTGCGCGAAGGGGATAGCCTCCTCTGTCGCCGGCGGCACCCGATTGGTCTTGTAGTCGAGAATGACGACGCGATCGGCAAGGACGGCAAGCCGGTCGATGCGGCCGGAGACGGCATAGCGCCTGTCTTCGAGCGTCAACGTTCCCATGATCGAGACCTCGGGCTGGGCCTGCGCACCGAGGACGGACTGCAGACCCTCTTCGTCCAATAGTTTCAGAACCGAATCAACAAGTTTGCGCCGTTCGGCTTCCGGCCAGAACCGAGCCGCTCGTTCGGCATAGCGGCCTGCGGCATCAGGCCGTTCGGCAAGCGGAATTTCGGGAAGCGCCTGCAGCATGCGGTGGATCAGCCTGCCCTTCTCCAGCGAACGATCGCTGCGCTGCTTCTCGCCAAACAGCGGCGAAACGACGAGCAAGCCACCCGCGTCTTCATCGATGATCGTCCCGGCGCCGGAGGGGCTGAGCGGCCGGGGCAGCCCGGCCTGCGGCGGCAACGGCCGCAACAGACCGTCCGGCAGGGTGTCCATGCTGTCGCGCTCCTGGCTGCGGTCGGTGCGTTCGAAGCGTCGTTCCACCCGCGGCACGCGCCATTTGATACCCGGCCATTCCCCATCGGGACTCGAGAATGTGGTCGTCTCCACCAGCGGATGATTGTCGCGCAGTGCCGTCGAAATCATCAGATGCCAGGTGTCGTTGTTCACACGCACGCCGCGATAGCCGCAGACGACCAGCCGGTCGGCGGCTCGCGTCATGGCGACATAGAGCAATCGGCGATATTCTTCCTCCGCCAGCATCTGGATACGCGCAGCATCGTCCTGGGTCAGCGAATTGGCGAGATCGGAGACAGGAACCCAGACGGGCATCGGCGGCTCGTCGGCGTCGGTCTCGATCAGGCGAAGCTTCGGCAGATGGGTATGGGTAAAAGCCTTCGAACCGCCGTCGACGAGGAAAACGATCGGTGCCTCAAGACCCTTGGAGGCATGCACCGTCATGATCCGCACTTCATTGCGCCCCTTGTCCTGCTCGCGCTTGACCACGGGCGCTTCGAGCTCCAGCGTCGAGATGAAGGACTGCAGCCCGGGGAGGCCGGAGCTCTCGTGGTCGAGCGTGAAGGTCAGGAATTCGTCGAGGATATCGCTGACCTCGGTGCCGAGCCGGGCAAGGAATTGCCGCCGCCCGCCATGGCTGCCGAGCACACGCGCATAGAAATCGTGGACCGACAGGCTCCTGGATTGGCGAAGGAACAATTCAAGCCTCTCGACGGCTGCGCGGAAACGCTCGGTGCCATCGGCGGCGAAACTTTTGAGATGGTGCCAGACGCTCTCATTATCGCCGCGTAGCGCGGCGATCGCAAAGATGTCGTCCTCGGAAAGATCAAACAGCGGACTCTTGAGCACGGCGGCGAGCGAAAGGTCGTCTTCCGGCAGAAGCAGGAAACGGCCGAGCGCCAGCAGATCCTGCACGGCGATATGGCTGGTCAGCACCAGTCTGTCGGCGCCGGCGACCGGAATGTCGCCGCGGCGCTTCAACGCGCGCGTCAACGCATTGACGAAGGCGTCGCGTTTGCGCACCAGCACAAGGATGTCGCCGGCTTCGATCAGACGCTCCTTGCCCTTGTCGACGATCGTCTCGCGCCCGACCAGCGTGCCGATCGAATGGGCGATCCGCCGCGCCAGGATTGCGGCTGGCGCGCTTTCCGGCGTTGCGTCGAAGGGCGCCGTCCAATCCTCCTCCTTCATCACCGCTTCCGGCGCGACCATCTCCCAGAGATCGACGGCGCCGGGATGTCCGATGCGGCTGGAGCGATGCACCACCGGTTCGCCGAGCGCGCTGAGGCCGCGCGCATTGTTTGGTTCCCTGAAAATATGGTCGACGGCCTCGAGCACATCCGCGGTCGAGCGGAAGGAAAGCGGCAGCCGGACCGAGGAAAAGCTCTGCCCGCTGTCGGACACCCGCCGCCGCGTTCGGTCGCTTTCCTCGGAAAAACGCTCAGGCCGCGCTCCTTGAAAGGAATAGATCGACTGTTTCTCGTCGCCGACGGCAAACAGCGTGCGCACGATCGGCCGGGCGCTTTCGCCAGAGAAGAAATCCTCGGCGAGCGACTGGATGACGCTCCACTGGATCGGGCTGGTATCCTGCGCTTCATCGACGAGGATATGGTCGATGCCGCGATCGAGCTTGTAGTGGATCCAGGGGCCGACGCCGCTTTTCGTCAGCAGGTCGGCGGTGCGGGTGATGAGATCCTCGAAATCGAGCTGGCTGCGCTGTTTCTTCAGTTCTTCGTAGTCGCGGTTCAGCCGGTCGGCGAGCACGAGCGCTGCATGTGTGGCGCCGTACATCCGCATCAGTTTCAGCCGGTCGCGGCTTGCGGCGACATGGGCGCGGGCAGCGGCAATGGCGCCCGCCAGCTGCGGTGCGTCGGCAAGCATCGCCTTGACTGAGAATTGCGAGTCCGCCTTCGGCTCGCCCTTGGCTGTCAAAAAGATTTTCTCGAGAAACTCAGCGCGCCTTGCGTCATCGCGTTCCCGCCCGGCAAGCTTGAGGCCGTAGGCAACCTCCTGCGCTTTCGTGCCGCCCTTCTGGTCGGCAAGCGACAGATAAAGCTCCAGCATGCCGCCCGAAAGCTCCGGCAAAGGCCAATATTGCGCGGCGATCCGGCTTTCCGTGTCGCCGGCGGCAAGGCCAAGCCTTTCTCGCAGGACCTTTTCCACGCCGCCCTGCCGTTCGGCGATTGCCGTGAAACGACGGATTGCGTTGCGATTGGCGACGATGTCGCCGAGCAGGTTCTCCAGTCCGGATTCGTCGCCGAGATCGAGCACATAGGCGAACGCCTCGGCAAGCGCGCTGTCTCCCTCCGGCGCGGTTGCCGTCAGCAGCGCCCGGCGCGCATCGGAAAGCAGCACCACCGCCGCGCGGTCGTCGAGAACCGAGAAATGCCCGGCGACGTTGGCCTCCAGTGGAAACTGGTGCAGCAGCGCCTCGCAAAAAGCATGGATCGTCTGGATCTTCAGCCCGCCGGGTGTCTCCAGCGCCTTCGCGAACAGCCGGCGGGCCTCGGCAAGCTTCAGTCCATCGGGAGCCGTCCCCTCGATCTGGGTGATCCGCCGGCTAAGGTCTTCATCGTCAAGCACCACCCAGTCCGCCAGCCGCTCGAAGACGCGGTTCGACATTTCGGAAGCCGCAGCCTTGGTATAGGTGAGGCACAAAATGGCAGAAGGCCGCGCCCCGACCAGCAGAAGACGGATGACGCGCTGTGTCAGCACATGCGTCTTGCCGGAGCCGGCATTGGCCGAGACCCATGCCGAACGCAAGGGATCGGAGGCAATCGCCTGCTGGATCGTCGTCCAGCCAATCCAGGCGCCAGGATCATCGTCGTTGGGAAGAGGCGTTACATCACTCATCGCTGCCGCCTTCGTCGGTTTCGGCTGTCGACCATTCGGAGACGCGGGCGAGGTGATCATAGTCGCCGCCGAAATCGAATTGCTGCGCCGGAATGAGCCGCGAGGTGAAGCCTTTCTCCCCGGACTGCAGCAATCCGACGAACTTGACCAACTGGTCGATCGATTCCTCGGCGAGATCCATCGCCGATTTCGCCTTGTCGCTGCGTGCCGAGCTTTCGTTGTTGACGGTGTCGACCTGAAAACGACGTCCCGGCCGCAGGCGCACATAGAGCAGGTCCTGCGGCACAAGACGACCGGCATCACGGAAGGCGCCGGCGCTCAAGGCCGCCGCTTCGAGCGCAAGCTGCGGATCGAGAAGCACGCGGGCCTGCGCTGGCGACGGATTGTAGCCGGTCTTGTAATCGATGATATCGGCGGCGTTCGGTCCGGTGATGTCGATCCGGTCCGCAACTCCGTTAAGCCGGATATTGATCGGCTCCAATTCGAAGCCGCCACGCACCTCCGTCAGTGTTTTGCGGATGCCGGGTCGCCGTCCGGTTTCCCATTCGAGGAAGGCGCGGGCAACCGCGCGGAAGCGCGGCCGCCACACGGCATCGATATGCGCCGGCAGCTGCTCCATGTCGAAAAGCTCGGAAAGGATGCGCTCCATCGCCGCTGCCGCATCCGGCGTGCCGGCGACATGGGCTTCGCGAATGAACCGGTCGATGATCTTATGATAGAGCGTTCCGCGTTCGGCCGCTCCTGGATCGCGGTTGAATGTATCGACGGGATCGAGGCGCAGGATGCGGCGCGCATAGATGGCATAGGGGTCCCGGCGCAGCCGGCCGACTTCGCTGAAGGAGTAGGATTTCGGCTGCAGTGCCAACGGTGGTTTCGGCGAGGGGCGTTGCGTCGGTGCCTGGGCTTCTCCACGGTCGATCAGGCCGGCCCATTGGAGGAACCGGTTGCCGCGTCCCTTCAACTCCGCTTCGAACGCCTCTCCGGCGAGCGCTAGCAGCCGCTGCAGCCAACGGGAGGCGACCGTCGGTGTCGAGCCCTGGCGCAGCGCGCGCGAATAGATCAGATGGCGCGTGCCATTCGCCATCTCGAAGTCATGCGCCAGCTGGCCGATACGCCGTTCCGGCGGCTCGAGGCCGATCTCCGTCTTCATCATGCGCGGAATGAAGGGATTGTTGGCGGTCTGCCCTGGCCAGGTGCCCTCGTTCAGGCCGCCGAGGATCAGCGTATCGACGCTCTGCAGGCGGGCTTCCAGCGTGCCGAAAATGAAGAGGCGGGGATGACTGAGTGCCCGTGGCTTCACCACATGGCCGGCAGCAAGTGCTGCCATAATGTCGATCCATTGCGGCCCGTCGGCTTCCATCTGGCCGTCCGTGCCGATGACCTCGCCGAGCAGGGCGGCGAGCGCATCTCCCGCTTCACCAGACCAGAGATCGGCGAGATTGCCGTGCGGATCGGCCGCGACTGCTTCGAGCGAACGACCGCTACGCTCCGCCCATTCCGACAAAGACAAGCTTACCGTCCTTGCGCGATCTTCCGGCCGGTGCCGGATCAGCGTCGAAGCCAGCGGCTCGGTCGCTTGTGTGACCCGCCGGGCAAGATCGTACGCGGCATCGGCAGCGTCAGCCGAAAGCGCCTTTCGCCATTGCGGTGCGTGCCTGTCCTGGGCCTGTTCGGCAAGCTGATGGGTCAGCAGCGGCTCGAGCCTGCTGATATCCACCTCCGCCACGCCGCCGCGCAGGGCCAGCAGCTCGAGCGCCTCGGTAGCGGAAATCAATGCGTCGCGTTCCAGGCCGAAACGGGCCAGCGGATGTTTGAGCAGCGAAATAATCGCCACCGGATCGCCCGGGCGCAGCGCTGCTTCCAGCAGCAATTGCAGCAGCGTGCCCTGCGGCATGGCTGCAAGCGGTGTGCCGGCCGAATCGTCGGCGAGGATGTCGAAGCGGGAAAGCTCCGCCATAACCCGTCGGGCGAGATTGCGGTCCGGGGTAATGAGGGCAGCCCGGCTTTCGCCGTCCTGCCCCGGCTTTTCCAACGCCAGCCGCAGCCCAATCGCAATCGCGGTCGCTTCCTCGCGTTCGTTGGCGGCTTCGATCAGCGAAACATCGGCAAAGGCGGAAGACAGGCTGCCATCGGGCAGGTCGCTCTTCCAAGCGCCCCAATCGCTGGTCGCCTCCGCCGGGACGAGCGTCCGAGACAGGATTTCGGCGCGCCGCTCAAGATCGGCCTCGGGCCGTTCAAGAAGGGTCACGTCGGCACGCGTGAGCTTCAGCCGCTTGAGCAGCAACGACAGGCCGTATTGCGGATGGCTCCGGCTTGCAGGATTGGCATGTTGGCCGGGTGCCGGTTCTGGCGCCACCATCTGCCAGTGCCTTTCGGGCATAGAGAGATCGAGCCCCGGAAGCACGATCACACCCTCAGGCAGATTGGCGACGGCGGCGATGAGATCGGCGGTGGCGGGAACCGAGCCCGTCGAACCGGCAATGATGATCGGCCCAGTCGGTTTCGTCGTGGAAAGCCTTGATGCTTCGGCCCGCAGGATGGCGTTTCGGTGCCGCGCCGGCGAGGATTTGCCGAGTTCGGAAAGCCTCTCCGGCCAGAAGGCGCTGGCGATCTGCAGAAACTCCGCCGTCAGCTGCCACCAGGCGGCATAGTCGCCGGTGTCGAGTTTCGACAGTTCAGACCAGTCGAGATCCTCGGTTTCGATGGAATCGATCAGTTCCGCAAGGTTGCGGGCGAGCCAGATCGCATCTGCCGGGCTTGCCGGCGCAACGAGCGGTGAGTCCGAATGAATGTGGCGAACGCTTTCGGGCAGTTTGTTTCGCCAGGCGAGGATGAGCCGCGCAAGCTCCAACAGACGGGCGGTATTCGACAGCGGTTGGGCGAGGTCGATCGTCGCCGGCAGCGCCTCGTCGAAATAGCCGCTGTCGTCATCGGTTTCGCCGAGAGGACGGATGACCGGCAGGATCGCCGAGCGGCCGCCGAGCAGGTCGACGAATTCCGAGCGCAGCACACGCACGGCACGCCGGGTCGGCAGATAGATCGTTACCCTGGCGAGCGACAGCGGATCATCGGCCTGATGCCGGAAGAGCGGCGTCAGGCGGCCGTCGCAAAGCGTCGTCGCCAGCGTTTTCAGAAAGGAGAGGCCCGCCGGGATCGTCAGAATGCGTGGCTGATGCCGCTCCGCCATGGCTCACGCAAACGCCCGCAACCGATGGATCGTTTCCTCCGCCTCGCCGATCGCCTCCGGCGTTCCCACTGTCAGCCAATGGCCGTCGAGCACCATGCCGAAAAGGCGGCCGCGTGCGATTGCCTTGTCGAAATAGATATTGAGGTTGAAGGCATCCTGCGGCGCGTTGTCGAACAGCGATGGGTTCATGGCGATCGCTCCGGCGTAAACGACGGGATTGGACGGATCGTCGCGATAACGCGTCAGCCGGCCATCGGCTGCGAGGCTGAAATCGTTCTTGCCGTTGTGGCCCGTCGTATCCTCTATCATCACACAAAGCAGCGCCATGTCCATGCGCTTGGCATCGAAGAATCCGGCTAAACGTTGCAGGTTCGTTGGCCGCCCCGGCTGTTCGCCGATCCAGAACAGGTCGGCATTCATGACGAAGATATCGTCGCGGGTCAGCAGCCTCAGCCCCTTCACCAGTCCGCCGCCGGAGTTCATCAGCGCGTCCCGCTCGTCGGAAATCACGATGTCGAGGCCAGGATAATTCTTCAGATGATCGAGCATCTGGTCGGCGTGGTGATGAACGTTGACGGCGGCTCGTTCGATGCCGGCCGCCACCAGCGAATCCAGCGCGTAGTCGATCATCGGCTTGCCGTCGATTTTCACCAGCGGCTTCGGGATCGTCTCGGTGATCGGGCGCATGCGGGTCCCGAGACCCGCGGCCAGTACCATAGCTTGTCTGATGCTCATGCTGATCCGGAACTTATGATTCGCGTTGGCCTATTCCAGCCCTTGCGCACCAATCGCGCAAGGGGGCAAGCGCTTCATGCTCGAGTGCGACCTGCAGATAGGTGAGCGTTCGCGGCATATGTTTGAGATAGCCGGGCTTGCCGTCACGCTGCAGCAGCCGCACCCAGAGACCGGCAAGCTTGCAATTACGTTGCGCCGACATGATGGACCAGGCCTTCATGAATCCGGCTTCGTCGAAGCCGCCCTGGCCTCGGCGAAGGGCGAGATAATCGTCCATCAGCTGCCGGAAGAGATCCGGTTCGATTGTCACTCGCGCATCCTGAACGATCGAGGCGAGATCATAGGCGGTGGGGCCGATCATCGCGTCCTGGAAATCGATAAGGCCCACCTTGCCAATACCGCTTTCCTCTTCGCGCCAGATGATATTAGGCGAATGGAAGTCGCGCAGCAACAGGTTCTTCTCGGCCGCCGCGAGCTCGTCGATCAGCGAGTCCCAGATCGCCAGATAGTCCGCACGTTCGGCATCCGTGGGTGCTGTACCGCGCTTCCAGGCAATATGCCAATCGAGCACAAGCTGCACTTCCATCTTCATTGCCGTGCGATCGAAGTCCGGAATGTGATGCGTATGTATCGCGGAAACCGGGATATCCTGCGGAATCTGCATGGAATGAAGATGGGCAAGGCAGGCGACGCTTTGCCGGTAACGTTCGGTGACCGGCCGTCCGTCGTCATCGAGCACGCCCTCGGTGCCGAGATCCTCGATCAGCAGGATGCCCTGTTCATAGTCGACCTGATAGATCTCCGGCGTCGCAAATCCCCGCTCGCGCAACACATTGGCGATCGCGACGAAAGGATAGGCATTCTGTGCGAGATGCGCGACCTTGGGATACGGCTTGCCGTCATAGACGGGCGGTCCCTCGGGATGCGGGCGCCAATCCATCAGTATTTTTCGTTGAGCAGCATTCGGATAGATCGCTTCATAGGCGCGCAACGACGCATCGCCGGTCAGGAAGCGGCGTTTGACTTCGGGATAGCCGGCTTTGTCGAGGAAATCGCGGATCGCCAGGACACGATGGATGCGGAAGGCGTGTGCGCCGGCGGCTTTGATTGTTGCTCGGCGGCCGCTGCCTTCATGTGCGAGCCTCAGCGTGGTGTGCTCGGCCGGTAGTTCGCCCTCAGCCATCTCAGGCCATTCGACGAGGCAGATCCCGTTCTCCAGGGCTTCATCGAAGCCGAGTTCGGTCAATTCGGCGGGATTGCCGAGCCGGTAGAGATCGAAGTGCGAAACCGGGAGGCGCAGATCGTAGGATTGCACCAGGGTGAAGGTCGGGCTCGGGACCTCGAGCCCCTCGTCATCGGCCATGGCGCGCAGGATCGCCCGTGCCAGCGAGGATTTCCCCGCGCCGAGATCGCCGGAAAGGGCGAGGCAATCGCCGGCTTTCAAGGCCAGCGCCAGGTCTTCGCCCAGTCGAGATGTAGCCGCCTCGTCTTTCAGAAAAAGCGAGATCGTATCGCTGGTCGTCATTCGGCAGCCGCGGTATGCGGGACATTGATCGAGGGGATACGGCAGACGACGGTGGTGCCCTTGCCCGGCTCGCTGTCGATCGTCACGTCGCCATGATGCAGAGTGACGAAGCTGTCGACGATCGAAAGGCCGAGGCCGGCGCCGCCGCGTTTGCCGCTTTTCGCACCGGTCGCAAACCGGTCGAAGACGGTAGCGATCATGTCAGGCGAGATGCCGGGGCCGCGATCGCTGACGGAGAAGACGAAATCCGTGCCTTCGCGATGGCACTCCAGCGCGATCGAGGTGCCTTCCGGCGAAAAATTCGCTGCGTTGGAAAGCAGCTTCAGAAGGATCTGCTTCAGCCGCTGCGGATCGGCGACGATCGAGCCGAGATAGGCCGGCGCGGTGATTTCGAGCGCGACGCCGCTTTCGTGCAGGCGATCGGCGATCTGCATCGAGACGTCGTCGAGCAGATCGTTGAGATCGATATCCGCATAGTTGAGGCGCATGATGCCGGCATCGACGGTCGTAAGGTCGAGGATATCGTTGACGAGCGTCAGCAGAACGGAGGACGAGGTCGAGATGTGGTCGATATATTCGGCCTGCCGTTCGTTCAGCGGCCCGACGCCCTGCGTCCGCAGTAGATCGGTGAAGCCGATGATATTGGTCAGCGGCGAGCGCAGCTCGTAAGACACATGCTGGACGAAGTCGTTCTTCAGCTCGTCGGCCTTGCGCAGCGCTTCGTTCTTCTCGGTTAGCGCCCGCTCGGCACGCACGCTGTCCGTCATATTGACGAAGGTCAGCATGGTCTGCGCGTTCGGCAGCGGGATGACGGCAAAGTCGAGCACGAGGCCGGAGAAGAGTTCCAGCGTCCCCTGGCCCGAGCGGCGTTCGTCGTCGAAGCTGGTGATCAGTTCCGCGAACGCCTTCCAGCCGTCCGGCCGGTCATAGGACGGCGCGCAGGCCTCGCCCAGTCCGCGGATATGCGTGCCGGGCTTGGCTTCGGTTTCGGTGATTCCCCAGAGTGCGCGGAAGGCCGGGTTCGACAGGCGGATGCGTCCATCCGGGCCGAACACCGCCACACCTTCGGAAAGATGGTCGATCGTTTCGCCCTGCACCTTGACCAGTGTGTTGTAGCGCGTTTCGAGATCGACCTGCTCGGTCAGGTTTTCGAACACCCAGGTGGCCCCACCCTGCGGATGGGCGGTCGCGAAGACGCGCAATGTCTGCCCGTTCGGCAGGTGCCAGAGATCGGATTGCGTGTCGAGCGCGCGATAGACGGAAAGGGCTGCTTCCTTCCAGCTTTTCCAGTTGAGCTGGTCCGGCAGCTTCTTGGCAGCCCGCAGCCGCTCGAGCAGCTCGCTATTATCCGGCCGGCCTTCGAGGAAGGCGATATCCAGCTCCCAGAGCGCGACGAAAGCCTGGTTATAGAATTGCAGGCGGCGGTCGCCGTCGAAGATGGCAACGGGCGTGGCGAGATGGTCGAGGGTTTCGGCGTGGCTCTTGAGCGTCCGTTCCAGCTCGGCACGCACCGCCTCTATGTCGGACACGTCGATCGCAATACCGGCCGAGCCGCTGGGCAGCCTGACGTCGACGACGTCGAAGAATGTGCGGTTGCCGCGCACGACCGTCGAGATCGTGTCGTGGAAGGGTGATTCCGGCGTCGTCGCCGCGCGAATACGTTCGCGCGCCACGGTCGTCAGCATTTCGCGGCCTTCATTGATCGCCTGCTGCGGCGATCGCGCTTCGACCGCCTCGCCATAAGCCTGGTTGACCCAGGTCAGCAGACCCGCCGGGTCGCGTTGCCAGGCCGGCATGTCGATCGCGTCAAGCATGGTCTGGAAGGCCGAGATCGACGTCATCAGCCGGTCGCGCTCGATCCTGAGCTCTGCCAGCTCGGCGCGCAGATTGTTAAGCGCCACGAAACGGACGAAGGCGCGCCCGCCGGAAACCCGGCCCTGCGCCTCGAGGATTTCGTCGCGGATGGTTTCGACCACCATGTCGAAACTCTGTGCTCCGTCGCGCAGCCGGTCGATCGCCTTTTCCAGCTCGGAGGCCGAGCGGGACTTCAGCCAGAGGCCGAAGGCCAGGAACTCGCCGTCCTGCGGTGCGCCGGTTTCGGGCGGAAGCTGGCCGAGCAGTTCGGGGCGCGCATTGCCGTCCCAGATGACGATCCGCCGGTTCTTGTCGGCGATCAAAGCCTGGTATTGCGAAATGCGCTGCTGGGCATCGGAAAGCGCCGAGCGGATTTCCCGGCTCTCACTTTCCAGATTGCCGCGCTGGCGCACCAGCCACAGCGTCGAAAGCAGTGCTGCCGATATGACGCCGATGACCACGGAAACGCCGACGACCTGCGAGGATGTGAAGAGGTGAGCCGAGGCTGCCGCCTGTTGCTCTGTCTGTGCCAGAACCGGCCGCGCCAGCGCCGCAAGCGCCGTGCCGGCCGCGCAAGCTTTCAGAAAGCGCGCCAATGATCCATGCTCTTGCTTGGCGGCCTCGTGTGCCGTTGCAGATTTGTGCTCTTGGCCCGCCATCAGCGGGCGGCGGCCGGCGCGAACGCCGTCATCCGCCTGACCGGGCAGGCTGCTTTTCATTTCCGACATCCGCGGTATGTCTCCGTCCTTCAATGTGCCGCATTACGACAAGACATCCCATTTTCGGAGCGGTCGGACAGGGTCCGGCGCCACGAATCAAGTCTTAAAACAATACTTCGGATGGGAATCGGCGGGAAGGGAGCGCCCAAAAAATAAGCCGCGGCAGTTGTCAATGCCGCGGCTTCTACATCTTGTGGATATTAACGATAAGATCAATATCTGTAGTGGTCGGCCTTGAACGGACCCTTGGGCGAGACGCCGATATAGGCAGCTTGCTCCTCGGAAAGCTCAGTCAGCTTCACGCCGAGCTTGTCGAGATGCAGGCGTGCGACCTTCTCATCGAGATGCTTCGGCAGGATATAGACCTGGTTGGAATACTGGTCGGGCTTGGTGAAGAGCTCGATCTGCGCCAGTGTCTGGTTGGTGAAGGAAGCCGACATCACGAAGGACGGGTGGCCGGTGGCGTTGCCAAGGTTGAGCAGACGGCCTTCGGAAAGAAGGATGATGCGGTTGCCCTTGGGGAATTCGATCAGGTCGACCTGCGGCTTGACGTTGGTCCACTTGAGATTGCGCAGCGCGGCGACTTCGATTTCGTTGTCGAAGTGGCCGATATTGCCGACGATCGCCATGTCCTTCATCTGACGCATGTGGTCGATGCGGATGACGTCCTTGTTGCCCGTGGTGGTGATGAAGAGATCGGCAGAGGAAACGACGTCCTCGAGCAGCACGACTTCATAACCGTCCATCGCAGCCTGCAATGCGCAGATCGGATCGGCTTCGGTCACCTTGACGCGGGCGCCGGCGCCGGAAAGCGAAGCGGCAGAACCCTTGCCGACGTCGCCGTAGCCGCAGACGACGGCAACCTTGCCGGCCATCATCACGTCGGTGCCGCGGCGGATGCCGTCGACCAGCGATTCCTTGCAGCCGTACTTGTTGTCGAACTTCGACTTGGTGACCGAGTCGTTGACGTTGATCGCCGGGAAGGGCAGCAGGCCCTTCTGGCTGAGCTGATAGAGGCGGTTGACGCCTGTCGTCGTTTCCTCGGTGACGCCCTTGATCGCGTCGCGCTGCTTGGTGAACCAACCCGGAGAGGCGGCAAGGCGCTTCTTGATCTGTGCGAAGAGGATTTCCTCTTCCTCGGAATGCGGATGCGACAGCACATCTTCACCGGCTTCGGCGCGGGCGCCGAGCAGGATGTACATGGTTGCATCGCCGCCGTCATCGAGGATCATGTTGGAAAGGCCGCCATCGGCCCACTGGAAGATCTTGTCGGTATAGACCCAGTAATCCTCAAGTGACTCGCCCTTGATGGCGAAGACAGGCACGCCGGCGGCGGCGATCGCGGCAGCGGCATGATCCTGCGTCGAGAAGATGTTGCACGAGGCCCAGCGGACTTCGGCACCGAGCGCCACCAGCGTCTCGATGAGCACGGCCGTCTGGATGGTCATGTGCAGCGAGCCGGTGATGCGCGCGCCCTTCAGCGGCTTTGCCTGGCCGAATTCGGTGCGGCAGGACATCAGCCCCGGCATTTCGGTTTCGGCGATCGTAATTTCCTTGCGGCCGAAATCCGCAAGCCCGAGATCGGCGACGACATAATCTTTTTCAGTGCTCATAGGGGTCTCCAGGCTGAAAAACGTCTCAAAAATTGGCGCAGGCGCGAAGATGGCCGCGCGACGGATGGGCCGCGTGTTCATGTATATCGCCCGGACGTGTGCAGTGGCTCCGGGATAACGACATGCACAAGGACAGAGAGCTAAGCGCGTCCGCATGAAGCAAGTTCGATGCATCGCACTTTAGCGCACGGCATATCCGCCGTTTAGCAGGCTTCGAATGGGAAGGCAATAAGGATATAAAGAAGTCTTTATATGTTTATATGATCGCTGTTGGCGATCACATCTCTTCGCCGAACCGGTTCTGGATCAGTTGGTCCAGGGCCTCCAGCGCTTGCTCGGCCTGGCTGCCGCTTGCCGAGACGACGACGCTCGAGCCGGGGCTGGCCGCAAGCATCATCAGGCCCATGATAGAGGTGCCGCCGACCGTCATTCCGTCCTTGGAAACGGTGATGGCGGCATCGAAGGTCTCGACCATTTGCACGAATTTGGCCGAGGCGCGGGCGTGGAGACCGCGCTTGTTGATAATCAGGAGTTCTCGGGATAGCGATGTCATGGAGGGCCGTTATTTTCCGCTAAGCACGCGGCTCGCGACATTGATATATTTCCGCCCGGCTTCGGAAGCCTCCACCAGCGCCTTCTCCATGTTGTTCTCGCCACGCACGCCGGCGAGCTTTATCAGCATCGGCAGGTTGACGCCGGCAATGACCTCGGTATGGCCGCTGCTCATGACGGATATGGCAAGATTGGACGGCGTGCCCCCGAACATGTCGGTCAGAATGACGACGCCATGGCCATCATCGGCACCGGAAACAGCTTCGAGAATGTCCTGCCGTCTTTGATCCATGTCGTCTTCGGGGCCAATACAGACCGTCTCGATGAATTTCTGAGGACCGACGACGTGCTCGACAGCATGACGAAACTCTTCAGCCAGCTTGCCATGAGTGACAAGCACAAGTCCGATCATGATATTACTGCTCCCATATACGCCAACGGTGGCCCCAATATCGCAATGCAGCAATTACGTCCACCGGTGGGGGCACATCTTGGCCATGAAAAGCCGAAGTGCAAGATAAAAATGCGAATATATAAGGCAGATTGATCACTCCGGAAGGCTTCAATGCCCGATATCGGGTGCTTTCGCCATCAGGATTGCAAGGGGTGACGAAACGCCAGTGAGCAACCGCAATGCGGGAAGCGAAAGACCGGCTGCGAGGCTGACGATTTCGCCTTCGGGGGGCACGCGCTCCTCACCAGTGGCGCTGCCCGGAAGCACGGCGTAGTGCATCGGCGCCCGTGGAATATGATCTTGCCGGACGATGCCGGTGCCGCGAAGTTCGATCAGCCCGGCGATCGACGGCGGACATGCCGCGATCACCGTGCCGGCCTCTTCAGACAAAAGAACCTGGTCGTCGGCGACCAGCGCCGTGAACAGCCCGAGCCGGCGTGCCTCGGTCATGCAGGTGAAGGCCAGCATTGATTTTCCCCAGCCGGAAGGTCCGCTGAACAGCAGCCCCGTTCTGCCGACGATGATCGCCGTCGCATGGATGTTCGGAGCCGTCGTCATGCGGCGGCGCCGACAGGCAGAGCGAGGATAAAGCGGGCCCCGAGCACCTGTCCGCCTTCGGCATCGGTGATGTTCTCTGCTCTCAGCGAGCCGCCATGGGCTTCGGCGATCTGGCGGCTGATCGACAGGCCGAGCCCCGAATTCTGGCCGAAACCTTCCGATTCCGGTCGATCCGTATAGAAGCGCTCGAAGATGCGGTCGATATTTTCGGCCTGGATGCCGGGTCCGTTGTCTTCGATCGTGGTGACGCAGCGCGACCGTGTCCGCACCAGCCGCACGGTAATCTTTCCACCCTTTTCCGGTACGAAGGAGCGGGCGTTCTCGATCAGGTTGGCGATGATCTGGCCGATGCGCAGATCGTGGCCGTTGACGACGAAGCGCGTCTTGACGTTCGGCTTGCGTTCGATCGCATATTCGATCTCCACCTGCTTCTTGGTGCTCCTGACCTGGCGCGAAACCTCAATGAGGTCGCGCAACAGCATTTCCATGTCGACGGAACCGGCATCGACACGAGCGAGTTCGGCATCGAGGCGGGAGGCGTCGGAGATATCGCTGATCAGCCGGTCGAGGCGGCGGACATCGTGCTGGATGACGTCCATCAACCGCTTCTTGGAATCGTCGGATTTGGCAAGCGGCAGCGTTTCGACGGCGCTGCGTAGCGAAGTCAGCGGATTCTTGAGCTCGTGGCTGACATCGGCCGCGAAACTCTCGATCGCATCGATGCGGTCGTAGAGCGCTGTCGTCATCTGGCGCAATGCAATGGAAAGATTGCCGATTTCATCCTGACGGGCAGAAAAGTCAGGAATTTCCTCGCGCGCCTTGGCGCCGCGCCGCACCCGGATGGCGGCGGCCGAAAGGCGGCGCAGCGGATTGGCGATCGTCGACGAGAGCACCAGCGAAAGCAGAACGTTGACGAGCGTCGCGACACCGAAGACGCGCATGATGGCAAGCCGCTCGGCATGCACGATATTGTCGATATCGCCAGCCTGTGTCGACAGCAACAGCACCCCGAGCACGGCGCGGAAACGCTGGATCGGCACGGCGACGGAAACGATGAGCTCGCCTTTTTCGGTCGTGCGCACGACGGCGCCGCGCACGCCGGTGAGTGCATTCATCACCTCTGGATAGATCGAGCCGTCACCGCCCGGCGCTTCCTTGTAGAGCGGCAGGTTGCCGGGCTGCAGCGCCTTGTTGAACAGGGTCGCGAACCACTCGCTCCAGGTCTGCTTCTCCTCTTCGACCGGCGGCAGGTCAAAACGCAGCACCTGGCCGCGCGAATAAAGATGGCGCGAATCGAGCAGCAGATTGGCATCGGCATCGAAGATGCGGGCGCGTGTGCGCGTCGGAGAGATCAGCCGGCGCAGAACCGGCGCGACCTTCTCGGGATCGATCGGGAATTCGAGGTCCTCGTCGTTCGGCACCGGGGTGATGCTCTGTCCGGCCTGCAGCTCCAGCAGCTTTTGCGGATCGATGGTGATCGAGTTGGTATCGACCGATGCGGAAGCCGAAATAGCGCCGGCGATGATTTCGCCCTGCGTCAACAGGCTCTCGGCGCGGGCATCGATCAGTCCCTCGCGAAATTGGTTGAGGTAGAGGATACCGCAGACAAGCACTACCAGCGCGACGAGATTGAAGAACAGGATGCGCCGCGTCAGGCTCGAAAACACGGCATTGCCGAAGATACGGCGTATCAGCGTGAAGGGATGCGACCAACGGCGGCCCTTGACGCGAGGGGCGCTCACGCCCTCCGCATCGTCGAGATCCCTTTCCTGCACCAACTGTGCCAACGACAGGCCCTTTCGAAGGGCGGGGCCGGATAAATCGGCCTGCAGCCCTCAACAATTCCGACAGCGCCGCGCGTCTTTTCAGACGCGCAAAGGAGGCTGTAACACTTTGAACTGCTGCATAACTCTGTCTAGGGAATTATGCAGTCGCCCTGCGCCGCGTGGGCTCAGGCCGCTTCGCGGAAGCGGTATCCCACTCCGTAGAGCGTTTCAATCATATCAAAGTCGTTGTCGACCATCTTGAATTTCTTGCGCAGCCGCTTGATGTGGCTGTCGATGGTCCGGTCGTCGACATAGACCTGTTCGTCATAGGCGGCGTCCATCAGCGCGTCGCGGCTTTTGACGACGCCGGGGCGCTGCGCCAGCGAATGCAGGATCAGAAATTCGGTCACCGTCAGGGTCACGGCCTCACCCTTCCAGGTGCAGGTATGGCGTTCCTGGTCCATGACCAGTTGCCCGCGCTCCAGCGATCGGGCCTGCTGCACAGCGCCGTTCTTCGGCGCGCCGGCGGGGCTGGTGCCGGCGGCTGCGGCTTCACGGCTTGAGGCGCGGCGCAACACGGCGCGGACGCGCTCGACCAGCAGGCGCTGCGAAAAAGGCTTGGTGATGAAATCGTCGGCGCCCATCTTCAGGCCGAAGAGTTCATCGATCTCCTCATCCTTGGAGGTGAGGAAGATGACGGGAATATCCGACTTCTGCCGCAGACGGCGCAGCAATTCCATGCCGTCCATGCGCGGCATCTTGATGTCGAAGATCGCCAGCTGCGGTGGCCGCGCCAGAAGGCCGTCGAGCGCCGAAGCTCCATCCGTATAAGTCTCGACCTTGTATCCTTCGGCCTCCAGCGCGATCGACACCGAGGTGAGGATGTTGCGGTCGTCATCAACGAGCGCGATTGTCGGCATGGTGTTGGTCTCCGTCATCAGTGCGCAATCTCCCGGATTTGCTCTCCCCAGGCGGTCTCAGTGACCGGATGCGCTTATGGAGGATAAAGGTGGAACAAATTGTGGCAAAGATAAAGGGAAAGATTGTCGTGAAATTCTCCAGCAATCTGGAGTAGTGCGGCAAAATGTTTCAACGCGGTCTTTAAAACGATTTAAAATAGAAGCAATAAATTTAAATCGATTAAATATCTGATATTACTACATTTTATCAAATTTAGCGTCTTGTGTTTTAAAAATCCTGCCCGTATTTTCGCGCTTAGTTAAACGGCACCGAGCCTGAGCGAAGGGAATTAGCCATGGAAATGTTCGGAGTTCATAACCCGGCAACAGAGCTGGCAACGGTTGGATTGGGCGGCGCAGCCAGCGTTCGCTACAACTTTTCTGCCGCCGCGCTCTATGAAGAAGCGATCCGCCGGGGCGAAGCCGAACTGACTGCTCAGGGTGCGCTGCGGGCTATCACCGGCCAGCACACCGGCCGTTCGCCGCGCGACAAGTTCGTCGTTCGCGACAGCAATACCGACAGCGAAATCTGGTGGGACAACAATAAGCCGATCTCGCCGGAACATTTCGCCCTGCTGCGCGAGGATATGCTGGCGCACGCCGCGGGTAGGGACCTGTTCGTCCAGGATCTCGTCGGCGGCGCCGAGGAAGGCCATGCTCTGCCGACAAGGGTCGTCACCGAGTTTGCCTGGCATTCGCTGTTCATCCGCAATCTGCTGATCCGCCCCGATGCCGCAGCGCTGCCCAGCTTCGCGCCGAAACTGACGATCATCGATCTGCCGAGCTTCAAGGCCGATCCGGCCCGCCACGGCTGCCGTTCGGAAACGGTGATTGCCTGCGACCTGACCAACGGTCTCGTTCTGATCGGCGGTACCTCCTATGCCGGCGAAATGAAGAAATCGGTCTTCACCGTGCTCAACTACCTGCTGCCGGCCAAGGGCGTGATGCCGATGCACTGCTCGGCCAATGTCGGTCCGAACGGTGACGCCGCGGTGTTCTTCGGCCTTTCCGGCACTGGCAAGACGACGCTTTCGGCCGATCCGGCCCGCACATTGATCGGCGATGACGAACACGGCTGGAGTGAAAACGGCATCTTCAACTTCGAAGGCGGCTGCTACGCCAAAACCATCCGTCTGTCGGCCGAGGCCGAGCCGGAAATCTATGCGACGACGCAGCGCTTCGGCACCGTGCTCGAAAACGTCGTTCTGAACGAAGGCCGCGAGCCGGATTTCAATGACGGCTCGCTGACCGAGAACACCCGTTGCGCCTATCCGATGGATTTCATCCCGAACGCTTCGGAAACCGGCCGGGCCGGGCATCCGAAGACGATCATCATGCTGACCGCCGATGCCTTCGGCGTCATGCCGCCGATCGCTCGCTTGACGCCTGATCAGGCGATGTATCACTTCCTCTCCGGCTATACCGCCAAGGTGGCTGGCACCGAAAACGGTGTGGTTGAGCCGGAAGCGACCTTCTCCACCTGCTTTGGCGCCCCGTTCATGCCGCGGCATCCGGCCGAATATGGCAATCTGCTCAAGGAGCTGATCGGCCGCCATGGCGTCCAGTGCTGGCTGGTCAATACCGGCTGGACCGGCGGCGCTTACGGCACTGGCAAGCGCATGCCGATCAAGGCGACGCGTGCCCTTCTCGCTGCGGCTCTCACCGGCGAACTCGGCCAGGTGGAGTTCCGTGCGGATACCAACTTCGGCTTCGCCGTGCCGGTCTCCGTCAACGGCGTCGACGGCAGCATTCTCGATCCGCGCTCGACCTGGACCGACAAATCGGCCTATGACGTGCAGGCCGAAAAGCTGGTCTCGATGTTCATCGCCAACTTCGCCAAGTTCGAGGGTCACGTCGACGGCGGCGTCCGCGATGCGGCCCCCGGCGTAAAGGTCGCCGCCGAATAAGAACAACAAAATTCTCTGACTCACGTGAAACCCGGTATCGCAGGATCGCCGGGTTTTCTTTGATTGCAGCCGATATTTTCAATTCGCCGCCGATGTGAGATAGAACGCCGCATGGCCAGCGACGCACTTTATATCGACGACAGAATCACCATCGCCGGATGGGAGCTGACGGAACAGTTCGTTCTGGCGGGCGGTCCCGGCGGGCAAAATGTCAACAAGGTCTCGACCGCGGTCCAGCTGTTTTTCAATATCCCGAATTCGCCGTCCCTCAATGATCGTGTCAAAACCAATGCGGTCAAGCTTGCCGGCCGCCGCCTTTCGAAGGAAGGCGTGCTGATGATCGAGGCGAGCCGGTTTCGCAGCCAGGACCGCAACCGCGAGGATGCGCGCGACCGGCTGAAGGAATTGTTACTGGAGGCCGCCAAGCCGCCGCCGCCACCACGCAAGAAGACCAGGCCGACCAAGGGTTCGGTCGAGCGCCGCCTGAAGGAAAAATCCGGCCGTTCTGAAGTCAAGAAAATGCGTGGCCGCCCTGGCGGCAGCGGAGGCGAATGACATGCCGGAGCTCTTGAGCGGCATTCGCCATCTCCCCGGCTACCTCAACCGGGCGCGTCAGGAGGCATTGGTCGAGGTAATCCGCACTATTGTCACTGAGGCGCCGCTTTATGTGCCCGTCATGCCCGGCACCGGCAAGCCGATGTCGGTGCGCATGACCAATTGCGGGCCGCTCGGCTGGGTGACCGACAAGGAGCGCGGCTATCGCTATCAGCCGACGCATCCGGCAACCGGCAGGCGCTGGCCTGACATGCCGCGGGAATTGCTTGATATCTGGAATGATGTTGCCGGCTACGACAAACCGCCCGAAGCCTGTCTGGTGAATTTTTACGCCGACGACGCGCGCATGGGCCTGCATCAGGATAAGGACGAGAGGGATCTGCAGGCGCCGGTTGTCTCGATCTCGCTCGGCAACAGCTGCCTCTTCCGCGTCGGCGGCCTCAACCGCAATGATCCTACGCTATCCTTCAAGCTTTCGAGCGGCGATCTGGTCGTTCTGGGCGGCGAGGGGAGACTTTGTTTCCACGGCGTCGACCGCATTCATCCGGCGACCTCGACGCTCTTGAAGAATGGCGGGCGCATCAATCTGACGTTACGCCGCGTCAATCCCCCGAACTGACAATCAGCATAGGATCGCCTGCTATAGTTTCCGCAGCGCGACCTGCTCGATCAGATGATCCTTGCCCTTTTTCAGGATGAGATCGGCACGCGGCCGCGTCGGCAGGATGTTCTGCCGCAGGTTTTTCAGGTTGATATTCGCCCACAGATCCCCGGCGATTTCGAGCGCTTCCGCGTCGCTGATCGAGGCGTAGCGATGGAAATAGGAGTTCGGATCGCGGAAGGCGGTCTCGCGCAGCCGCATGAAACGTGCGACGTACCAGTTGTGGATCTGGTCTTCCGCGGCATCGATATAGATCGAGAAGTCGAAGAAGTCGGAGACCATCGGCACGATCTTGCCACCGGCCGGCAGGTCGCGCGATTGCAACACGTTGATGCCCTCGAAGATCAGGATGTCGGGCCGGTCGACAATTTTGTATTCGTCCGGCAGCACGTCGTAGACAAGGTGCGAATAGCTAGGCGCCTTCACATCCGGCTGTCCGGCCTTGATCGCCGAGAGAAAGCGCAGGATCGCCGCCGTGTCGTAACTCTCCGGAAAACCCTTGCGCTGCATCAGCTTTTTCCGCTGCAGCACGGCGTTCGGATGGAGGAAGCCGTCGGTAGTAACGAGATCGACTTTGGGGCTGGAAGGCCAGCGCCCCAGGAGCTCCTTGAGGATACGGGCCGTGGTCGATTTTCCCACGGCGACCGAGCCGGCGATGCCGATGACAAAGGGCGTCTTTGTCACATCGGACAGGCTGAGGAAGCGGTTGCGCTGTTCGAACAGCATCTGCGAAGATTCGACATGCGCCGACAGCAGCCGCGACAGCGACAGATAGATCCGCCGGACCTCGTCGAGATCGATCGGATCGCCCATCGAACGCAGCCGTTTGACCTCGTCGCTGGTCAGCGTCAGCGGCGTATCGGCGCGGAATTTCGCCCATTGTTCGGAAGAGAAGAAGTGGTAGGGCGAATAGGAGTCCGACTGGAAATGATCCAACGTTTCCGGCACCCCGATGATCTCAGTCGCGATACTCATGAACTCTGCCGGCCGGCCTTTTCCTTGAGGCCGGACTGCGCGGTTCGGCGCTCGAGTTCGGCCATGACATTCTCTAACGGTATTTCAGCAATCTTCAATACGACCAATAGGTGATAGAGCACATCGGCGGCTTCATAGGTCAGATTATCGCGGTCGCCGGTCACCGCCGCCATCACGGCTTCGATCGCCTCCTCGCCGAGCTTCTTTGCCGCTTTCGGCTGACCGGCGGCCACGAGCTTCGCTGTCCAGGATTGCTCTGGCGAGGCTTTCGACCGTTCTGCGACGATGCTTTCGAGATCGGAAAGAGAAAATCCGCTCATAGGTCCGCTTTCAAGGTTCAGTCCAGACGCATGTCGATGCCGCACTTCGACATATAGTGTTTCGCCTCGCCGACGGTATAGGTACCGAAGTGGAAGATCGAGGCGGCGAGCACCGCGTTGGCATGGCCTTCCTTCACCCCGGCGACGAGATCGTCGAGGTCGCCGACGCCGCCCGACGCGATGACCGGCACACGCACCGCATCGGCGATCGCCCGCGTCAGTTCCAGATCGTAGCCGACCTTGGTGCCGTCGCGGTCCATCGAGGTGACCAGAAGCTCGCCGGCGCCGCGCTCTACCATCTTCTGGGCGAATTCGACGGCGTCGAGGCCCGTCGCGTTGCGGCCGCCATGCGTATAGATTTCCCAGGCGCTGAGATTGTCGCCGCCGACCGCCCGTGTGCGCCTGCGCTTGGCGTCGATCGAAACGACGATGCATTGGTCGCCGAACTTGTCGGCCGCTTCAGCGACGAAGTCGGGATTGCTGACCGCCGCCGAATTGATCGAGACCTTGTCGGCGCCGCACAGCAAGAGCTTGCGGATATCAGCGATGGTGCGCACCCCGCCGCCGACTGTCAGCGGCATGAAGCATTGGTCGGCTGTGCGCGACACGACATCGAAGATCGTCTCGCGATTGTCCGAGGACGCAGTGATGTCGAGAAAGCAAAGTTCATCGGCGCCGGCCGCATCATAGGCCTTCGCCGCTTCGACCGGATCGCCGGCATCAACGAGATTGAGAAAGTTGACGCCCTTGACGACGCGGCCGTCCTTGACGTCGAGGCAGGGAATGACACGGGCTTTAAGGGTCATTTACGCGGTCTCCTTTGCCCTGTTCACCCGGATCAGCGCCAGGGCTTCCTTGGGATCGATGCGGCCGTCATAAAGCGCCCGGCCGGAAATCGCCCCCTCGAGCTTGTGCGCATCGGGCTGCAACATACGTCTGACATCATCGAGAGAGGCAAGGCCGCCGGAGGCGATGACGGGAATGGAGACGGCGTCGGCAAGTTTCAGCGTCGAGGTCCAGTTGATGCCGGCAAGGATGCCGTCTCGGTCGATATCGGTGTAGATGATCGCGGCGACGCCGGCGCCCTCGAATTTCCTGGCGAGCTCGATGATCCCGAGTTCGGAAGCCTCCGCCCAGCCCTCGACGGCGACCTTGCCGCCCTTGGCATCGATGCCGACGGCGACATGGCCCGGGAATTTCCGGCAGGCCTCGATGACCAGATCAGGATTTCTGACCGCGACGGTGCCGAGAATGACGCGCCGCAGCCCGCGCGACAGCCACGCTTCGATATGATCGAGGGTGCGGATGCCGCCGCCGAGCTGCACCGGATTTTGCGTCGCCTTCAGGATCGCCTCGACGGCGTCGCCATTGGCCGAATGCCCCGCAAAGGCGCCGTCGAGATCGACCACGTGCAACCATTCGAACCCCTGGTCTTCGAAGGATCTCGCCTGGGCGGCCGGATCGGTGTTGTAGACCGTCGCCTGCTGCATGTCGCCGAGCTTCAGGCGGACGCATTGGCCGCCCTTCAGGTCGATCGCGGGAAAAAGGATCATGTCGTCTTACGTCCGTAGAGTGGTCGGTACCATCAGCGCATTCCACGCATCTACGATATCCGAGTGGAAAAAGACAGCGGCAAAGGTGGCCGCGCCGAAAAGCAGAAGCAGCAGCAGGGCGACGACAAAGCCGGCACGGACCTGGCGCCAGAAGCCGAGGCGCCGCTTCATCGATTTTTCGATGTCACGCATCTTTCGCAGCGCATCATTGTTGACGGCGGCCAGCCGGATCTCCGGTTCCATCGCCTCCACATAGGTTTCGGCATAGCTCGAAAGGATCTGCGAGGCCCGGTCGCGCAGCGTATTGCGCAAGTCGGTCGAGAGATAATTGCTGGTGACGGCGGCAAGCTCGGCTTCATTGGGCGAACGGCCGGCGTTGCGCTTGCGATGGCTGACAACGAAATCACGCTTCTGTCGCTCGTAGAGGGCGTAGGCTAGCAAGCCGATCAGATCGTCCTCGCCTTCGATATAGAATTCCAGCACGGCCTCTGCGACGTCGCCGGCGTTGATCCCGTTGGCGCGCAGCTGCGAATTTTCGTTGCCGGCAAGGAATTCGTGGGTCATCGGTCCAGCCTTTCTTTCAGCGCCTTGGTCGCATTGAAAAGCGCCTTCCTGTGGAGGGCCTCATCGACACGGCGAATGATCGTGCCGCCCGGAAGCTTGATATCAGAAAAGGCAGGCAGGCCCTCTCTGGAAGGCCGCAACGTGTAGATTACCTTGCCTGATTTCCGCGACGCCGGCATCGAGCGCACTCCTGTCCCGCCGTTTCCTTAAAGGGGAAATAAGGCGGAGGTATCACGGATTCCAGCGCAGGAAATTCGTGATCAGCGCCAGCCCGAGCTTCTGGCTCTTTTCAGGGTGAAACTGGGCGCCCACCATGTTGTCGCGCCCGACGACGGCGGTCATTGCACCACCATAGTCAACGGTCGCGATGACGTCGTCGTCGTTTTCGGCGGCAAGCTGGTAGGAGTGCACGAAATAGGCATGCAGTCCCTCCGGGCCGGTCGCGATACCATCAAAGAGGGGATGGTCGCGCTTCAGGTCGAGCGTGTTCCAGCCGATCTGCGGGATCTTCAGTTGAGGATCATCAGGCGTCATCCCGACGACGTCGCCGGCAATCCAGTTAAAACCATGCGTCACGGTCTTCTCGAGGCCGCGCGAGGACATCAGCTGCATGCCGACGCAGATGCCGAGGAACGGCCGTGCCCTCTTCTCGACAGCCTCGATCAACACCTCGGCCATTCCAGGCACCGCATCGAGGCCGCGCCGGCAATCGGCATAAGCGCCGACACCGGGAAGCACGATACGATCGGCCGCGGCAACATCCTCTGCCCTATCGGTGAGATCGATATGCGCATCGATGCCTGCCTCGCGGGCGGCCCGCTCGAAAGCCTTGGTCGCCGAGCGAAGGTTACCGGAGCCGTAGTCGATAATCGCGACGCGCATCGTCAGCGTCCTCCATCAAAACCAAAGAGGCCAAGCGATGTGGCATGGCCAGGCGGGCTGTTCGGCCGGGTCTTGTTGTCCCAGTCCGGTGCCGCGGCGTCATCGCTATTCGCGATGGCCGGCCTGTCCGAAAAATAGACCTGCTCGGCAATGCCGATCGTATCGGCTGCTATGAGTGCGTCTTCGTTCCAGCCTTTGGCGGCGAGGGTGCGGATACGCAAATTCTGGCCCTCGAGCCCGACCAGCACATTCACACCTAGCATGATGGCCGCTCCCGCCAGCCCGAGATCCGGCTCTTCCATCAGCGCACCACCGAGGCCCTGCAGCAGAAAGGCCGCGGCCGCAGGCAGCCAAAGCCGATGGGCCAGCAGCCACAGCCAGGGAAAGAGAAAGCCGAGCAGCGTGAAGCCGTCGCGGATGGTTCGCGTCTCGTTGACCGCGGCGCTCGTGCTGCCGGGTGGTGTCAGGAAAATATAGCTTGATGTCATTGTCGCCGCTCCCTTGAAGGGCTCAGACGAGCGTGCCCTTGGTCGAGGGAACACGGCCCGCCTGTCTCGGATCGATCTCTGTCGCCGTGCGCAATGCGCGGGCAACGGCCTTGAAGCATGTCTCGGCAATATGGTGGTTGTTGGCGCCATAATGATTGAGAATATGCAAGGTGATGCCGGCATTCTGGGCAAGCGCCTGGAAGAATTCGCGAACGAGTTCGGTGTCGAACGTGCCGATCTTCGGCGCGCTGAACGCAACGTTCCAGACGAGGAACGGCCGGCCGGAAAGATCGACCGCGGCCTTGGTCATCGTCTCGTCCATGGCGAGATCGATCGAAGCGTAGCGCGTGATGCCGCGCCTGTCGCCGAGCGCCTTGGAGATCGCCTGGCCGATGGCGATGCCGGTATCCTCGACCGTGTGGTGGTCGTCGATATGCAGGTCGCCCTTGGCCTCGATCTCCATATCGATGAGGGAATGCCGCGACAGCTGGTCGAGCATATGGTCGAAGAAGCCGACGCCGGTCGAAATCTTCGATTTGCCGGTGCCGTCGAGATTGACGGAGACGGAAATCGAGGTTTCGTTGGTCTTGCGGGAAACGCTGCCCGTACGGCTTGCTGCGGTCTCGGCCATATGGCCCTCCATCGGAATAAGGCCGTTCCTTATCAGGCGCATCGGCAAATATCCAGAAGCCGGGCAAGAGAAAAGCCGGCCCATTTGCAAACGGCGCCGGCCCTCTTACATAGGGCTCAACAGGGCCAATGTGTGGTCTCGCGTAAACGCCCGCGTCGTGGGCAGACAGGTGTTTGATGACAACGATCATTACAGTTCGAAAAGGCGGCAAGGTGGTGATGGCCGGCGACGGCCAGGTGAGCCTCGGCCAGACCGTCATGAAGGGCAATGCCCGCAAGGTGCGCCGCATCGGCAAGGGTGAAGTCGTCGCCGGTTTCGCCGGCGCCACTGCCGATGCCTTTACCCTGCTCGAAAGGCTTGAAAAGAAGCTGGAGCAATATCCCGGTCAGCTGATGCGTGCCGCCGTCGAGCTTGCCAAAGACTGGCGCACCGACAAATACCTGCGTAATCTCGAAGCCATGATGCTCGTCGCCGACAAGTCGATCACGCTGGCGATCACCGGCAATGGCGACGTGCTCGAGCCCGAGCATGGCACGACGGCGATCGGCTCGGGCGGCAATTTTGCCTTAGCCGCCGCCCGCGCGCTGATGGATACCGACAAATCGGCCGAAGAGATCGCGCGCCGCGCTCTCGAAATCGCCGCCGACATCTGCGTCTACACCAACCACAATATCGTGGTCGAATCGCTGGATGTCGAAGGCTGAACCTCGGGCCTTGCGGCCGCTGCGGCGGCGAGCAAAGACGAATTACGGCCGGGTGCTGATGGCCCCGGACCGCCAGGAGAATGACACGCAATGACGACTTTTTCCCCCCGCGAGATCGTTTCCGAACTCGACCGCTACATTATCGGCCAGCATGACGCCAAACGCGCCGTCGCGATTGCGCTTCGCAACCGCTGGCGTCGCCAGCAGTTGGACCCCAGCCTTCGCGACGAAGTCATGCCGAAGAACATCCTGATGATCGGCCCGACCGGTGTCGGCAAGACCGAGATCTCCCGCCGCCTGGCAAAACTCGCCGGCGCGCCCTTCATCAAGGTGGAAGCCACCAAATTCACCGAAGTCGGTTATGTCGGCCGCGATGTCGAGCAGATCATCCGCGATCTTGTCGAGGTCGGTATCGGCCTGGTGCGCGAGAAGAAGCGGACCGAGGTCCAGGCCAAGGCCCACGTCAGCGCCGAGGAGCGTGTTCTCGATGCGCTGGTCGGCACCACCGCCTCGCCCGCCACCCGCGAAAACTTCCGCAAGAAGCTGAGGGATGGCGAACTCGACGACAAGGAAATCGATATCGAGGTGGCCGATGCCGGTTCCGGCATGGGTGGCTTCGAAATACCCGGCATGCCGGGCGCCAATATCGGCGTGCTCAACCTGTCGGAAATGTTCGGCAAAGCCATGGGCGGACGCACCAAGAAGGTCCGCACCACGGTCAAGGCCTCCTACAGCGACCTGATCCGCGACGAATCCGACAAGCTGATCGACAATGAGGTGATCCAGCGCGAGGCCGTTCGCTCCACCGAGAATGACGGTATCGTCTTCCTCGACGAAATCGACAAGATCGCCGCCCGTGACGGCGGCATGGGCGCCGGCGTTTCGCGCGAAGGCGTTCAGCGCGACCTCTTGCCGCTCGTCGAAGGCACGACGGTCTCGACCAAATATGGGCCGGTGAAGACGGATCATATCCTCTTCATCGCCTCCGGCGCCTTCCATGTCTCCAAACCCTCGGATCTTTTGCCGGAACTGCAGGGTCGCTTGCCGATCCGTGTCGAATTGCGTCCTTTGAACAAGGAGGATTTCCGCCGAATCTTGACCGAGACGGAAGCAAGCCTCATCCGCCAGTATCGTGCGCTGATGGAAACCGAAAGCCTGAGCCTCGAATTCACTGATGACGCGATCGATGCGCTTGCCGATGTCGCCGTGCATCTGAACTCCTCCGTCGAAAACATCGGCGCCCGCCGTCTGCAGACGGTGATGGAGCGGGTGCTGGACGAGATCTCCTACAACGCGCCGGACCGGGGCGGAACGGCCGTGACGATCGATGCCGCCTATGTGCGCGAACATGTCGGCGATCTCGCGCAGAATACCGATCTCTCGCGCTTCATTCTGTGATATCGGCGCACCGGTCCATGTCTTTCCCGATGTGAATGCCGGATTGTGACGAACTCCACTCTCGACAGCGGGCCTTTTACTTTTTAGTGAAGGCCCGTTTGTTTTCCGCTGCGGCTTTATTCGGCCAAGATTCTGGTCCAGTCAGCCGCATCGCAAACAGGACGATGGAACCGGACGGGATAGCGGATCGTGCGACGCCTTTTGACAAGCCTTTTGATTGCCGTTGCCTTGGTGAATTCGGCGCCCGCCTTCGCAATGCAGACGGTGCCGGCCGGCAACCGCCATGCCGAGCAGCCGGATATTCCGGGCGCGTCCGTCAGGCGCACCAAGGGAACCAAGAGCAGCTTCGATCTGAAGTATGAAAAGGTCCACGAGCTCCTGGCCACCGATCGCGAGCTGATGGGCAAGATCCGCAAGGTCTCCAGCGCTTACGGCATCAATCCCATCCATGTCGTCGGCGCGATCGTTGGCGAACACACTTATAATGTCGACGCCTACGACCGGCTGCAGTCCTATTATGTCAAGGCTGCTTCTTACGCTGGAGAAAGCTTCCGCTTCGCTTATGACGGCGAAAACATCGACGACTTCGTGGTGCGGCCGCAATTTGCCGAGTGCAAAGGCAAGAGCGATTCCTACACGCTGTGGTCCTGCCGCGAAGATGTCTGGGAAAGTGATTTTCGCGGCAAGACCGTGGGTGGCAAGAGCTTTCCCGACAACCGCTTCAGCGCGGTCTTCTTCCAGCCCTTCTACGCCGGTCAGACCTTCGGCCTCGGCCAGGTCAATCCGTTGACGGCGCTGATGCTCTCCGATCTCGTGGCCCGTGTCTCCGGTTATCCGAAGCTGAACGAGAAGAATGCCGGCGCCGTCTACAAGTCCATCATGGATCCCGATATCTCGCTCGCCTTTGTCGCCGCATCGATCCGCCGGTCGATCGACGATTACAAGGAGATCGCCGGCATGGACATCTCGGGCAATCCCGGCCTGACCGCGACGCTTTATAATGTCGGCAACTCGCGCCAGCGCGCCGCAGCCCTTGCCGCGAAAAACCGCTCCGCCGGCGCGACCGTCTGGCCGGAGGAGAATTATTACGGCTGGCTGATCAACGACAAGCTGGACGAACTCAAGGGCCTGCTCTAGCTTCACGCCTGACGGGAAGCGTAGATTTTCCCCGAAAGGCTTTTCCGATGGACATGCGTCCGGACCCCTTCGTTCCGCCGGCACCGCTGCCGCGCACCGTACCGCCGAGCCGGCTGGAAATCATCCGCGTCATCCTGCGCAACCCGCTCGAACTCTGGGGCGAGCCGTCTTACACGCTGCCCTGGATCCACACCAATTTCTTTGGCCAGAGGACGCTGATCGTCAATGATCCCGGCCTGATCAAGCATGTGCTGGTCGACAATGCCAATAATTACCGCATGTCGGATGTGCGCCAGCTCGTCCTGCGTCCGATCCTACGCGACGGTCTTCTGACCGCCGAAGGTCCCGTCTGGAAAAGATCACGCAAGGCGGTGGCGCCGGTTTTCACGCCCCGCCATGCCCAAGGCTTCGCCGGGCAGATGTTGCGCCAGTCTGAAGACTATGCCGGCAAATATGAGAGCGCAGGCGAGGCGGGAGCGATTTTCGATATCAGCACCGACATGACCGAGCTGACCTTCGCGATTCTCGCTGACACGTTATTCTCCGGTGAAATCGTCACCTCAAGCGGCAATTTCGCCGATGATGTCAATGATCTCCTGAATCGCATGGGCCGCGTCGATCCGATGGATCTGATGCGCGCCCCGTCCTGGGTTCCACGTGTGACACGCATCGGCGGTCAGAAAGTGCTGGAGAAATTCCGCGCCATTGTGCGCAACACGATGGATACGCGACTGGCAAAGATGAAGGCCAATCGCGCCACCGCGCCCGAAGATTTCCTGACCCTGCTCTTGGAGCAGGCCGGCCCTGACGGGCTGACGAAAGAAGAAATCGAAGACAATATTCTGACGTTTATCGGCGCGGGGCATGAGACCACAGCGCGGGCATTGGCCTGGACGCTGTATTGCGTATCGAACAGCCCGCACATCCGTGAGGCGATGGAAGTAGAAATCGACGCAGTGCTCGCCACTGGCGCCGAACCGGTGGAATGGCTGGATCTAATGCCGCTGACGCGCGCCGCCTTCGAGGAGGCTTTACGCCTCTATCCGCCGGCACCATCCATCAATCGCGCCGCCATAGCGGCTGATTCCTGGACAAGCCCTAAGGGCGAGCGGGTCGAGATCGATGCCGATGTCACGTTGCTGATCATGCCCTGGACGTTGCATCGCCACGAACTCTATTGGGACAGGCCGCGCGCCTATATGCCGGAACGCTTCCTGCCGGAAAATCGCGGCTCCATCGGCCGCTTCCAGTTCCTGCCTTTCGGCGCCGGTCCGCGTGTCTGTATCGGCGCAACCTTTGCGCTTCAGGAGGCGGTGATTGCCCTTGCTGTTCTGATGCATCGCTATCGCTTCGATTCCACCGCTCAGACCAATCCCTGGCCGGTGCAGAAATTAACGACGCAGCCGCAGAATGGGCTTCCGATGTGCGTAACGCCGCGCATAATTTCCACAAAAGCATAAATCTTTCGAATTATTGCCGAATTGACTGTGAATGAAAGCCGGGCAAAGTGGCAGCATTCAAAGTCGTGCCAAGGAGAATGCCGCATGAACTGCATTGATAAGAACGGTCTTGCCGTCGAAGCCGTCCTTCATGATTTCCTCGTCAAGGAGGTGCTGCCAGGGCTAGCGGTCGACGCGGACAAGTTCTTTGCCGATTTTTCGGCGATCGTCCATGATCTCGCCCCTAGGAATCGTGCGCTGCTGGCAAAACGCGACGACCTGCAGGTTAAGATCGACGACTGGTATCGCCGGCATGGCTCGCCTGCGGATATGGACGAATACCAGTCCTTCCTCCGCGAAATCGGCTATCTCTTGCCTGAGGGATCGGACTTCCAAGTGTCGACCGATAACGTCGATCCTGAGATCGCCTCGATTGCAGGCCCGCAGCTGGTCGTTCCCGTCATGAACGCCCGTTATGCGCTCAACGCCGCCAATGCCCGCTGGGGCTCGCTCTATGATGCGCTCTATGGCACGGACGCCATTCCCGAGACCGACGGCGCTGAAAAGGGCAAGGGTTACAATCCGAAGCGCGGCGAGAAGGTCATCGCCTGGGTGCGAGATTTTCTCGATATGTCTGTGCCGCTGCAGGATAGCAGCTGGAAGGATGTCGGCAGTTTCGCCGTCAAGGACGGAGCGCTCGCGATCAGATCGATCGATGGCGAGCAGGCAATGCTGAGGGATGACGGGCATTTTGCCGGCTATCGCGGCGATGCCGCCGCACCGACGCATATTCTCCTGAAGAACAACGGCATCCATATCGAGATCGTCATCGATGTGACGACGGCGATCGGCAAGACCGATCCGGCTCATATCTCCGATGTCTGGCTGGAATCGGCGATTACGACAATTATGGACTGCGAGGATTCGATCGCTGCCGTCGACGCCGAGGACAAGGTCGTCGTCTACAGCAACTGGCTCGGCCTGATGAGGGGCGATCTCCAGGAAGAGGTGGTAAAGGGCGGAACGAGCTTCATCCGCAAGCTCAATCCGGATGTGCAATATACCGGCCCGGACGGCGCTTCGTTCGAGGTGCATCGCCGCTCGCTGATGCTGGTGCGCAATGTCGGCCACCTGATGACCAATCCGGCGATCCTCGACCGCGACGGCCTCGAAGTACCGGAAGGCATCATGGATGCCGTCATCACCGGGCTGATCTCGCTTTACGACATCGGCCCGGCCGGCCGCAGGAAGAATTCCCGCACCGGCTCGATGTATGTGGTCAAGCCGAAAATGCATGGGCCGGAAGAGGTGGCCTTCGCCGACGAGATCTTCTCGCGGGTCGAAGACGCGCTTGGCCTGCCGCGCTACACCATCAAGATGGGCATCATGGATGAGGAGCGCCGCACGACGATCAATCTCAAGGAATGCATCCGTGCTGCCCGCGAGCGCGTCGTCTTCATCAATACCGGCTTCCTCGATCGCACCGGCGACGAGATCCACACCTCGATGGAAGCCGGCCCGATGATTCGCAAGGGCGACATGCGCCAGGCGGCCTGGATCGCCGCCTATGAAAACTGGAACGTCGACATCGGGCTCGAATGCGGTCTTGCCGGCCATGCGCAGATCGGCAAGGGCATGTGGGCGATGCCGGATCTGATGGCGGCGATGCTGGAGCAGAAGATCGCCCATCCGAAGGCCGGCGCCAACACCGCCTGGGTCCCGTCGCCGACGGCCGCCACCCTGCATGCCACCCATTATCACCGGGTGAATGTCGCCAGGGTTCAGCAGGGGCTGAAGGACCGTGCGCGCGCCAAGCTCTCCGACATTCTCTCCGTGCCGGTTGCGGTGCGGCCGAACTGGACGCCGGAGGAAATCCAGCGCGAACTCGACAACAATGCCCAGGGCATCCTCGGCTACGTCGTGCGCTGGGTCGATCAGGGCGTTGGTTGCTCGAAGGTGCCAGACATCAACAATGTCGGCCTGATGGAGGATCGTGCGACATTGCGCATCTCGGCCCAGCACATGGCGAACTGGCTGCACCACAAGGTCGTCACCGAGGCTCAGATCGCCGAAACGATGCAGCGCATGGCCGCTGTCGTCGACCGGCAGAACGAGCAAGACCCCGCTTATCGGCCGATGGCCGGCAATTTCGACGGCTCGATCGCCTTTCAGGCCGCCCTCGATCTCGTCCTGAAGGGCAGGGAGCAGCCGAACGGCTATACCGAGCCGGTGCTTCACCGCCGCCGCCTTGAACTCAAGGCGAAGCAAGAAGGGTGAGAGCATAGGTGAGAATATGAAAAGGCCGCCGGAACGACAGCCCGGCGGCCTTTTTTATACCGAATTCAGTATCTAGCTTACTGGATAACGACGACCTTGGACGTGCCCTTGCCGGGACGGACGCGGCTATAGAGGTCAATGACGTCCTGGTTCATCAGGCGAATGCAGCCCGAGGAAGCGGCAGTGCCGATCGAAGCCCATTCCGGTGTGCCGTGCAGGCGGAACAGCGTGTCCTTGCCGTCATCGTTGAAGAGATACATGGCGCGTGCGCCGAGCGGATTGCTGAGACCCGGGCCCATGCCGTCTTCGACATACTTGGCGACGTCAGGACGGCGAACGGCCATTTCCTTCGGCGGGTGCCAGGTCGGCCATTCCTGCTTCCAGGCGACGTAGGCGGTGCCGGCCCATGCGAAGCCCTGCTTGCCGACGCCGATGCCGTAGCGCATCGCCTTGCCGTTGGCCAGGATGTAATAGAGGAAGCGCTCGCGAGTGTTGACGATGATCGTACCGGGGCGCTCGGTGGTCTGGTAGCTGACGACCTGGCGGCGGAACTGCGGCTTGACCCGGTCGATCGGGATCGCCGGCAGAGAGTATCCGGAATCCTTCGTCACGCCATAGGCGTCATTGAAGATCTGGGCTGTCTGTACCGTCGGGCCTGCGCCCTTGTCGTCGACGGATGCGCTGTCTGATGTCGAGGAGCAACCGGCCAGTGCCAGCGTCGTCAGCAGGCCAAATACCGGGAATGCATTGCGGATGCGCATAGATGACTCTTGAAGTTTTGGGGCAAGGAGAACAGTCTTTCGACCATCGTTGATTATGGTTTATTTTCGATTAACTTGCGCTTTGCAAGGCTACTGCTGCGCGACAAATCCATCTGCGGCGCAAATTAGAAGCGCATGGTTTTTTTGCAACAACACGCCAGCCCCTGCTAGGGTTATCCATGACGATTTTGAGCGTTTACAATAACAATCCGTTAATCGATGGCCGGCAATCGGACAGAGCCATGATGGTGCGGCGCGGAACGCAGATTTTGCTGCATGAAATGCGCCATGCCGTGCTGCCCGAACTGCCGCTCGCCAGCGGCCGCCGTGCCGATTTGATCACTGTTTCGGAAAAGGGCGAGGTCTGGATTATAGAAATCAAGACGTCGATCGAGGATTTCAGGGTGGATCGCAAATGGCCGGAATACAGGCTGCATTGCGACCGGTTGTTCTTCGCGACTCACGAAGGTGTGCCGCTCGACATCTTTCCCGAGGAGTGCGGGCTTTTCCTGTCGGACGGTTATGGCGCTCATATGATTCGCGAGGCGCCGGAACATCGTTTGGCCCCGGCCACGCGAAAATCCGTCACGCTCAATTTCTCACGTGCCGCCGCGCAGAGGCTGATGATGGCCGAATGGGCCAACGGAAAGCCGTATACCGTCGATGATGTTTGACGGATGTCTCGTCTATTTCGGCGCCCGTTTGGCAAGGATACGCTGCAGTGTGCGCCGATGCATGTTGAGTCGGCGCGCGGTTTCCGACACGTTGCGCTCGCACATTTCATAGACCCGCTGGATGTGCTCCCAGCGCACCCGGTCGGCCGACATCGGGTTCTCGGGAAGGTCGGCCTTTTCGCCCGGCCGCTGCGTCAACGCTGAAAAGACGTCGTCGGCATCCGCTGGCTTTGCCAGGTAATCGACGGCGCCGAGTTTTACGGCGGTGACCGCGGTTGCGATATTGCCATAGCCGGTCAGCACGATGATCCTGGTGTCGTCGCGCCGCTGGCGGATAGCTTCGATGACGTCGAGCCCATTGCCGTCGCCGAGCCGAAGGTCGACCACCGCATATTTCGGCGGCCTGCCTCTCGATTTCGCAACGCCCTCCGCCACTGATTCGGCCGTCTCCACCTGAAAACCGCGCGTCTCCATCGCCCGGGCCAGCCGGCGCAGGAACGGCCCGTCGTCGTCGACGATCAGCAGGCTAGCGTCAGGACCGATATGGTCTTCATCTGCCGCGGCGAAATTTTCGTGATTTTGTTCTGTCATCGTCTTGGTCCTGGCGCTTGAACGCCCGATCTGCGTCAACCGTTTATATCCTACTTATGCCGACAAAGTCATTTTGTCGAATTTGCGTCGATCAGCATGCGCGGCCATTCGATTCGGATACGCGCGCCCGCACTTTCCGGGTCGCGATTCTCGAAAATCAGCGATGCCCCCGAGCGCTCCAGCAGCGTCTTGGCGATGAAAAGCCCAAGGCCGAGCCCGCCCGCCGTATCCTCTTTCTGCCGCTTGGTCATGTAAGGCTCGCCGATCCGCGTCAGAATATCGGGAGCGTAGCCGTTGCCGTCATCCTCGATGACGATCAGCACTTTGTCGTGATCATGCTCGACGGTGACGATCACTTTCTCCCGCGCATAATCGACGGCGTTTTCGATCAGGTTGCCGAGCCCGTACATGATGCCGGCATTGCGGTCGGTCACCGGTTCGTCCTTGCGCGGGCTCTTTTCGATCAGCTCCAAGATGATGCCGAATTCCCGGTGTGGCGCGACGACCTCCTCGATCATCGAGGAAAGCGGCAGGCGGCGCATATGCGCTTCGCCTTCGGAGGAAAGCGTCGTCAGCCGCCGCAGGATGTCACGGCAGCGTTCGCTCTGGCTGCGCAGCAGCATCACGTCCTCGCGGAAACGATCGTCGTCCTTGAGCTCCCGCTCCATTTCCTTGGCGACGACGCTGATCGTCGCAAGCGGCGTGCCGAGCTCGTGGGCAGCGGCGGCCGCCAATCCATCGAGCTGTGAAAGGTGTTTTTCCCGCTGCAGCACCAGTTCGGTTGCAGCCAGCGCATCGGCAAGCTGGCTCGCTTCCAGCGAGACACGGTAGGCATAGAAGGCGGCGAAGGCCATCGTCGAGGCGATCGAGCACCAGACCCCGAACTGCATGACGTTATGGACGTTGATCTCGACACCGTCGAACCAGGGCAGCGGAAAAGGCGAAAAGGCAAGCATCGTGATGCACACCATCGCGAAGCCGATCAGCGCCGTGCTGTAACGGATCGGCTGCGAGGCAAACGAAATGATGACGGGCACGCAGACGAGGGCTGCGAAAGGGTTGGCAAGGCCGCCGGTGATGAAGAGCAGCGCGCAGAGCTGCAGAAGATCGAAGCCGAGCAGCGCAAAGGCGGCCGGCGGTCCCAGCCGGTGGGTCGGCGGATAGCGGATCGTCAGGTAGAAATTCACCCAGGCAAGGGCAGCGATCAGCGAAGAGCTGGCAATCAGCGGTAAGGAAAATTTCAACCAGAAGGCCACGATGAACACCGTCAGCGCCTGGCCGCAAACGGCAAGCCAGCGCAGCCGCACCAGCGTCTGCAGGCGCAGCCTGCGGCTGCTGTACCGGTCCTCCAGTGTAAGGCTTTGTGTCTTGTCAATCATGCCAGGCGTGTCGATCATGCCGGGGGCTCCTTGGATGGCCCTCATGTACCACGCGGTTTTGCCCGTGTCGTCGGCAACGCGTCTTCCGGCCGCTCCGGCCAGGGATGCCGGGGATAACGTCCGCGCATATCGGCACGCACGTCTCTCCACGTGCCCGCCCAGAAGCCCGGCAGGTCGCGGGTCGTCTGGATCGGCCGATGCGCCGGCGAGGTCAGTTCGAGCAGCAGCGGCAGACGGCCGCCGGCAATGGCCGGGTGCTGCTTCAGCCCGAACAACTCCTGCACGCGGATCGTCAACACCGGCTCCTCGCCCTCATATTGGATCGGGTGCCTCTGGCCGGTCGGCGCTTCGAAATGGGTCGGCGCAAGTCGGTTGAGGTCGCGTTGCACCTCGTGCGGCACCAACGACAGCAGCCCGTTCGACAGCCCGGCTGCTGAAATCTCGGAAAGGCCGCGGGCCTCTGTCTGAAAGGGGCCGAACCAATCATCCAGCCGCGAAAGCAGGGCATCGTCGCTGACGTCGGGCCAGGGCTCGCCGATCGTCCTGTGAAGGAATCCGATCCGCTCGCGAAGTTGCACGGCCTCCTTCGAGAAGGCGAGATGATCGAGCCCCAGCTCGCGCACGCCCTCCACCAGTGCCTGGGTGACCGCGGCCCCGGAAGGCCGCGGCAAGGGCGTCTCTTCGAAGACGATCGCACCGAGCCGGGTTGCCCGCCGCGCTCGTATCTGCCGGCTTTGCCGGTCGAAAAAGATCTGATCGCCGGTTTTGATTTCGCCGGGCAGCTCGGCGTCGATATCGCCGCGCGTTACCTCGGCTGCCGCCAATACTCGCGCCCGCGCCGCCCGCCCGGCGAGATCGGCGATAACCAGCATCTGGCTGCCGGCCAGCCTCTCGGTTTCCGGCAGCTCCGCGCCGCGCCCGTTCGCCATCACGAATCGGCCGCGCCCGCCGCGCTGAAGCGCGATCCGATCCGGGAACGCATGCAGCAAGAGCTGGCCCGCAAGTGCCGGCGCCGTTGCGGTAACGGTGTCGAGGCCGCTCGCCAGCCGCGCCGCCAGCCGCCGCGAGGCCTCCACTCTTTCGCCACGCTCGGCCTTGAAGCGTCGCAGCCGCTCCTCGATATCGATGTTCGTTCCGCCGAGCCCCTGTTCGGTGAGAAGCACGGCGATCATTGCCGCATCGCGGGCGTGCCCTGATTCGCCTGCAGAAATGACCATGGCGGCAAGCCGCGGCGGCAAAGCGAGATCACGCATCACCTTGCCGCGTACTGTCAGCGCCCCACCCTTGTCGAGCGCGCCGAGCTGGCCAAGCAGCACCCGCGCTTCCCTGAGCGTCGTCTCCGGCGGCTGGTCGACAAAGGCAAGCGACGCCGGATCCTGAACGCCCCAATGGGCGAGATCGAGCACCAGTCCGGAAAGGTCGCTGGAAAGGATCTGCGGCGGCGTGAAGGCCGGCAGGGCCGCGGTCTGTCCCTGGTGCCACAGCCTGACGGCGATACCCGGTTCCGTTCGGCCGGCGCGGCCCGCCCGCTGATCGGCGGAAGCCCGCGACACGCGCACCGTCTCCAACCGGGTGATCCCGGTCGACGCTTCGAACACTGGCAGACGCTGCAGCCCGCTGTCGATCACGATCCTGACGCCATCGATGGTGATGGAGGTTTCGGCGATCGACGTCGCAAGCACGATCTTGCGTGTTCCCGTGGATGCCGGTCGGATTGCCGCATCCTGCTCCTTCTGGCTGAGATTGCCATAGAGCGGCGCAATCAGTGTCTCGGCTCCGAATCGTCCCTGCAGCCGTTCCACCGTTCGGGTGATTTCCGCCTGGCCGGGCAGGAAAGCGAGGATCGAGCCGGTCTCATCGGCATGGGCATCGAGTATCGCCCGCGTGACCGCATCCTCGATGCGCTCGCCGCCCGGCCGATCCTGGTAGCGGATATCGATCGGAAAGCTGCGCCCCAGGCTTTCGATGACAGGCGGATGGTCGAGCAGGGCCGCCACACGTTCGACGTCGAGGGTCGCCGACATCACCAAGATACGCAAATCCTCGCGCAGGGCCGATTGGACGTCGAGCGCCAGCGCTAGTCCGAAATCGGCATCCAGCGAACGCTCGTGGAGTTCGTCGAAGATGACGACAGAGACACCGGCCAATTCCGGATCGTCGAGGATCATCCGGGCAAAAACCCCCTCGGTCACGACCTCGATCCGTGTCGCTGCCGATATCCTGTTGTCGAGGCGCATGCGGTAGCCGACCGTGCTGCCAACCTGCTCGCCGAGCAATGACGCCATCCGGCTTGCCGCCGCCCGCGCCGCCAGCCGCCGGGGCTCCAGCAGGATGATCTTGCCGTCGCCGCGCCAGGCCTGGTCAAGCAGGTAAAGCGGCACCAGCGTCGTCTTGCCGGCGCCGGGCGGCGCGGAAAGGACGGCGCGTCCCTCATTGGCCAACGCCGCGCCGACGGCCGGCAGAACATGTGAAACCGGAAGTTCCGGCAATGATGCACTGATCGTCACTTTCGGCCCGTCACTGTCTCATAGGCAAGAATCGCTCCGGCGAGATCTTCCAAAGCGGCGCCGACCGATTTGAACAACGTGATTTCCTCACCATGGCTTCGCCCGCCATGGGCACCGCTGACCAGTTCCGCAAGCTCTGCTCTGATGTCGCTTTCCCTAAGCACGCCGCTTTTCAGCGGCTGGACGATATCGCCTGCCTCGCTGACGGCGCCGGCGCGGGTATCGACATAGACCGAAGCACGGCGGATGGCCTCGTCGTCGCTTTCGCGCATATTTGGCTTGAAGGCACCGACGAGATCGAGATGGGCGCCGGGCTTCAACCATTCGCCCGATATCAACGGCTCGCTGGAAAGCGTGGCGCAGGAAATGATATCGGCGGTTCGCGCCGCGGCTTCAACATCTGCAACCGCCTCGACATCCAGCCCCAGCGCCCGCCCTTCGGCGGCGATCGTTTCCGCGGCATGCCGGTTGCGACCCCAGACGCGGTACTTCTTGATCGGCCGGGTCGTGCCGTGAGCAAGTATCAGGTTGAGCGACAGTCGACCGGTCCCGCAGACGAGCATCTCCTCCGCATCGGCACGGGCGAGATAACGGGCCGCCAGCGCCGATGCTGCCGCCGTCCGCCGCGCAGTCAGTTCGCCACCGTCGATCGCAGACAGCATCTCGCCGGTAGCGCCGGAGGAAAGAAGATAGGTTCCGAAGATCGCCGGCAGGCCGCGCCGCATGTTGCCAGGAAAGACCGAGACGGTCTTCACCCCGGCATAATGTCCGGGAAGCCAGGCCGGCATCAGAAGCAGTGTAGCGCTCTCTTCACCCGGCACCTCCATCTCATGGTGGTGGCGCACCGGCATCACGCATTCGCTCTGGAACATGCGGGCAATCGCCTCGATCAGTTCCGGCCAGGGCAGGGCCGCGCGCGTCTGTTCTTCATCGAGGACAAGCATTCTTCACTCCGCCGGATATTCTATCGCCGCCAAATTAGCGACTGAGGCGCGTTATAGGCAAGCACCTGGAATTCAACATCAGGCTTCCCATATCAACCTTGTCTCCCTCGCCGAAGCCGTTCTTCAGGATTTGGCGAAAACGAATCTCAAAAACCACCCATTGGGGCGGCGGATTTCGTCTATTTTTGCGACTGTCGCTAAAAGCCCTTCATTTTCAGCCTGTTACAAAATTGTCAAAAAACTTTCGGCATGGCTGTTGACTGTTTGGGAGGGTTAGTTCTATAAGCCCACTCACTGAACGAGGGCGGCGGCGCTGCTGGCGACGAAGTCTTTCGTTCTAAAGAAACTCAAGCGGATTGGCGATTGCTGGTTTGTGTTC